>JAILKU010000045.1 GCA_024693505.1 Bacteroidaceae bacterium | reverse complement strand
ACAAAAAAACGTTAAATACAATACGCTTTTCATCTTAAAAAATCAAAAAAATGACGCTCTGTAGCGTTCGTAAAATCGACTTTTTTTATTAATTTTGTGCTTGGAATTATACTTCAAAAGTATCATTAACAACTTCATTTTATAGATTTATGTCAAAAACAACAGAAATTCAGATTGAGAAATCGCGCAACCTCATTGAGGGCCTGCGCCGTCATGTGAGAGAAATGGGTGAAAGAGGTGTCTCGAACAACGAGATTAATGAGATGGAGAAGACTGTGGCAATGCTCTCCGAAGCCCATGCCGAGGTAGATCGTCTGCGTGAGGAGTTGTCTCCTAAGGTAAAGAAAATTAATCATATCGGACTATGTTGAACATAACTTTCCATGTCGCAACTTAGGAAATCATCCAAAGCCCCCTACAAACGATGAATGCCCGTTTGGGATGTAATGCTTTTGCTGGCAAAAGCCGGGTAACTTACAAAAACTTGTGTAAAAAAGTATTTCTGTATTTTTTTATTTTACCTTCAGTCTTCGTCTCTCGCGACTCGGCAGACTTGAAGTAAACTTCATTCTGCTCCCGCTGCTCCACCCGCTCATTTGGGACATAAAAAAACTATCAGCGAGGAGTTTAATTACACTCCAACTTCTGCCCTCAGCCTTCTTTATATTAGTTTGCTTCATAAAGAAATCTAATCAAAATCAATTCAAAATCTTAGACATCCTGAGCTATTGCTCATAATCACTTCGCCTACTCTTCGATGATACTACGCCGATGCTACGCCGACGCAACGCGAATGTATCTTTCTCTTGAAAATTCCAGGTCATTTGAAAAAACCTGTGTGAATAAAATTTCTGTAATTTCTTTTATTTCGTTGGGACCTAAAATGATCCGTTCGATCCGTGTCATCCGTGTTCGAAATAAATTAATGAATAATTTGGGGCACTTGCAAAAAATCTGTGTGAATAAAATTTCTGTAATTTCTTTTATTTGACCTTTGATCTTCGTCTTCGCGACTTAGTAGAATTGAAGTAACTTTATTCTGCTCTCGCTGCTCCATCCGCTCATTTGGGACCTAAAAAACGACGAGCGAGGAAATTGAATAGATACAGATGAACCATGTGGTGAAAAGTATTATTATAACCTCACAAAAAAGCAAGAATAGCCTAAAATTGGTATTGTTTTTACAATATTTAAGTGTTTTCTGCGAAATTGGTATATAATCAGCCAATATGTGTATCACCCAGATTAAATTATGTCTGTATCTTTGCATCCGGAAACTTAAATACTGAAGAATATGAGCAAAATCGCATTAGGAACCTGGGCATGGGGCGCAGGAGCATTCGGTGGAGACGCCGTGTTTGGAAGCAATACGAACGTTAAGAACTTGATACCCGTGTTTGACGCGGCGATGAAGGCCGGACTAAACCTCTGGGACACCGCCACCGTCTATGGTATGGGCGAATCAGAAAAAATTCTCGCCACGCTGGCCAAGGACTATCGCCGCGAGGATGTACAGATTTCCACGAAGTTCACGCCGCAGCTGGCTGAGGTCTATGAGAACTCGGTGGAAAAGATGGCCGAGGCCTCGCTGGAGCGCATGGGACTGGACTACATCGACATTTACTGGATTCACAACCCCATGGACGTGGAACGCTGGACACCAGGACTGATTCCCCTCCTGAAGTCGGGCAAGGTGAAGCGCGTGGGGGTGTCGAACCATAATATCCGGGAGATTCAGCGTGCCAACGAGATTCTAGGCGAGGCAGGCTTCAAGGTATCTGCTGTGCAGAACCACTTCTCGCTGCTCTACCGTTCGTCAGAGAAAGCCGGTGTGCTCAACTACTGCAAAGAGAACGGCATCGAGTTCTGGGCCTATATGGTGCTGGAGCAGGGCGCCCTGTCTGGTAAATATAACAAGGAGAACCCGTTGCCTGCAGAGAGCGACCGCGGCAAGAAGTACAATCCCGTACTGCCACAGTTGGAGGCAATGACCAACGAGATGACCGCCATCGGACAGAAATATGGTGCCTCATGCTCTCAGATTGGCATCGCTTGGGCCATCGCCAAGGGTACCCTGCCCATTATAGGCGCCACAAAGGAGCGTCATGTCATTGAGGCTGCCCTGGCTGCAAAGATTCAACTGACTGACGATGAAATGTCCAGGCTCGAAACACTCGCTGATGCCACAGGCATTGATACACGTGGCGGATGGGAGCATAGTATGGAGTAGCCCACACCCCAGCCCTTCCCTAAACGGAGGTTATTAAATAGATTTCGGAATGAAAAGGATTAGGACTATTATATTTGCGATGATGACTGCAACTGCGACAATGGCTCAGGTCGTGATTGATGTGCATAGCCACATCATCACTCCTGAGTTTGTGTCATCTCTTGAAAGTGAGGGACGACTGATGGACGAGGGATTCCCCTTGCCAAAGTACGACATAGAGAGCCATCTCAGATGGATGGATGAGGTTGGTGTGCAGACATCGGTATTGACGTTGGCGGCACCACAGCCTTCGTCAGCAGAAGTAGTGAGGCAAAACAATGAGATTGCAGCTCGTATCAAGCGCGATTATCCAGGGAGGTTCCTGTTCTGTGCTGCCCTTCCGCTGCCCGATGTCTCGAAAGCCATCCGCGAGGCTATTTATGCACTCGACACATTGAAAGCCGATGGCATCAAGCTAGCAACAAATGTTGGTGGACAGTATCTTGGCTCACCAGAACTCGATACGCTCTTCTCAGTCTTGAATGAGCGTCGGGCCGTGATCATCTTGCATCCCCATCGCCCTGAGCCTGTCAACCGTCAGGTCATGCAACAGACACCGCTCGCCATGCATGAATACCTTTCTGAGACCACCCGCGCAGTGTCGAACATGATCAGCCGCAATGTACTGGCCCGTTATAATAACATAAAGGTGGTAGTGCCTCATTGCGGCGCTTACCTGCCGCTGGCTATCCCTCGTATGAAATCCTTGACACCAGTGATGCAGACCAACAGGATGGTTGGCGAGATCGACTATGAGGCCAGCCTCCGTACGTTGTATTACGACCTTGCCGGTGCGCATAGCCCAGAGACCATCCGCATGCTGCTCACCATCACCACGCCCGACCACCTACTCTATGGCTCCGACTATCCCTATGTTACCCCGCAGGCGCTCACGCAGAGCCTGGCGAGGATGAAGCAGTATTTAAGTGACGAATACGACCTTGCGGCATTCAAGGAAATGATTCTGTGGAAGAATGCCAAGTGGTTGTTTGACCAAACGGGAGAAAAACCAACGGCAGCGAGTGCAGGAGAAAATATGATTGTCCGCATTGCTGAAATAGAGGTTTCCCCTGAGTATTTAGAGAAATACTTAGCCTATGCCAACGAGGTAGATCGCCTCAGTGTGGAACGCGAGCCAGGCGTCATCTGCCTCTTTCCTATGCAGAGTGCTGAGGCCCCCACAACGATTCGCATCCTCGAGATCTATGCATCAGAGGATGCCTATCAGAAGCATCTGAATACCGACCATTTTCAGAAATACAAACAGGGCACGCTCCATATGGTGAAAGACCTGAAACTGCCCACAATGAAACCGCTGGACGACGAGATGATGGGCCATATATTCAAGAAAATGAGAATAACAAAATGAAAAGAATTGTAACCTTTTTAATCGCAATAATAACGATGGCAACGATAGAAGCACAGATGCTGACGGAACGTCAGCAGGGATTGGCGGCATGCGCCTGCCTTATGGCACAGGGTGATATGGAACGTTTGGAGCCTGCCGTACGTATGGCTCTCGACAACGGCGTAACAATCAACGAACTGAAGGAAGCTTTCTCACAACTCTATGCCTACACGGGATTCCCCAGAAGCCTGAACGCGCTGGGGGTGCTGAGTAAGGTGTTGGAGAGTTCTCACTCCTCCGAGGAGAGCGGAAAGAAAGGTCCGAACTGGCAGGAGGGTAAGCCCTGGACGCGCCCTGCTGAGTGGGACGATGCCAGGAAGGCCTATGAACTGGGCAAGAAGAACCAAACGCAGCTCTCAGGACAGCCCTTCGACTACACCTTCTGCCCGCAGGACGACTACTACCTAAAGTCACACCTCTTTGGCGACATCTTCGCTGGCGACCAGCTCTCTGCTGCCGACCGGGAGATTGTGACCGTTGCTGCACTGAGCGGACTCGAAGGTGTAGCGCCTCAACTCGCTGCACACAAAAAGGGCGCAGTTAACATGGGCAACTCGCAGCAGTTGGTCGATGAACTCTGCCACTGGCTCTGCGACGAGGGTTACACACTAAACACCAAGTGGCCCATGGGCAAGCCTAATCCATACGGCAAATACTTCATTGGTCAGAGTTATTTGGCCGACGTTGGCGGCGGCGTGATGAACGTGACCTTCGAGCCTCGCTGTCGCAACAACTGGCACATTCACCACAAACAAGTGCAAGTGTTGATTTGCGTTGCAGGTCGCGGCTGGTATCAAGAATGGGGCAAGGAACCGCAGGAGATGACCCCCGGCACCGTCATTGCCATTCCTGCCGAGGTGAAACACTGGCACGGAGCCGCCAAGGATTCATGGTTCCAGCACCTGACCTATCATAAGGACGTTCAGGAGGGAGCCAGTAATGAGTGGTGCGAGCCAGTAAGTGATGCCGTTTACAACAGACTAAAGTGAGTATGAAAAAGGAAGCGAGGCTCATACCAATTCCATCGAGCCAAAGCTCTACTCTCACTATGCCTTAATTTCTTCCAGTTGGCCTGTCACAGAGTCAATAATAAAACCCCGGACCACAATATCCTTGGGAACAAGTGGATGAGTCTTGATGGTCTCGACAGTCTTTTTTACCGAGGTTGGTGTGTCCTTGAACCCCTCCAGCCACTGGTCAAGGTCAATGCCACACTTACGGATCGTGTCAAGCGTCTCATCTGTCACGCCCCTTGAGATCATCTCATGGTGGAAGTGATCGTAACTCATGTGACAGGCTCCGCAGTGAGAGTGAGCTACAACCATAATCTCCTCCACGCCCAACTCGTATATGGCGACAATCAGGCTACGCATTGCAGAGTCAAAAGCAGAGATCACCAAGCCACCAGCGTTCTTGATAATCTTCGCGTCTCCGTTCTTCAGACCGAGTGCCGCAGGGAGCAGTTCGGTTAATCGGGTGTCCATACATGACAGCACTGCCAGCTTTTTATCCGGGTACTTGTCGGTGATGTACTTCTCGTAGCTCTTTTGTTCCACGAAAGTCTTGTTGTAGTTAATAATTTGGTCGATCATTGCTGAGGTATTATAAAGTTATTGGTCTAAATATGCTAAGCTCAAAGCACCGACAGGAGCTTGGGTGAAGCTTGGGTAAAAGGGTTCAAACTCTTAGCATGTTCGCAGAAAAGCACCTGGATTCAGGGATTGAGCTAGACTCTACTCTTGTTACGACTTGGCCAAATGAAAGCGAGCTTTCAATGGTTCTCGCTACTCAAGGAGTTCAAAGTGCATTCCCTCGCTTCACCTTCGCTTTAGCCATACTCTACCCATACCCTTTGAGTATGGCTAGAAGCAGCCTAGAAGCAGAGTGATTGCTGGCTAGAAGCAGGCTAAAGGCATTTAGATGCCTATTTCAGGATTCAAATCACACAGATGCCACAGAAATGCACAGATATGAGTAAGAAATCATTATAGACCCTGATTTTCTTCACTCGACTCGATTGATTGTTTGAGCCGCCTCATTCGATCGTATGAATCGGCTCAATTCATCGTATGAGCCGAGTGGCCTTTTTTTTGATCTTTTTATTATCCCCCAATAAGCTAAAAGCTAACAGCTTCAGCCTTCATACTTCATCTTTTTTGTTTACCGTTTCTGTCGAGAAAGCTCGGAGTCTTGTTTACCGTTTACTGTTTACGGTTTATATCACTAAATCTTGGGAATATGGATTTTTCTGAAGTAATCCACCATTTTGATGGCGGTGACTGCGCATTCATCACCTTTATTGCCAAGGATGCCACCGCTGCGATCTTCTGCCTGGTCCATGTTGTTACAGGTGAGCAGTCCATAGACGACGGGGACGTTGCCTTGGAGATTTAACTCGGCCAGACCCTGGGTGACACCCTGGCAGATATAGTCGAAATGGGGAGTGTCACCACGAATGACACATCCGATGGCAATTACTGCATCGAACTGTCCGCTACGTACCATCTGCGAAGCACCGAACACAAGTTCGAAACTACCAGGTACGGTATGTACCGTGATGCATTCGCCTGGCACTCCATTACGCTGAAGCGTATCACAGGCGCCCTGTAACAAGGCGCCTGTGATTTTACTATTCCACTCACTGACCACGATTCCGAAAGTCATGCCCTCGGCAGACGGTACAGAATGGATGTCGTAGTCGGAGAGGTTATGAAGACTGGTAGCCATTACTTGCTGAGTCGTTCTATGTACTTGTCAACCTCAGCGTAGAGATAACTTTGCTGATACTTCTCCTTGATCTGCTTGTAGCATTCGAGAGCCTTTTCAGCCTGGCCAAGAGACTCGTAGATCTGACCTGCCTGGATCAAGAACTGAGGGCTAAGCGTATTGTTGTCAGCTTTTTTTGCTGCCTTGACGAGCGTCTCGACAGCTTTGTCGTTCTGGCCAAGCTGAGCGTAGCAATTGCCAAGCATACCTATTACGGCCGGACTAACCATCTCATCGCCGCAACCGTCGAACTTCTGCAGGATGTCAACAGCCTCCTGGTACTTGTCGGTGTGTGCATAACACATACCAGCATACAAGCGAGCCAGATTGCCGGCCTTAGTGCTGCCGAATTTGTCAGCCACAGCCAGGAAACCCAGCTTACCAGTCTGCTCATCGCCATTCAGGGCCTTCTCGTAGTTGCCCTCCTGGAAGAACTGTTCTGCCTGGAAGAGGGACTCGTTGGCACGGTTATTGCGCGGCGTGATGTAAAACTGATGAATGAGGAGTACTGCAATGACGATGGCCAGTAACGTACTGCCACCATAGATGATCTGTTTTTCGTACTTCTCAAAGAATGATTTTGAGGCGGCAATGGTCTGGTCGAACTCATTCACCTCTGCTTTTTTCTTGTTGTTTTTTGCCATTTTATATGAAATTTTATCTTGATTTTCTAATTTCAGCGGGCAAAATTACTCAAAATATGTCATAAATTAAAATTTGCAAGCCATTATTTTACAATTATGATGCAAATTTGAAATAAAAGCCGTAATTTTGCTGCTGAAATGATTCTAAAACGTCTGTCTATACTCCATTACAAGAACATTGCTCAGGCAGAACTGAGCATGTCGAATAAGATTAACTGTTTTATCGGCATGAACGGCGAAGGCAAGACCAATCTGCTCGATGCCATCTACTTCCTGAGCATGTGCAAGAGCTCGACCATGAGTCAGGACTCCCAGGTCATCATGCATGACGAAGACATGATGGCCCTACAGGGATATTATGAGTTTGAAGACGGTACGCCGGAAGTGATTCACTGCGGACTGAAACGAGGGCAGAAGAAGATTGTGCGCCGCGGGAAAAAAGCCTACAAGAAGCTGTCTGAGCACATCGGATTCATTCCGCTCATCATGGTATCCCCTGCCGACCAACTCCTGATTGCCGGTGGCAGTGAGGAGCGACGCCGCTTCCTGGATATCGTCATCTCGCAATACGATGTCAAATATTTAGACAGCCTGATCCGCTACAACAAGGCGTTGCTCCAGCGCAATGCCATGCTTAAGATGGAAGACGAGCCCGACCCGGATGTGATAAGTCTTTGGGAGGAACAAATGGCCAGAGAGGGTGAATACATTTTCTCCTGCCGGCAAGCCTATATCCAGGAGTTCACCCCCATATTCCAACAGTACTATAACACCATTTCACTGAAGCACGAAAATGTCCAGCTGGGCTATGTCTCACACTGTCAGCGAGGCCCCCTGCTCGACACCATTCAAAACGGACGACAGAAAGACCGTATCATGGGCTTCTCCCTGCATGGCATTCACCGGGACGACCTTGAAATGCTCATCGGGGGCTACCCCATCAAACGGGAAGGGTCGCAGGGACAGAACAAGACGTTCCTGACAGCACTGAAACTGGCTCAGTTCGACTTTCTGAAACGTACCGGAAGCGGCACTTCGCCTATTCTGTTGCTGGATGACATCTTTGACAAGCTGGATGCAAAAAGGGTGGAACAGATCGTCGGGTTAGTGAGCGATGACAACTTCGGACAGATCTTCATCACCGACACGAATCGCGACCACTTGGACAAGATTCTGAAGCGAACCGCCCTAGACTATAAATTATATAATGTAAGAAACGGGGAGATAAGCCAGTGAAACGCAGAAAGGAAGAAGATATCACAGCCCTGCTAAATGAGTTCCTGCGCAACGAGGGACTGGAGACGCCATTGATGGAGTATCGTGTCGTGCAGGCCTGGCCCGAAGTCGCTGGCGCGGCCATCTCGCACTATACGGGCAACTTATTCGTCAAGAACGGAGTGCTGAACGTCCAAATAAAAAGTGCCCCCTTGAGGCAGAACCTAAGCATGGCACAAAGCGCCCTCACCCAGAAACTGAATGAGGCTGTAGGGGCGAATGTAATTCATTCAATAAGGTTTTATTGAGGGGAGGAAGTGATGGGATTAATGGAACGAATGGGAGTGATGGGAGAAATGCGTAATTACTCTGTAATTACTTCGTTGACTTGCTGATCATAACGGTCTGTTGGTACGTTGGCCAATAGCTGGAAGGGGAAGCAGAGTCCGATTCTGTAGGCTGGTAAGTCAGGCAGGAGGCGGTCATAATATCCCTTTCCCCGTCCCAAACGATGACCATCTCTGTCAAAAGCCATGCCTGGAATCACAGCCAAGTCAATCAGCTTATAATCCAACAGCCTCTCCCCTACCGGCTCCTGGATGCCAAAAGGACCAATAACGACCTCCCCAGTATAGGATTTCAACGACAACACCTCCCCCTCAACGACAGGCAGGAACAGACGTTTGCCGTCCTGCAGCGCCTGAGAGATGAGCGGTGTTGTATCTACCTCGTCGGGCAGAGATGCATAGAGCAAGACGGCACGAGCGCTTTTCCATCTGGGATGAGAAAGAACTTTGCGGCATATCGCCTCAGACAGGGAGGCCAGCTGAGCTGCATCAAACTGAGCCTTCAGGGCACGAATGGTTCTGCGGAGTTCCGATTTTGTCATTATGTTTAAAGAGAGAAATAAAGGAGTTAGAAGAGTTTAGGTTTCCGCATTCGTGCCTCGTCTAACGGCACAAGTGTGTCATCACGATTTGCGTCCCGCCGCAGTTGATCCTGGGTGGCATCCAATTCCTGCCTGGCTTTCTTCACCTGCGAAGGGTTTAGGAAACGGGCTGCCAAAGGGGCATTCTGACTGGCATCCTTCACCCATATCACCGCACCATGATACTCCGGTGCGATTTTGAGCGCTGTGTGGAGCGGACTGGTTGTAGCCCCTCCTATCATTACCGGCACACTGATACCTGCCTGATCCAACAGGCGTACCACCTTGACCATTTCCTCCAAACTGGGTGTAATCAGTCCGCTCAGACCGATAATGTCCGGATGCTGCAGCAAGGCCTGTCGCACAATCTCCTCTGCCGGCACCATTACCCCCAGATCGATTATCTCGTAGCCGTTGCAGGCCATCAACACACTGACAATATTCTTCCCGATATCGTGCACATCGCCCTTTACTGTGGCCACCAAGACACGGCCTGAGGACTTTGTGCTCTCGCTCCTTTGTGCCTCGATATAGGGCTGAAGAATGGATACAGCCTGTTTCATCGTCCTCGCCGTCTTCACCACCTGCGGCAGAAACATCTTCCCTTCGCCAAAGAGCTTGCCCACCTGGTTCATACCTTCCATAAGCGGACCTTCGATGATGTCCACCGCCCGCGGATAGACTGAAAGCGCCTCGTTCAAATCGCTTTCCAGCCTATCCGTATTGCCCCGTTTCAACGCATTGATAAGCCGCTCCTCGACAGAGACATTGCCCTGCAATTTCATTTCGGAAGGAGAAGGCGTCTCCTTTTCATTACGGGCCTGCAGCTCCGAAGCCAAGTCAATCAAACGCTCCGAGGCTTCATGAGAGGGGTTCAGGATAACGCCTTCGATTACTTCAAGCTCCTTTTTATCTATATCATCATAAATCACTTTGGATGAAGGATTTACGATTCCGAAGTCAAGCCCGTTCAATCGGGCGTGATAGAGAAATACCGCATGAATGGCTTCGCGCAAATAGTTGTTGCCGCGAAAGGAGAAGCTCAGATTACTGATGCCGCCGCTAACATGAACGCCAGGCAGGTTCTGCCGTATCCATTTCGTTGCACGAATAAAATCCCAGGCATAGGCATCGTGTTCGCGCATACCAGTCGCTACAGCCAGCACATTGGGGTCGAATATAATGTCTAGCGGATTCATGCCGACAACATCGACCAGCAAACGATAAGCCCGACTGCAGACCTGAATACGACGTTCATAGGTAACGGCCTGTCCTTCCTCGTCGAAAGCCATCACGACAACAGCCGCTCCCATTGCCTTCAATTCCCTGGCATGCGAGAGGAAGACCTCCTCGCCCTCCTTCAGGCTAATGCTATTCACGATACACTTACCCTGCAAGCACTTCAAGCCAGAGCGGATTACATTCCAGTTGCTGCTGTCAATCATGATGGGAACCCTGCAGACCTCGGGATCGCTGGCTATCAGGTTCAGGAAATGCACCATTTCCCGTTCTGCATCCAGCAGCCCGTCGTCCATGTTGACATCCAGCACCAATGCGCCGTCCTCCACCTGCTTCCGGGCGATGGAAAGCGCCTCGTCGTAGGAACCATCCTTAATCAAACGGAGAAACTTCCGTGAACCGGCCACATTACAGCGTTCACCCACGTTGACAAACCCCACTTCAGGTGTGACGTCAAGACGTTCCAACCCGCTCAGCCACAATGTCTTATGTGCTTCTGACGGCACATGAGGCTTAGCGTCCAGAAGGGGACGAAGAGCAGCGATATGCTCGGGTGTCGTTCCGCAACAGCCGCCTATGATGTTCACCAGGCCCTCCGCCACAAAAGCCTTCATTTCTTCTGCCATCATATCGGGCGTCTGGTCGTAGCCGCCCAGGGTGTTGGGCAATCCGGCATTGGGATGAGCGGAGATATAGCAGGACGCATTCTGCGCCAAAATACGGAGGCAGGGCAGCATATCATGGGCGCCAAAGGAGCAGTTCAGGCCCACAGAAAGGACCGAGACATGCCCAATACTTGCCAGGAACGCCTCCAAGGTCTGTCCGCTCAGGATGTGGCCCGACTTGTCGCTTACCGTAGCGCTGAGCATCAGGGGAACGTCGCGCCCGGCCTTTTCCAACTCGAGCTGATAGGCCATAATCCCTGCCTTGGCATTCAGCGTATCGAAGATGGTCTCCAGCAGAATAGCATCCACCCCGCCCTCTATCAGGGCACTGATCTGCTCCTGATAGGCGGCACAGAGCTCATCGAAGGTGATGGCACGAAAAGCGGGGTCGTTCACATCGGGACTCATCGAGCACATCTTATTTGTAGGGCCTACCGTGCCTATCACGAAACGCGGATGGCCGGGCGTGGCAAACTCCCCTGCCGCCTGAAGGGCCAAGGATGCCGAGGCCAGGTTCAGTTCCCTGACTAACGACTCGCAGTGGTAGTCGGCCAAAGAGATGCGCTGACTGCTGAAGGTATTTGTCGTAATAATGTCAGCACCCGCCTGAAGATAGCGGCGATGGATGTCCAGAATGACATCGGGACGGGTCAGGGAGAGCAAGTCGTTATTGCCCTGCATCTGTCCTGGGACATCAGTAAAACGACTCCCACGAAAATCCGCCTCTCCCAAGCCATAGGTCTGAATCATTGTTCCCATAGCCCCGTCGAGAAGCAAGATACGCTCTCCGACGGCCTGCCGCAATGTGATACGATTGCCATCCATACTCGTTTATATCTGCTTGATAATACCTTAATCAGTCCTTCTGAAACCTAAATCGGTGCGAAGTTAATACTTTTTTCCCTAATCACACAATTTTACGGACAATTTGATATCCTATTTCATAAATTCCACTTCAAAAGGCAGAGGATGCAAAGGTTTGAGCTACAAGAATACGGAACAAAGTAAAAAGATATTACAAAAACAGAGAAGGCCAATTTCTCAAAGGCCGTGCAATTTTTGCGGAAAGGCCTTCAAAATTTTGCGCAAAGGCCTTTCCGCAAAAATTTGAAGGGCGCAGAACAAATACAGGATTCGGGTCAAGAGGTAAATTTGTTGTACAACGATGATGCCCGACAAGCTATGCTTCACAACAAGAAGCGGCAAGAAAAACAAAAAAAACTGCCTTATTTGAAAACTTTTCGAAGATAACGTTTGGCAAATAGTCAATAAAGTTGTATTTTTGCGTATTGAAAAGCCATTATTAAGGACATAACGCGAACTAAAGAACAACATTATATGAAAAAGTTAACCTTCTTTCTGAGTGTGACGCTACTCACACTTACCGCATGCCATGAACAGGTGGACACCTCGGCACGCTATGTTTTCACGGAACACACCATCATGAGCTATCTGGAGAAGTATTCCGAAACCTACAGCTCATACATTGACATTCTCTACCGCGTCAATGTGAGCGAGCTCAGCGAAACGACGCTCGGACAGCTGCTCTCTGCCCGCGGACACTATACCGTCTTCGCGCCCACGAACCAGGCCATCGAGCAGTACCTGGACACCCTCGTGGCTCAGGGCACCCTGCCCGAACCGTCCTGGGACGCCTTCCCCAACGAGCATAAGCGCGACTCCATCCTGAAGGTCATCGCCTTCAACAGTATTATCGACAGCGGCGATTCAGACGAACCCTTCGAGACATACGCCTTCCCCACCACTCAGGGTGGCGAGATCCGCATTCCGAACATGAACGACAGAAAACTGACCGTCTATCGCGACAACAGCCAGATGGACGCCCTGCGTATCTTCAACAAATACAACATCAACGAGCGCAACCGCGACATCCTGGTGCTGAACGGCGTTATCCACCAGATGGAGGACGTCATCGCACCACGCAACATCACAGCCGCCATCTATCTGCAAGACATCATCGACCAGCAGAAGGAGGGCTATCTGGTCATCGCCCGCGCCATTCAGGCTGCCGGCCTGCGCGACACACTCGATGCCATACGCGACGAAGTATATGAACTGAAGTACAAGAAGGGCGATATTCCCGACAAGCACGGCATGACAGACATGGGCACAGACGTATCCGACTACTACGCTCCACAGCACCGCAACTACGGTTTCACCATCTTTGCCGAGACCGACGACTACTGGAAGAGCCAGGGCCTGGAACCGACCGATCCCGATCTGCTGCAGAAGCTGACCCAGTGGCTGGCCAACCCGGAAAACCACATGTATGCCGTGGAAGACGTCTTTACGACAGACGAGAACTACAACGACCCGAACAACTTGCTCTATCAGTGGGTCACCTATCACATCCTGCCCCAGCGCATGCCTTCGAACAAGCTGGTGGCCCACTTCAACGAGATTGGCTACAGCCCCAGCAACCCGGGCCAGCTCGGAGTGGCCACCTACGACATCTTCACGACGATGGGTAAGCGCAGGCTGCTGAAGATCTATGAGAGCAAGGAGAGCGATGGCGTCTATCTGAACCGCTTCCCGAACCTGGACAACAAGCGGACGGGCACCTACCACGAGCTGTCCTGCGATCCCGACAAGGTTGGATGCAAGGTGTTGCGCGACGACGAGCGTGCCGTACTGAGCGATATCATCAACTGCAACATATACCCGCTGGATGCCCCGCTCGCGTACAACGACAATGTGCGGACGAATCTGATGAGGCAGCGCATGCGCTTCGAGGGTCAGTCGCTCTTCCCCGAAGCCACCACGAACGACATACGCCTGAACGGCTCTGGCGACAGCCGGCGCAAGTACGTCTATGCCCCGAGCGATAATGTCTATCGTTACTACAACGACCTGTGGCAGACCGAAGACACCTATACCTGCTTCATCGACTACGGAGGCGGTAACCCCAGCAATATGGCAGATGAGATCAAGTCAGCCGGGCGATTCGACCTGACCTTGAAACTGCCTCCCGTACCGAAGGCCGGCACGTACGAACTGCGCTATGCAATCGTGACCACCAGCTACCGGGGCGTATGCCAGATCTACCTGAGCACCGACCTCGACCGCCGCACCATCACGGGCATCCCCACCGATATGCGACTGTCCGTGAAGAGCCTAGGCGTATGGGAACCGGATACTGAGGACCAGGACTATAATGCCGAGGTGGACAAGCGACTGCGCAGCATCGGATACATGAAGGGCTGTCAGCACACCGGCTGTAACGGTAACATAGGCCTTTCGATGCGTGTGAACAACGACTCCTACTACACCTGCCTGCGCCAGATTATCTCGCGCAAGTTCATGAGTCCAGACGAGACGTACTACCTGACCTTCAAGAACGTGCTCGACGCCCCGAAGGAACTCTATCTCGACTACTTCGAAATAGTGGCAAAGGAGGTTTACGACAATCCCGAAACGCCTGAGGATATCTGGTAGGAAAGGTATTATTAGTTTACTGTTTACCGTTTACTGCGCTCCGTAGGTGCTCAGGCGAGCAAGCTCGGAGATGTGTTTACAGTTTTTTAATACAGAATCGGGTTGGTAAATCGATCGAGAATCGATTCGCCAACCCGATTGAGTATTATTCCCCGAGCGAAAACTGGTTGACGGCTTTTGCTATCCTGAGCACATCCTCGTCGCTGAGCAGGGGATTGATAGGAAGCGACAGAATCTCGCGATGAATGCACTCTGTTATGGGGAAATGTAAGTCATTCCACTCGGCATAGGCCTTCTGCTGGTGAGGCGGAATGGGATAATGCACCATCGTCTCGATGCCGCAGTCCCTCAAGTAAGACTGAAGGGCATCGCGGTCCGGGCAGCGGACAGGATAAACGTGCCACACATTCTCCGCAGGATCAGCAGATAAGACAGGTTTTGTAATCAACGGATTCTGTATCTCACGCTGATAGAGCAGGGCTATCCGGCGCCTGAGCTCATTGTCCTCGTCGAGGCGAGGCAGTTTGGTGCAGAGCATTGCGGCCTGAATCTCGTCCATGCGGCTGTTGAGCCCCTTCCAGTCGTTCACATATTTGCGACGGCTCCCGTAGTTAGCCATCTGACGGATGACGAGCGCCAACTCGTCGTCGTCAGTCGTCACAGCTCCGGCATCGCCCAGGGCACCAATATTCTTCGTCGGATAGAAGCTGAAGCCAGAGGCATCGCACAAATGCCCGGTTCGCTGACCGTGATGAAGCGCACCTTGAGCCTGCGCCACATCATCCACGACCTTCAAGCCTGCATCGCGGGCGATTGCGTTGATGGCATCCATCTCGCAGCAGCGGCCATAGAGGTGAACGGGCATTATGGCCCGGGTATGCTCGTTAATCAAGCTAACAGTATTGGAGGGTTCGATCAGATAGGTGGACAGGTTCGGTTCGCACGGCACGGGCTTCAATCCTGCGTTTGAGACCGCAAGGATGGAGGCGATGTAGGTATTGGCAGGCACAATGACCTCATCGCCGTCCTGCCAGCCAAGCAGCTTTTTATAGGCCATCAAGATGAGCGTCAGAGCCTCCAGGCCGTTGGCGACGGCCACACAATTCCGGCTTCCCGTATAGGCGGCAAAGTTCTTCTCGAAGCGCTGCGTCTCCTGCCCTAGGAGATACCATCCGCGTTTCATCACCCTTTTTACAGCCAGGCTAAGCTCCGGCTCGAAGCGCTGATTGATGAGCTGAAGATTCAGGAATTCAATGCGACGCTCCGTCTTAGGCACAGATTCCTCCTGCAACTTGGTCCGGCCAAGACTGATGGTATAGGTATCGTAGCAGACTGCCCTGCCCCCAAAATCCTCTGCCAGCAGTGCCAGCCGCTCACCTAAAGCAGTCGAGGCATGAGTCAGGCATGGCGTAATATCCATATAGGGCACTTGCTTGTATCGCTCCGTGATAAGATGCCTCAGCAACAAATCGAGTGCTCCGGACTGCAGGCCCTCATCATTTGCTGCCAGATACTTCACGCAGACAACCTGATGCGTCTCATAGATTAGCGTACCGGCTACAACCCTACGACCGTAGCGCACAAGATAAAGCTTAATCTCCCGGTGAAACTGCTCCATCTGGGCACGCAAGTCGTCCATAGTCTCCTCAGGCACAGCGTTTTCCCTTGACAAATACTCAGTCAGCAATTGCCAGAACTCCTGAAGACTATCCCAGTCCCCCTCAGCCAGGCGATCAATGTAAAATCCACCGTCGATGGCACGTTTGGCCTGCCTGACTCTCATCGGACGTATCCTTGAAGACCCGGAGAGAGACACAGCCATACTAATCCCGCGATGACTTAACTGGCCACCAGCCTTAGAAATGGCATAGACATCCTCCGACGCCGGAGAGCCAATATATATATAAGGTATAGCTTTGTACTGCAGGACTTCTGCCTGAAGGAAGTTCTGATAGAAGAGTAAAATCTGTCGCACAATTTCCTCCGTCTCAGCCAACGAGACATCATCCCTGACGATAAGCCCTCCGTAGAGAAGGCTTTTATGGGAACAGACGATGCGCCTCTGCTCGTCCCAGTTAGCAGGAAAGACCGCTCGCAGATACTTGTCGTCCAGGGTGGACTCCTTATCGTCCTCAGAAAGTTCCTTGCGGTCAAAGACCAGAACCGAACAATCGAAATA
The DNA here is from genome assembly GCA_024693505.1 of Bacteroidaceae bacterium. Lineage (GTDB taxonomy): Bacteria > Bacteroidota > Bacteroidia > Bacteroidales > Bacteroidaceae > Physcousia. The sequence continues at coordinate 32,652 of JAILKU010000045.1, read as the reverse complement.
ACGGTCGGCATGACGATCCATGTAGCTTCGTTGAAGAAGGAAACTGCCACCTGTGGCCTGCGAGACAAACTTATCCCAAAGCTCCTTCCTATTGATGGAATATGGTATTATAGTCATCTGATTTGCTATTTTCAGCGGCAAAGATACGACATATAAATGGAAAAAAGCCACTCATCACCCACGAAATTCCAACTGAATAAAAAAAAATGGTGGAAATGTTTGCAGGAAACACAAAAAACATATACCTTTGCACCGCATTTGAGAGGACACCTGCTGTGAACACAGCATCCGAGCGGTGCAAAAGGAAGTTTGGGTGAGTGGCTGAAACCACCAGTTTGCTAAACTGACGTGCGGGTTACCGTACCGGGGGTTCGAATCCCCCAGCTTCCGCCAGGATACTTCTCTCAGATGCGAGCCGGCGCTTTCGTCTAGCGGCTAGGACACATGCCTCTCACGCATGGAACACGGGTTCGATTCCCGTAGGCGCTACAAAAGCAGAAGTCTTGACAAAATAAATGCCAAGACTTTTTTATTAAAATTACACAATGGCGCTTTCGTCTAGCGGCTAGGACACATGCCTCTCACGCATGGAACACGGGTTCGATTCCCGTAGGCGCTACCCCCAAGACAATATCGTTGGACCCATCATGTGAAGAGGAATTAACGCATTGGGCATTGGTAGTCAATCATCCGACGGATAGCCCTCTCGCAGACTGGGCAGAAGACAGGAGCCTCGTTAATCTTCATCCTACACTCCTGAGCCGGACGATAAACGCCGTGCGACTGATAGCCCCCACCTTCATAGACGCCTACCTCCTCATAAATATTCCTGCCGCTGGGAGGAGTGGGAACTGGCTGTTTGCGTGGCATCATATCAGCCCACTTGCTGGCAAAGTCCACCAGCGTTGTCAGGTTCGGTTCCCACGGTTCCGTATCGCTGGGATACATCGTTTCGTACTGATCATCATAGTAATATTCATCCGCCAGCCCCGCGAAGCTGTGCCCGAACTCGTGCACCACCACCGGGCGGTTCTTGCTGTTGTGCGCAGCACTGAGCAGATAGCTGTTATAGATACCGCCACCGCCATAGTTATCCGTGTTGGCCAGGATGATGATGTGCTCGTAGGGCACGGTGGCCAGCACGTCGTGCAGACGTTTCAGCCGCAGCGTAGTCAGATAGCGTTGGCTATAGAACGTATCGAAGTGGCTACCCAGCACCGTCTGATGCCACTCCCCGCAATGCGGTATGCTCACACCGCTTTCCTCAGAAGGTGCACTGACGGCGATGAAATTGAAGCGGTCGGCCATTGAGCGGAACGGTTCGTGGGACAGGATGGCCGACATACTCTCCTCGCAGTCGCGGAGAAACGTCTCCATCTCCCCTGCCCCATAGCCCTCTGCCACGAAGGCCACGTCAATCCGCTCGCGGCTGTCGCCCGTCTTGCGCAGATAGTTCCAATAAGAGCCAGGCCAGGCACGAAGGGGACGAACAAGGATGTCGGCCGGGTCGATGCGGTGCGTCAGGCGGCTGGTTTCACGCCGGTGCGTATCGGAAAGCGAGACAGTGACATTAACGGGGATGCGAGGCATGGGGATGAGAAAGACGTTCTCGAACGAACGCCACACCCGAGTGGCCTCCTCGGTACTCTGCCATTCCTGGAAGAGCGTGCTGAACGAGTGGCGGTAGAGCGTGTCGCGTCCCAGTGTGTCCGTCACCGTAATCTGACCGTTTCCCTGCAGCAGCAGACGCTCCATGTTCGTGCGCCTGCCATACCAGCCGGGCGAGAAGCTCAGCTCGTCCACACTGATCACCTGCTCCCGGTTATTCCCACTGAAGATGTAGTCAATGCGCAGCGTGCTGTCCCGGAAGCACGCTTCGAAGCCGCTTGCTGATACGCGTTGCGAAACGGCGAGACACAGTAGCAGGATAAACAGCATTGCTTTCATATTGCTTTCTCAGTCTATGGCAAAGGCCAGTGATCCTGCCTGAATTTTCTTGGGCAGGCTTACCGTCACGCGTTCTCCTTGAATGCTGTACTTCACTCGCTTGCCTGTAGAAAGCAGGGTGATGCTTCGCTTGGGCAGGTTCTTACTCCAGGTCAGGCTTACAGGCATATCGGTTCCTTCCTTGTGCCGGTATATCGCATAGAGGCGACTGCCCTCCTTCGCCTTTGTGAACCAGATATCCCCCTCATTATAGTGAGGTGTTATCGTCGTGCCGTAGATAGCCTCGCCGTTCGCTTTCAGCCACTTGCCCATCTCCTTCAGACGTTCCACGGTCGGGTCCTCTATGAGTCCGCTGGCCGTCGGGCCTATGCCCAGAACCAGGTTGCCGCCCTTAGCCACAATCTCTATGAGCATCCCCAACACTTCTGCAGTACTCTTGAATGTCGGATTGGGCACCCATCCCCATGCATTCGTCAGCGTAATACAGCTCTCCCACGGGAAGTCCAGCTGAGTGGCAGGGATAGTGTTCTCGGGCGTCTGGTAGTTCTCGTAAGGGCCATGGATGGTCCTGTCCACGATGAGAATGCCTGGCTGCAGGCGCCGGGCCATCTTGGCTATGGCAGGCATGTCGATGTCCTGCCCCATATTATTCTTATTCACCCATCCGCCGTCGAGCCAAAGGATGTCCACCTGTCCGTAGCGCGACAGGATTTCCTGCAGCTGCCTCTGTGTGTAGTCCTTGAAGCGAGCCCAACGGTGAGGAAACTGGCTGATGGGATAGTTTACGTTGCGTCCCTTCTTGCCATAGACGTCCCACCAGTAGTCCTGCGAGTGCCAGTCTGGTTTCGAGAAGTATGTTCCCACGCTGAATCCGCATTCGCGATAGGCATCCAGCACATGCCGAAGCACATCGCGGCGCTCGTCATTGCGGAAGGCATGACGGGCGATGGTGAAGTCCGTCTCCTTGGAGTCGAACATGCAGAACCCGTCGTGATGCTTCGTCGTGAAAAGCATGTACTTCATCCCGGCATCGCTGCAAGCCTTGGCCCACTGTGAAGGGTCGAACGCCTTCGGGCAAAACTCATCAGCCAGCCCGTTATACCAGTCCATGTACTGCTGGTAGCTGCGCGTAGTATCTCGCCGGATCCAATCCTCGTCGCACAGAGACCACGACTCGATGATACCCGGAACGGCATAGATGCCCCAATGGAGCAGCACGCCAAACTTCAGGTCCTGCCAATCCTTCAACTTCTTGACGACCAGTTCGTCCGTAGGCCATTCATAAGAACTCGAGCGCTTGTGCACCCCATTGTCCTGCGCCCAGCCCGTCAGGCTGAGAGCCATTGCAAAAACTGCGATAATTCCTTTCATATTTCTTTTCATTATATTAGTTCGGACCATTTATGGCGCGAAGTTACAAAAAAAGTATGAATTTACTTTGTTCTCTCAGAAAAAAGATTGTATCTTTGTGGCAGAAAACCATACTTAACCAACTAAACAAACAATATGAAAAGAAATCTACTACTGATTTTGTGCATTGTCGCAGTAACCATTGCGACTGCCGAGAGCGTGACGCCCCAGCAGGCACTGGAGCAGGCACGCAGTTTCATGCAGAGGCGAGAAGCAGACGGCTCCAGACCCAGAAAGGCTCCAGGAAGACAAGCACTGCAGCTGAAGATGGTGGGCGAAGAAAGCGGGCTCTACCTCTTCAATGTATCCGACGGGGAAGGATTTGTCATTGTAAGTAACGACGACCGTACAGCCCCCATCCTGGGCTATAGCGATTCGGGCACGCTCGATCCAGCCCGAATGCCGGAGAACATGCGCTGGTGGCTGCAAGAGTATGCCAACCAGATAGCCTGGATGGAAGAGAAAGGCATCACAGCCAAGCCAACCAGTCAGGCTGCGGCCCCGAAACGACGCAGCCACAGCACGGCGCCTATCGGTCCCCTGCTTTCTACAACATGGGATCAGGTTTGGCCCTACAACCTGCAGTGCCCCGAGTTAGCTACCGACTACTACTGCGCCACAGGATGCGTGGCTACGGCTATGGCCCAGGTGATGAAATACTTCAATCACCCCGAATCACCGACTAAGGACATTACCAAATACCATCACTCTTATTTTGGCGATTTAGGTCCCCTAACCAAGAGCGTGACCTTCGAGTGGACAAACATGCTGCCCACCTACAATATCGTTAAATCCGAGAGTACCGACCCTGCAGAGGCTAAGAACGCTGTTGCCACACTGATGAAGTACTGCGGATACTCAGTTCAGATGAATTACTGGGAGTCCTCAGGCACAACGACCAGTCTTGTAGCCACTGCGCTGAAGGAATACTTCGACTACAATAAAACCACTACGCTGTTCATCTCGCGCAGCTTCTATTCTTACGAGACCTGGCGGGACATTATCTATTATGAGCTGAGCAAGAACCGTCCTGTTATCTATGGCGGCTCGGCAGCAGACAACGGCCACGCCTTCGTCTGCGACGGATATCAATATGACGGCAGTACCGATCTCTTCCACATCAACTGGGGTTGGAGTGGCAATAGCGACGGCTATTTTGTGCTCTCCGTGCTCAATCCCTCTCAGCAGGGAGCCGGTGGAAGCCCCACGGCAAGTGCCTACACCTTCGGGCAGGAAGCCATCATCGGCATTCAGCCTTCAACCGAAACTGGCGACGTGCTTGCTGATGCCAAGTCGCCCATCACAAGGAATCTGACCGTAAACAGTGTTTCTGTCTCACACCCCACCATTACCTTGGGCGAGACCGTGGATGTTACGCTGAACGTCACCAACAATAGTACGGACAACTATGACGGCGACCTTGATGTGAGAGCTGATGGCAGAGGCATTGTCATTGGCAAGACATTCCAGATTCCGGCCAAAACCACACAGAATTGCGTCATCACCTATAAACCGACTGAAGCAGGCAGCTACACACTGGGTTGGGCATTCCCCGGCCAGACAGGAGGATACGAATACTATGTTGACCACACTGCCTCGCTCACCGTTGAAGATGCCACGCCTACAGCCCTGGCCACGACGGGCGTCACATCCCAGACAGCAACCTTCAACTGGACGCCTTCTGGGACGGCTTCGAAGTGGAACCTGCGCTACAGGCCTGTATGGTTGGAGAAATTCAATGGCACCAGCCTTCCCACTGACTGGAACATATACGACCGGGATGGCGATGGTCACTGTTGGACGATATCCACAGGGACAGGCATAGGCGGTTCCAAGTGCATGGCATCGCCAAGCTATATTGGCGGAGGAAACCTAAATCCCATGGATTGGCTAGAGACTCCTGAAATCGAGCTGGGTGGTTCAATATCCTTCAGTGCCTGGGGCGAAAACGAAAGATTCGTGATATGGGTATATGACGTAAGTGATGGATATTATCACCAATTATCTCCCCTAATCACCACTACCAATACACCAACAAGATATAGCTTCGATTTAAATGAGTATAATGGGAAAAGAGGTCCTGTCGTAATCGATCATCGCACGGGCGGTACCAAGTCTTCCGAATCCTGGCTCTACGTTGATGATATCGCCATTGTTGAGCCCGGAACTCCCTGGACAACTATTAAAGACATTACCGCAAGGCCATACACTTTAACCGGGCTCGATGCCAATACGGACTACGAGGCTCAGCTGCAGGCCGTATTCAACGACGGAGGAAACTGGAGCACGGGCATTGCATTCACCACCCCCTACGGCCTGGCTGACAACGACCTCGCCCTGACGATGAGGAACACCGACTGGGTGAGCAAGCTGAAGGGGCAGACGGTTGACATCTGCCTGGACGGACGCACGCTCTACAAGGACGGCGAGTGGAACACGCTCTGCCTGCCCTTCGACGTCACCCTGGCCGCCAGTCCCCTCTCGGGCGGAGAGGCCAAGGTCTTCGACGCGACTGCTTCCTCCTTCAATGCCGGAGACCGTCAGCTGACACTGGCCTTCACCGACGCTCCCGCCACCATTACGGCCGGCACGCCCTTCATCATCAAGTGGGCTTCGGGCACCAACATCGTGAGCCCCGTCTTCAGCGGCGTCACCGTCAGCGATGCATCGCACGATGCCATGAGCACCGACGGGAAGATCACCTTCACGGGCCTCACCAACACCCTTGAGATCACATCGGACGACATGAGCAAGCTCTTCCTGAGCAGCGGCAACAAGCTCTACGCACCCAAGAGCGGCATCAAGCTCGGATCCTGCCGCGCATACTTCCAGCTGAACGGCATCACCATGAACCCGACAGTCAGCAGCAGCGTCAAGACGTTCGTGCTCGACTTCGGCGACGGCAAGACCACCGGCATACGCAGCATCGAGGGCCTGCAGACCGACGATGCCTCCGAGTCGTGGTACACCCTGGACGGCCGCAGGCTCGACGGCAAGCCCGCACAGCGCGGCGTCTACATCCGGAACGGACGCAAGATCGTGATTAAGTAAAAAAAGGATATTCATTTATAATACAAGCATTATGGAAAAGAAAGAATATCAGAAGCCTGCAACGCAGGTGATACAGCTGCAGCAGCGGTCCTGCATGCTGCAGACGAGCGGAAACGTCGACAGTCTGTACAACAGCCCCTTCATCTACGGAGGCGTGGGCGATCCGGTGAAGGATCTGCTCATCGTCAGATAGCAGAGAGCCTATACCGCAGGCAGGCCGGCCGGGTCTCCCCCGCCGCCTGCCTGCGCACTTCGGATATTACGATTATCCCCAACATCCCTTCCTGACAACCGTCAGGATACAAAGAGCGGAGCCCGAAAGCTCCGCTCTTCGTTTTAATGCCGGGTTAGCCTTCACCGGGCCATCGCCAAAGAGGTCGGCCGTGAAGGTTGCATTGACCTTGGCGGCGAGGGCGGAGTAGTCAGCACTTATTTTCACATGGCAAGTTGTCGTCTTTCCACTCTTGAAGGCATAGATTTCCGGGGCAAAAAACTGAGTTCCGGATCGTCCGGAAGTTATTTCCGAGATAAGAAACTGAGTTCCGGGTCGTCCGGAATTTATTTCCGAGGTGAAAAACTGAATTCCGGGTCATCCGGAAGTCGTTTCCGGGGCAAGAAACTGAGTTCCGGGTCGTCCGGAAGTCATTTCCGGGGCAAGAAACCGAGTTCCGGGTCGTCCGGAAGTCGTTTCGGAGGCAAGAAACTGAGTTCCGGGTCGTCCGGAAGTCATAACCGGGGCAAGAAACTGAGTTCCGGGTCGTCCGGAAGTCGTTTCCGGGGCAAAGATAACGGAAGAAATTCTCCTAAATGGGCTAAAAGGCTGCAAATTGGTTGCCAGCCGTGCGGGTCAGGCCGGGGAACCGACTTGCAGGAAGCGGCGGAGTGCGTCGGGAGATGCCCCGCGGCGGCGGGCATAGTCCTGCAGCTGGTCCTCGCCGATGGTCCCCACGCTGAAGTGCCGGGCCTGCGGATGGGATATCATCAGTCCGCTGGTACTGGCATGGGGCTGCATGGCGCCGTTCTCGGTAAGGCGAATGCCCAGGCCGTCGAAGTCGAGCAGGCGGGCAAGCTGGAAGTTAAGGCTCTGGTCGGGCAGCGAGGGATAGCCCACGGCAGGCCGCCGCCCCTGGTAGCGCTCGGCGAAGAGCTCGTCAACGGTAAGGTCCTCGTCGGGCGCATAGCCCCACAGCCGTCGGCGCACCAGGAGATGCCCCGCCTCGGCCGTCGCCTCAGCCAGGCGGTCGGCCAGGGTCTGGCTGAGCAGCCGCCTGTACTCGTCCTCCCCTCCCCACTGCTCCATCTCACGGTCGACGGTGGTGGCAAAGAGCCCGATGCGGTCCGGCTCACCCTGCCCGATGGGCCGCACGAAATCAGCCAGGCAGAGGCAAGGCTCGCCCTGCGGCACATGCTGCTGACGGAGCAGGCAGATGCGCTCGCCATCGTCGGGCAGCAGGATGTCATCGCCGTCGCTGACGGCGGGACGGAGCGCCACGCGGAAACGCGTCTGAAGCCCGGCCCTGTCCCATTCGTCCAGCAGGTTCCGGGCTTCGTCGTAAAGCCGCATCGCCTCGCCCGCCCTGACGCGCTCCCCTCCCGGAAAGCCCTGCAGCCAGTTCTGCCGGCATGCCACACAGCCATGCACGCGCGCTATGCTGCCGTAGCGGACAGGAAATCCCCAGGCATGGAAGAAGTAGAGCCAGTTGATATAGCCGGCCACATCATGTACATTATTATATATAGTATGGTATTGCAAAGGACCTTGAACCTTAAACCTTGAACTTTTAACCTCTTAAACTCCTGAACCTCTTGAACTCTTGAACTCTTGAACTCCTGAACCTCTTGAACTCTTGAACCTCTTAAACTCCTGGAGCAGCGAACAAGGGCGCTAGCAAATAATTATGAATTATGAATTGTGAATTATGAATTGAACTTTGAACCTTCACTGGTCCGGGTTCTCCACATAGCCCTGATGACGGGGAGGCAGTGCCGCCATTATCGTCTCATAGCTCTGCTGCATCGTCTGCCTTACATTCTCAGGCCCCTTGCTCTGCGGATGGATAGGCTCATGAATCGTGAGCGAGAGAGGATGCCAAGTCAGGAACCAGAATCCCTGCTGCCGGCTAAGCACGTCGAAGGAACCGCTGATGGTGACAGGCACGACAGGCAGCTGCAGCTCGTCGGCCAGCTGGAAGGCTCCGCGACGGAAAACGCCCATGTGACCGGTAAAGGTTCGGGCTCCCTCGGGAAAGACGAAGAGGCTGGTGCCGCCCCTCAGGACGCGACGTCCCTGCTCGTAGGTTTGCTGAACCGCCTTCGGTCCGCTCTTGTCAACCATAATATGCCCGGCACTGAGACAGGCTTTGCCCACCAAGGGGATGCGGCTCAGGGCTTTCTTCATCATCCACTTGAAGTTCCGCCCCAGGAATCCATAGACGAGGAATATGTCATAGGGCCCCTGATGATTGGCCACAAAGACGTAGGAAGTACGGCGGTCGAGACGGTCGCGCCCCCTGACACTGACGGGCAGAAGCATGACTCGGCACATAAGCCGGCTCCACACCATAGCCGGATAGTAGCCCCAGAAGTGAGCACTGCCCAGGGTGCAGCCCACAATCGTTACAAGCGCCGTGAGGATAGTGGCGGCCAAAAGGATGGGAGCGCCAATGAGAATCTGATAAATTCGGTATAGGTATTTCAAGAATTATGACTTAAGACTTATGAACTGCAACAGTCAGTTATGAACTGCGACTTTCAACTGTGAATTATGAATTGTGAACTGCAACTAGCGACTTTCAACTGTGAATTATGAATTATGAATTATGAATTGCCAAATGCCCTCAATACTCATGTATCTTCTTCATATTGGCTTCAGCCGCCTTGATATACTCCTTCACATACGGATTGTTCAGGAAATATGGCGGTGCATCGGAGAGGATTTCCTCTATCTGCGGATTCATTATGGGATACTCAAGCCCGCTGGTAAGAATCATGAAGATACCAGGCCCCAGTACATTATTGTAATTGCTGATGATGAAGCGCGTAACCAGCCTGTCGTTCTGGGCAGAGAGCTCCTGGGCCTCCTCACTAAGCCGGCGCACGATGAGTTCGTGGTCGATGCCGTCCATAATCATCTGACTCTCGCGGTGAGGCAGTTCAGCCATCTGGGCATCAATCTGCGTCTTGCGCTGGATAAAACGAGAAAGAGTGTCATTGAGGGGAGTTCCCGTGGCACTTTGGCTGATTTCGCCAATCTTCATCTCAACCCGCCCGTCCTCGAGCACCAGAGGCATTACGCTGGAATTGTCCATAAAAACGTTAGCCATAGTTATGGAATCCATAACCCCGCTGAAGCGGAATCGCCCATGTACGACCCGAGCAGAATCGATAGTATGCATATCATCATCGCGGAAAACCTTAAGATAGAGCGTTTTACCCTCTAAGGCCTGAACTGATGACGTTCCGTTCACGACATACTGATCTGCACAGGAAATCAGCAGCAGAACAGATGGCAAAAGCATTAAGCACAGACTTTTCATGCTTATATCATTGAAACCTGCGTGCAAAGGTAGCCTATCTCCATGAAATATGGAAATTTTTTATGACTTATTAAGACTTTTTTGAATTTGCTAATTCATCTGGCAGGCGCCAAGCCGTATAAACCTCCAAAACACAGGCTATGGCAAGGGCAACCATCCACTCATTGCGGCGCATCGGTCCGTACTGATAAGTCTGCATGCTCATACACAGTACGGTTAGCAGGAAAAAGACGCAACCAAGGAGTTGCATCCGGCGCAGACGGCGCACATTGAAACTACGTCCCAAGTATTCCGCTTGCAGGCGCATCAGGCAAAAAGCCATGGCGCCTACGCCAAAAATCCAGAGTGACAATTGTGCATGAAACATTTTAACGGCCAAGCCCACAAGCATCAGTATGGCACCCAGGCGGAACAAGAGGTTCTGAAGCGGCGTAAGTTCTCTCATCTCGCTTGTTATTGAGAAATCAGAGTTGAATCGGCAACCTCTTCCTCTGCCTGTTTATGGGAAAGCGTAGCAGGCACATAGAAGACGTCCTCGTTATCACGTTTCATGAAGAACTTTTCCCGCGCGTATTTCTCGACAGCCTCGGGACAGCTTTCCAACTCACGAACCTGATTGTCTGCCCACTGATACTGTGCCTTGTAGTTCTCAATCTCTGCCCTCAGCTGACTGATGCGTTCAGAACGGCGGCAAAGGTTAAGGAAACTGTTCTCGTCGAGGATGCCCACGATAAGGATAATGAACGCTCCGACAACGAAATACTTGTACCTGGCTATAAAATCCCATAGGGAATTTAGCTTACTCATAAGCGAAATTTGAATTATTTTGCACAAAGGTAGAAAAAAAGAAAGTCATAACATACCATTTATCACATTTTTTTTATAAATTTGCATCAAACTAACTGAAAACATGGAAGAATTTATCGTTTCTGCACGCAAATACCGCCCTTTAAACTTCGATGCGGTGGTTGGACAACGTGCGCTCACCACAACACTGAAAAATGCCATTGCCACGGGCAAGCTCGCTCATGCCTATCTCTTCTGCGGGCCGCGTGGAGTAGGTAAAACCACTTGTGCCAGGATTTTTGCCAAGGCCATTAACTGCCTGAACCCGCAAAGCGACGGAGATCCCTGCGGCGAATGCGAGAGCTGCCGCGCCTTCAACGAGCAGCGCTCCATGAACATACACGAACTGGACGCAGCCAGCAACAACTCGGTCGAGGACATCAGGGAGCTCATCCAGCAGGTGCAGATACCGCCACAGATCGGGCGATACAAGGTCTTCATCATCGATGAGGTGCACATGCTGAGCAGCGCAGCCTTCAACGCCTTCCTGAAAACACTGGAGGAACCGCCTTCGTACGTCATCTTCATCCTGGCCACGACCGAGAAGCACAAGATACTGCCCACCATACTGAGCCGCTGCCAGGTATACGACTTCCAGCGGATGACCATACAGGACACCATTGAGCACCTGAAGTACGTGGCCGAGAAGGAAGGCTACACCGCTGAGCCCGAGGCGCTGAACCTCATTGCCCAGAAAGCCGACGGCGGCATGCGCGACGCCCTCTCGATCTTCGACCAGATGGTCAGCTTCACCGGCGGCCAGCTCACATACGAGAGAGTGTGCCAAAGCCTGAACGTACTCAGCACGGAGTACTACTTCCGGCTGGTAGAGCATTTCCTGAAGAATGAGGTCGAGCCATGCCTGATCCTGCTTAATGAAGTCCTGATGAAGGGATTCGATGCAGGAAACTTCATCGGTGGACTGGCCAGCCATCTGCGCGACGTACTGGTGAGTCGCGACGCCCAGACGCTCCCCCTGTTGGAGATGAGCGAACAGATGAGGAACCGCTACCACGAACAGGCCCTCCGCTGCCATCCCCGCTTCCTATACCGAGCGCTAAAGCTGTGCAACGATTGCGACCAGGCCTACCGGACGAGCCGCAACAAACGCCTGCAGGTGGAGATCTGCCTGATTCAGCTGGCTCAGCTGACCGAAGACGAGGCGGCCGACGGAGGGCCTGGCCCTGCCAAGACAATAAAACCAGTATTCCAGAAGCGCACGAGCCAAGAACCGGCGCAGCAGCAGGCCGCCACGCAACCCGTAGCGACACAGGATGCACCGACACCACAGACTCAGGCTAAGGTTCAGCCCGCATCCCCTACTCAACCGCAAGCGACACCCCAGCCAGCTGCCGCGCAGACTCCAGCGCCGGAGCATAAAAGCATACTGGGACAAAGCGCCCAAGAGAAGCCGGCCCAGCTGAGAAAAGTGACGCTGGCAGCCTTTGGCGGGAAGAAGAAGGCGAATCAGGAAGCCGAGGAGGCACAGGCGCAGCCCGCCCAGAAACACGACAAGCCCCTGCAGGAAAACGATCTGCACACCTGCTGGTACGAGATAATCGACCGCATGCCGAAGGAGGAGACCGCCATGGCCATGCGCATGAGGGACATACGCCCCACTCTGCTCGACGACCACACGATAGGCGTCACCGTCTACAACGACCAGGTGGCGGCCGACATGCGACGGCTCGTGCCGCGCATGGAAAGCTACATACGCCAGCGCCTGCTCAACGACGACGCACGCATCGTGGTGAGCGTGGCCGAGGCAGAGAAAGTCCAGCGCAAATACAGCAAGCCCGAGCGCCTGAGGCTCATGATGGAAAAGAATCATGCCGTGGCCAGGCTGGTCCAGGGCATGAACCTAAGGATTGAGTGAGACTCAGGGAGAGACATGTCAAACATCAAGATTATACAAGGTGACTTCAACAAGGAGCTGAAGTTACCCATTGCTGAAGGGCTGAAAGCAGGTTTCCCGTCGCCGGCCGAGGACTATAGCCATGAGACGCTGGACTTCAACCGCGACCTCATCCACAATCCGGAATCCACATTCTACGGGAAGGTCGAAGGCGATTCCATGATTGAAGCCGGCATCTGCAATAACGACATCGCGGTCATTGACCGTTCGATTGAACCAAGGGACGGCGATGTGGTAGTGGGCTATGTCAATGGAGAGTTCACCATCAAGTATCTCGACCTGCGCCACAAGAAAGACGGCTATATCGAACTGCGCCCCGCCAATAAGGACTTCAAGCCCATCAGGATTACGGAAGAGGATAACTTCGAGATATGGGGCGTTGTCATCTGGACGATTAAGCACTGGAGATAGGAGATATGTACGGCATCATCGACTGTGACAACTGCTACGTATCGTGCGAGCGTGTCTTTCGGCCAGACCTGAACGACAAGCCCGTTGTTGTGCTCTCGAACAATGACGGCTGCGTGGTGGCACGTTCGAATGAAGCCAAGAAGATGGGCATCAAGGCCGGAACGCCCTATTTCCAACTGGCAGAGCTGTTCCCGAATCAGAAGATAGCCGTCTTCTCGTCAAACTATGAGCTTTATGGCGAGCTGACAAGCCGCGTGGTTTCAATCATCCGCAAGGAGGCACCAGCCTACTTCCGCTACAGCATCGACGAGTGCTTTGTCTATCTCGACGGCATGACGCATCTGGACCTGAAAGCGTGGGGCGAAGAGCTGCACAAGAGAATCAAGCAGAGCGTAGGCATGCCCGTCAGCATCGGAATTGCGCCCAACAAGACCCTGGCGAAGGTGGCCAGCCACTTCGCCAAGAAATACCAGGGCTACCGCCACTGCTGCATGATTGATACGGACGAGAAGCGCATCAAGGCCCTGAAACTATATCCCATTGATGAAGTCTGGGGCATTGGCCGGCGCTATGCCGCACGCCTTGAAGCTCTTGGCGTGAAGACAGCCTACGACCTTGCCCGGCACGACCAGAACTGGATACGCGTCACATTCAACAACATCGTCATCGAGCGTACCTGGCGCGAACTGAACGGCGAGGACTGTGTGCCAAACGAAGAGATGGCCAAGAAGAAATCCATCTGCACCAGCCGTTCCTTCAACGGCATGATAACAGACCTCGACGGACTCCGCACCCACATCTCGAACTATGCCGCCCGATGTGCTGAGAAGCTGCGCCGGCAAGGTACGGCTGCGTCCATCGTAGGCGTATTCCTCAACACCAATGTTTTCCGCGAAGACCTGCCCCAGTACTGGAACTTTCAGGAGAAGCGGCTCGTCACGCCCTCCGACTCGACCATCACCATTGTCAAGGCTGCCAATGAGGTTCTCCAGAAGCTCTACCGGCAGGGCTATCACTACAAGAAAGCCGGTGTCATCGTCATGGGAATCGGGCCAAACAGTCCCATCCAGCAAGACTTGTTCGACACGAATGCTGAACAGTTCGAGAAGATGAAGCGACTGGATGCCGTCATGGACCGCATCAACAAGGTAAACGGCACTGAGACGATTGTGCTTGGCAGCCAGCAGTACACGCGAAGGGACGGCAAGGGAAAGGCAGACGTCTTTGCCAATGCCATCAAGCATGATTTCAAGAGTAAGAACCCGACGACTCGATGGAGTGATATCATTGTCCTGAAATGACCTTCTCCAATAATCCCGGAGAAGGCCGTCGGGAGGAGTGAGGCCAAAGCACCCGCAATTTGTTTTTTCGGTCGGTTTCTCTCCGGAGCCGTCCGAACCGAAGTGCTTCGCAACGCTTTCCGGAGTCATCCGACCTGGTCGGTTGGGTTCCGGAGATGCTCTGCGTGGCCGTCCCCCGGAAGTCATTTCCGGGGCGGATAACTGAGTTCCGGGTCGTCCCGAATTTATTACCTGGGCAAGAAACTGAGTTTCGGGTCGTCCCGAATTTATCACCGGGGCTAGAAACTGAGTTTCGGGTCAACCCGAATTTATTACCGGGGCAAGAAACTGAGTTTTGGGTCGTCCCGAATTTATCAACGGGGCAAGAAACTGAGTTTCGGTTCGTCCAGAATTTATTACCGTGGCTAAAAACTGAATTCCTGGTCGTCCGGCGGAGGTCAGCCGCCTCTATGGTGATAAGCTTGCATTATATAAATTGGCCCTTCAGGCCCTTCAGGCCGGACTTTGGCAGATACCATTATATAATAATGAGAGAGGGATGCTGAAAATTCAGCATCCCTCTCCCTTTTTTCCGTCTATTTTCTGACAGCAGAATCGTCCGCGGCTACCGCTTCCCCTGGAGCTGCTCCAGTGCGCGGCATAGTTGGTCGGGACAGGAAGTGCCCTTCGTGCCACAGCGTATGCCATCGAGCTTGCTGATGACCTCTTCGGGCTTGAGTCCCTTTACCATCCGGCTGATGCCCTGCGTGTTGCCGTCGCAACCGCCATGGAAATAGCAATGCGATATGCGCCCCTCGTCGTCGAGGGCCACATCGATGAACTGGCTGCAGGTGCCGTGGGTTTTGTACAGTACCTGGCGCGGCTCCCGGCTGTGCTGGTTGGAATTCCCGGTATCCATCAGATCGCTTGTTATTCCTCGGGCTTCATGTTGGTGTAGACGGTCTGGACATCGTCGAACTCCTCCAGACGGTCCACCATCTTGTTGATGGTCTCGCGCTGCTCGGGCGTCACGTCCTTAAGGTCGTTGGGGATGTAGGTGAACTCGCCGCCCACATCCTCGAAGCCGTCTGCCTCGAGCTTCTTCTGAATCTCGTTGTAGCTGGTCGGCTCGCCGTAGATGGTGATGGTGGTCACGTCCTTGTCCTCGTCGTACTCCTCGTCGTACTCCTCCTCTACTCCGCAGTCGATCATGTCGAGGATGAACTCGTCCATGTCCATATCGGGCTTCTTCTTGAAGGTGAACACACACTTGTGATCGAACAGGAATGCCAGTGAGCCCGTCGTGCCCATGTTTCCGCTGAACTTGTTGAAGACGCTGCGCACATCGGCCACGGTACGCGTGGTGTTATCGGTCAGCGTATCCACGAAGATGGCTACTCCGTGGGGGCCGTATCCTTCGTAGGTCACCGACTTGTAGTCGCTCTGGTCCTTGCCCATGGCGTTCTTGATGGCACGCTCGATGTTATCCTTCGGCATGTTCTCACGCTTGCAGACGGCGATGACGGAACGCAGTGCAGGGTTGTTCTCAGGCTCAGGTCCGGCAGCCTTCACAGCTATGGCTATCTGCTTGCCCAGCCGGGTGAATGTCTTGGCCATGTGGCCCCATCTCTTCAGTTTTGTCGCTTTGCGATATTCAAATGCTCTTCCCATTGGTTTAGTTTATAAAATATTATTTGTCAAATGTGAAATATCTAATCTAATTAACGGAGCTCGGCATGGAGCTGCGTGGTGAACTGTTGAATCAGCTTCTGCATTATAGCATCAATCTGCTTGTCGTTCAACGTCCTTTCATCGTCCTGAAGAATAAAGTTGACGGCGTAGGACTTCTTGCCTGCGGGAAGGTTCTTACCCTCATAGACGTCAAACAGGCGGACGGCACGCAGAAGTTTCTTCTCGGTCTGGTATGCAATCTTCTCAATCTGTCCGAACTCAACGTTCTCATCGATGAGCAGGGCCAGGTCGCGACTGACTGCGGGGAAGCGGCTGATTTCGTGATAGACGACTTCGCGACCGCGAACGGCTCGCATAAGCTGATTCCAGCGCAGGTCGGCATAATAGACGGGATGTGCAAGACCGAACTTGGCACGGATGGCCGACGAAACAATGCCCATCTCCACCAAGACCTTACCGCCCCGGTTCTGAATCTGTATGCTCTTGTCAAAGAGGTCGCTCTGGCCTTCTGCAAAGACAAGCGTGCCGAAAGACAGTCCGATTCGCGAGAGGATGTTCATCACATCAGCCTTCAGCTGTGCGAACGAACTATCCTCATCGGGATGTGCCCAGCTGCCTGAAACACGGTGTCCGGTAAGCCAGAGGCCCAGGTGGTAGTCCTCGCTATAGGCGTCCAGGGCATGCTTGATGACCTCGGGATCGCGGCTGCTGCTCACACCGGGTATGATATCGGGGCACTTCTTCTCGGCATGGAACTGATAGCAGTTTCCGAACTCGAAGAAGCGCAAGTCGGCATTACGGTAGCTGACGTTGCGGGCTATGCTCTCCATGCCACCGAAGAGCAAGGTCTGGCGCAAGGCGTTCAGGTCCTGGCTAAGGGGATTGAGCAGCATAACGAGATTCTCGCTCTTCAGCGACTGCAAACCGTCGTAGTAGGCAGAACGCTGCAGGCTGTTGTTCAGAATCTCGCGATAACCGGCGCCCACGAGCTGTTCGCCGATGAGGTTTTGCATCTTATGGCTCTTGTCGGGCTCGCCCTTCACGGAAAGACTGCTCTTGAGCGTAGTAGGTATTTCGACATTATTATAGCCATAGATGCGCAGGATGTCCTCGACCACATCGCAAGGACGCTGCACATCGACTCTATATGCAGGCACCAGGAGGCTGAGGCCCTCGGGCGTCTCCGATACGATCTTCATCTCCAGGCTTCCGACGATACTGCGCACCATCTCCTGTGGAATATGCTTGCCGATGAGGCTATCCACATAGTCGTACTTCAGCTCCACGGGGAAATCGGCAGCAGGATGAGGGTTGACATCCACAATCTGCATGCTCACCTTAGCGCCGGCCAACTGTCGTGCCATAATGGCAGCCTGCTTCAGGGCATATATCTGACCGTTGGGGTCGATGCCACGTTCGAAACGGAAGCTGGCATCGGTGCTCAGTCCATGACGACGCGCACTCTTGCGAATCCAGGTCGGGTTAAAGTATGCACTCTCCAGCAGGACATTCGTTGTGGTCTCGTACGTCCCGCTACCCTTTCCGCCGAATACACCGGCAATACACATCGGTTCGCGGGCATTGCAGATGGCAAGGTCGCCACTGGACAACTTGTGCTCCACACCGTCCAGCGTGACAAAGGGCGTTCCTTCGGGCATCGTCTTCACCACGACACGGCGTCCCTCAATCATGTCGGCATCGAAGCAATGAAGGGGCTGACCGTAGGCCATCATGATGTAGTTGGTAATGTCCACAATGTTATTGATGGGACGGAGACCGATGATACGCAGTTTCTCCTGCAGCCACTCTGGACTCTCGGTCACATGGCAATCCGTCAGGCTGACGGCACAATAGCGCGGACATCCTTCTTCGCTGATCACGTCGATATCGATAGGCAAATCCTCGTTGTCGACCACGAAGTCGTCACAATCGGGACGATGCAGCGAGGTCTCATAACCGTTCTGACGCAACCAGACATAGAGGTCGCGAGCCACACCATAGTGACTGCAGGCGTCTGCACGGTTTGGCGTTATGTCAACTTCGATAAGAAAATCGCTCTCGATATGGTAGTATTCTGCTGCTGGCGTGCCGACAGGCGCATCCTGTGGCAGTACGATGATGCCACTATGATCCGTGCCGATTCCTATCTCGTCCTCGGCACAAATCATACCGAGACTCTCTACACCACGCAGTTTGCTGCGCTTGATGGTGAAGCACTCGTCACCGTCGTATAACTTCGTGCCGACTACGGCCACGACGACTTTCTGTCCGGCTGCCACATTAGGCGCTCCGCAAACAATTTGAAGCGGTTCGCCCTGACCCACGTTTACGGTGCAGACATGCATGTGATCACTGTTGGGATGGGGTTCACAAGTCAGCACCTCGCCAATCCACAAACCTTCCAGGCCGCCCTTGATGGACTGTACCTCTTCAACGCCGCCTACTTCCAGTCCTACGCTTGTCAAAGCATCGGCTACCTGATGCGCCGTAAGGGTCGTATCAACATATTCCTTTAGCCACTTATATGAGATGTTCATATACCTATATTATTTATTTATTCGCAAATTATCGCGCAAAATTACAATTTTTCCCGCATTTGACAAAAGAAACGTATGAAAAATAGATTGTTTCAGCTACGTTCTGTCTTCGTAAACGCATGTTTGCACTTAATATGGGGGTTCGTTTGAGGTCCCTAGCCCGGCAAACGGGTCGCTGGCCGCAAGGTTTGAAGAGAATGATTCCTGCTCGGACAATTCCTCGGGCGAGATTGGCGGCGACGTGTATGTACCGCCTGAAGGATCGACCGTCTCGCCAGGCATAGGTGCACGGTCGTCCACATCTGAGAAGCGTGCGAACTCACTCTTGAACTGAAGCAGGACATCTCCTATCTGACCGTTACGATGCTTGGCGATGATGAACTCTGCACGCCCTCGAACGTCGCGCCCTTTCTCGTCTTGCTTAAAGCCGTAGTATTCCGGGCGATGAATAAAGCATACGATGTCGGCATCCTGCTCAATAGAACCCGACTCGCGCAGGTCGCTCAACAGAGGACGCTTGCCCTCGTATCCCTCACGTCCTTCAACGCCACGGTTCAACTGACTCAGCGCGATGATGGGAATGTCGAGTTCCTTGGCAAGCGCCTTCAGTGAACGGCTGATTACGGCCACCTCTTCCTGACGGCTGTTCACATTCATTCCACTGGCGTTCATCAGCTGCAGATAGTCAATCATGATGCATTGCACATTATGCTCCCGAACCAGACGACGAGCCTTAGTACGCAACTCAAAGATGGAGAGCTGAGGTGTATCATCAACGTAGATGGGTTTATCGATAAGCAAGCGCACCTTGGCATCCAACTGCCCCCACTCGTAGGGTGCCAGCTGACCGCTTCGCATTTTCTCGCCGGAAATCTCGCAGACGTTGACCATCAGACGCTGTACCAGCTGCTGATTGGACATTTCAAGGCTGAACATAGCAACGGGAATACCATAATCCACAGCCATTCGGCGAACCATTGAGATGACGAAGGCCGTCTTTCCCATAGCGGGACGGGCAGCAATAATGATGAGGTCGCTCTTCTGCCAACCGCTTGTCATCTTATCAAGCTGTTCGAATCCCGTTGTAATGCCGCTCAATCCACTCTCGCGCGCAGCATTGAGCCTCAGGTTTTCATAGACTTGATCTATGACGGGGTTTATCTGCGTATATTCCTTCTTCAGGTTGGTCTGCGAGATCTTGAAGAGTTGGCCCTCGGCTTCCTGCATCATGTCCGCCACGTCAATCGTGCTGTCAAAGGCCGATGTCTGCAACCAGCTGCTGAAGGTAATGAGCTGACGCGCCAAATACTTCTGAGCCACGATCTTGGCATGGTATTCCAGATGAGCACTGCTCGAGATCTGCGAGTTGATCTGCATGACGTAGGCAGGGCCGCCAGCCTCCTCCAAAGTGTCCAAGGTCTCCAGTTTATCAATAATCGTCATGATGTCAACTGGCTTTTGCTCAGCACTCAACGACTGAACGGCCTGGAATATGAGCTGATGCCGGTGGTCGTAGAACGACTCAGGACGGAGCAACTCGCTGACCTGAGAATAGGCGTCCCTGTCGACCATCAAAGCACCCAGGACTGCGCATTCCATCTCCAGGTTCTGAGGTTGCTTGTGGCCGTAGGCATCAACACTCGGCACCTCGACCACCTTCATTTTTGATGACTTTCGTCTTCCTGTTTTATCGTCTGCCATTTTATTCGAAATTTGAGATAAAAAAGAGGCTACACTTTATTGCGAAGCCTCTTTCTGCTACTTTGTTTACGACTTAAGAGCCGATAGGGGGACTCGAACCCCCGACCCACGCATTACGAATGCGTTGCTCTACCAACTGAGCCATATCGGCGAAACCGGGTGCAAAGATAGTGCATTTTTTTCAATAGAGAAAATAAAATCCCGTCTTTTTTTGTTTTGATACGCAGAAATATGTATTTTTGCACCCAAATCAATGTTTATCAAAACGGCTAATCTGTATTAGAAGGTGACACAACGAAAAATTATCCTGACGGCCAGCCTGGCGGTAGCCATACTCACGGGGATGGCTTTTGGTGCATATACCTATATTTTCCTGCACAAGACCGCATCTGATGTTGAATCATACAGCATCTATGTGGACCAAGACGACACGGCTGACTCCATTCGCACAAAGAGCGGATTAGGCTGGCGCTTTGACTTTTACAACCGCATCATGTCGTTCCGTCCGCGCACGGGACATTATATCATCGCCCCTGGTGTGAAATCGCTGGAGCTGTTCCGTAAGCTCAGAAACGGCGCACAAGACCCCATAAAGCTCACCGTTCCTTCAATGAGGACGCTAAGCCGTCTTGCCGGTTATCTGGGCACCCAGCTGATGAGGGACTCGGCCGACTTTGCCGCAACCTTTGCCGAAGAAGCAGAAGGCATGGGCTACACGATGCAGACGCTGCCAGCCCTTTTCATCCCCAATACATACGAAATATATTGGGACGTTTCGACGAAAGGCTTTATGAAGCGGATGGCGCAGGAGAACAAGGCGTTCTGGAACGAAAAGCGCGAAGCAAAAGCCAAAGCCCTCGGGCTTTCGCACGTCGAGGTAAGCACGCTGGCCAGCATTGTCGAGGAGGAGACGGCCAACGACGCCGAAAAGCCTATGGTCGCCGGTCTGTATCTGAACCGCCTTCGTCGCGGTATGCTTCTGCAGGCAGATCCAACGGTGAAGTTCGCCATGCAGGCCTTCGGGCTGAGACGCATCTATAATGAGCACCTGCGCTTCGAATCGCCTTACAATACATATCTTCATCCGGGGTTGCCTCCCGGCCCAATACGCATGCCAAGCATCGTAGGGCTCGATGCGGTACTTAATTATGTGGAGCATACATATATATATATGTGTGCCAAGGAGGATTTCTCAGGCACACATAATTTTGCCACCACCTATGCCGAGCATCTGCGCAATGCGCGCCGCTATGTCCAAGCTTTGAACAACCGAGGCATCAGGTAGGCCTTCAAAATTTTGCGGAAAGGCCTTCGCGCAAAATTTTGAAGGCCTTTCCGCAAAAATTGCATAGCCTCCCTACCCCAATTCCTCTACTGCCCAAAAGTCGACGGGCAGTCTCGTCCTCCGCGTCTGATAAGATGGCGGATGCGATTGTTCAATTCAACTGCCTCCATAAGATCTTCTATGTCGAGGTGCATACGGTAGCGCCAGTAATGCCTCGAGTTAGCAGGTACGTTGATGCGTTCCTCGTCAGGATTCTTTCGCCGCAATGCCTCGTCCATCGACAACCAGTCCTGCAGGCTTATCAGACAGAGCATTGAGGGAGAATACAAATGGCGGGCCACGACTTCCTCGCACAGCCAGCCGGGCATGACTTTTGGCGCGGCTCCATCGTGTTGCAGCATTTTGTTGAAGAAGATCTGAGTGCGGTCAAAGTCCTCTTCCCACCATCCCCGCAGGGTTGGCATGTCGTGAGTGAAGATGGTGGCCACGCTGCGATAGGGATTGTCTTCGAGCCGGCCGAACTGAATGCCAAAGGCCTTTGGCATCGTCTGAATCTCGAGAGACAGCATGCGCAGTCGTTCCATCACCGGCTCTACGCAGGATGGCACCATACCCAAGTCTTCGGCGCAAACAAGCATGCGGGTTGACTGTACCAGCGGGGGAAGCTTCTTCATGGCTTCCACTTCCCAGAAGCTGTTATGCCGCTGATAGTAATAGTCGTCGTGTAACCGGCAGAAGGCATCCTTCTCATGCGGCAGGAGCGACTGGAAAACGAAGTCATCCATGGCTGCGATTCGCGGATGAAAGGTCTCAGGAATGTCCTCGTCGGGCACGAAAAGCACATTGCTGATCAGTCTGTACAATCCGTCGCGGACGAGCGTCGAGGAATCGTCATCTTTCCCCTGAAACGCCTTCTCGACTTGCCTTTGCGTTGCATACTCCGGCTTCATCTTCCAAAGACCGCCCTCTGCAGGGAGCAGATAGTCGCGTCTGACCGTTGCCGCTTTGTCCGCGAACAACTTTTCGAGGATGGCGTCCGTAATGTAGGGCTGCGTAAGGCGCTGACGGCTGAAGCTTATCCCGTAACGCTCTATTTCCTCTACGCTCATAGGCAGCGATGGAGAGAAATGGCCCAGCAAGCCGTGAACGCTATGGTAGGGAATCTGCCAGATGCGGAAGAAGCCGAGCACATGGTCTATGCGATAGGCGTCGAAATACTCGGCCATCTTGCCCAGCCGCTTCACCCACCACTGATAGCCGTCCTGAGCCATCCGCTGCCAGTCGTATGTGGGAAAGCCCCAGTTCTGGCCGTCCCGGCTGAAGGCATCTGGCGGAGCACCAGCCTGAGTATTCATGCGGAAGTAATGCGGTTCCACCCATGCTTCCACGCTATGCCGGCTGATACCGATGGGGATGTCACCCTTCAGCATGACGCCGCGCTGATGGGCATGGTTCACGGCCTTTTGGAGTTGGCTGGACAGGATGAACTGCACGAATGCATAGTAGCCGCATTCCTTTGCCCGTCTTTTGGCCAGGGCGTGTATCTCGTCCGTCTTGCATACCTTGTATCTGGGCCACGTCTGCGTATCGGCCGAGCCATATTTGTCGCGCAGCATGCAGAACACTGTATATGGCTCCAGCCATTCCTCATTCAGTGCCAGGAACGATTGGAACTCGGGCGAAGCTATCGTTTGGCGACCCTCCTGCTGGTAGAGGCGTCTCAGGTAGTCCTGCTTCAGGGCGTTCACCTTTTCATAGTCCACCTTGTCCAGTTCATTCAGCCTTTGCCTCTCTATCTCATAGTCCCTAAGCCAGTCCGCATCTTGTATGGACGGCAGTTGGCGCAGGTCGGCATACATAGGATGCAGGGCGTAGATGCTGATGGCATTGTACGGATAGCTGTCTGTCCAGGTGTAGTTCTGAGTAGTATCCGAGATGGGGAGCAGCTGAATGACGTGCATGCCCGTGTCGGCAGCCCAGTCGGCCATCATCTCCAGATCGCCGAAGTCCCCTACCCCTTGGCTCTGCCTGCTCCTGAGCGAGAACAGCGGCACCACGACGCCGGCCGCCTTCCACCGTTCGGCCTTTGTGCGCAGCACGGTGTCGAACATCACCAGCACGGTGCGGCTGTCCATCACCTGCGAGGGGCTGCAACGGTTGGGTCCGTCCTCCCACCTGATAAGCGTGCCGCGCGCCTCGTCTATGATGACATATTTATATTCGAAGGGCAGATAGAGTCCTGCGGCATCGGCCGTCAGCACCCACTCGTTTACGCCGGCCCGGTGCATCGGCAGCAGGCGGTCCTGCGACCAGGCGCCCAGCGGAGGCTGACTGCCCACCAGCGCCAGGGCCTGGCCCGCCTTCAGTTGCGGCGCCTGCACGCGGAAGACGAGTGTCTTGTCGTAATACACCAGTTGGGGGCGAGCGGGCTCAAAGTGGCTCACGACGTTCGTGTAGGCCGTGCTGTATAGATGAACATCCTCGGGGATGTCGCGCCAGAAATCCTTCATGATGTAGGACGCGCCCGATCGGGCCGTGAACTGTCGGGGCACGATGTTCCATTCGCGCCGGACGGCCTGGCTGTTCTGCATGATGATGTATTCGTAGGTGAATCCCGTCACATCGCGCTCCGAGACGGGGACGTCAAGCGTCCAGCAGTAGCCGTCCATGGTGTGCATCACCATTTGGCGGAGACTCTGCCCCACATTTTTCTGAAGGATAAGCTCCACGCAGACCGATTCGCCCCACTGCGTACGGTAGTTCAGTTCAAGGTGCAGGTCGAACCTGACTTCAATTTTCCGGGGCGTAACTGAAGAAGCGAATCCTCCAAGCGTCTCATTGCTCACAATTTGGCTCATAAACTGTATTATTTAGCTTATTACAACACAAAAATAGGGCAAAATCAGGAAAAACACAAGCTTTAGCAACAAAAATATGGAAAATATTTGTTCAAGTAAATCATTTACACTATCTTTGCTTTCAGAAAATGAGTTAAACGACGACTAAAGCTACCGCACTGGTTCGATCGGGATACTCATCAAGTTACATTAAGAAACCGAGAAACGTTTCGTACGCCAATGGCGGGCCACGCCCAGCAATGGGTAACCTTGAGTCGGTGGATTACAAAGGCTGCGAACACTCAAAACCTATTATTTCGGAGTTTCATCACATCACCAGTGCGGTTTTCTACTATAAGAACGAGCCCTGCCCGATAGTTTATCAGGCAGGGCTCATTCTTTCTCTTTGCCCCGGCGGGATGTTCGCGGCGAGAGGCTTTACGGCTCTTCCGCCCCGGCGGGATCAGTCCTTCAGGACGCCCAGTTCGCGGCCGACCTTGATGAAGGCGGCGATGCACTTGTCGAGATGCTCGCGCTTGTGGCCGGCACTGATCTGTACGCGGATGCGGGCCTGTCCCTTAGGCACGACGGGATAGTAGAAGCCCGTCACGTAGATGCCCTCGTCCTGGAGCTTGGCGGCGAAGCGCTGGCTCAGCGGGGCGTCGTAGAGCATCACGGCGCAGATGGCGCTCTGCGTGGGCTTGATGTCGAAGCCGCTGGCCATCATCTTGTCGCGGAAGTAGTTGACGTTCTCCACCAGGCGGTCGTGCAGCTCGTCGCTCTCCTCGAGCATCTTGAAGACCTCGAGCGAGGCGCCTATGATGCCGGGAGCCAGGGAGTTGGAGAACAGGTAGGGACGCGAGCGCTGGCGCAGCAGGTCGATGATTTCCTTGCGTCCGGTGGTGAAGCCGCCCAGGGCACCGCCGAAGGCCTTGCCCAGCGTGCCGGTGTAGATGTCCACGCGGCCGTAGGTGTTGAAGAACTCGCTCACGCCGCGGCCGGTCCGGCCCACTACGCCTGCCGAGTGGCTCTCGTCGACCATCACCAGTGCGTCGTACTTCTCGGCCAGGTCGCAGATGCGGTCCATGGGCGCCACGTTGCCGTCCATCGAGAAGACGCCGTCCGTCACGATGATGCGGAAGCGCTGCTCCTGCGCAGCCTGCAGCTGGCGCTCCAGGTCCTCCATGTCGGCATTGGCGTAGCGGTAGCGCTTGGCCTTGCAGAGGCGGACGCCGTCGATGATGCTGGCATGGTTCAGCGCGTCGCTGATGATGGCATCCTCCTCGCCCAGCAGCGGTTCGAAGACGCCGCCGTTGGCGTCGAAGCATGCGGCGTAGAGGATGGTGTCGTCCGTCTTGAAGAAGCGGCTGATGGCTGCCTCGAGTTCCTTGTGCACATCCTGCGTGCCGCAGATGAAGCGCACGCTGGACATACCGTAGCCCCTGCGGTCCATCATCTTCTTGGCGCCCTCGATCAGGCGGGGATTATTTGACAGGCCCAGGTAGTTGTTGGCGCAGAAGTTGAGCACTTCCTTGCCGCCCACCTCGATGGCAGCTGCCTGTGGGCTCTCGATGAGGCGCTCCTCCTTGTAGAGGCCTGCCTCGCGAATCTCGGCCAGCGTCTGGCGGAGATAGTTTTGCATTTTACCGTACATACTTATATTAATTTATATGGAAAATATTTACTCTTTTTGCTTTTACACAGCACAAAGTTACAATAAAATTTGGTAAATCACGCAGTTCATTGTAATTTTGTGGCGAAAAAGTAACAAAATAAACAAAATCATATAACGTACAAGGGACAACGAGCCCATCATTTCTGAAATGAAGAATATTCTTGTCATTGGGTCAACGGGACAGATTGGTTCCGAACTCACAGCCGAACTGAGAAAACTTTATGGCAACAGCCATGTAGTGGCAGGTTACATCACCGGGGCCGAGCCGAAGGGCGAGCTGGCCGAGAGCGGTCCCTCCGCCCTGGCCGACGTGACGGACGGCGGGCAGCTCGAGGCGGTCGTACGCCAGTACGGCATCGACGCCATCTACAACCTGGCCGCCCTGCTCAGCGTGGTGGCAGAGCAGAAGCCGCGCCTGGCCTGGAAGATCGGCATCGACGGACTGTGGAACGTGCTCGAGGTGGCGCGCCAGAACCAGTGCGCCGTCTTCACGCCATCCAGTATCGGAAGCTTCGGGCCCAGCACGCCCCACGAGCTGACGCCGCAGGACACCGTGCAGCGCCCCAGGACCATCTACGGCGTGTCGAAGGTCACCACCGAGCTCCTCTCGGACTACTACAACACGAAGTACGGCGTCGACACGCGCAGCGTGCGCTTCCCCGGACTCATCAGCTACGTCACGCCTCCAGGAGGCGGCACCACCGACTACGCCGTGGACATCTTCTACGCCGCCGTGCGCGGGGAGAAGTTCGTCTGCCCCATCGCCAAGGGAACACGGATGGACATGATGTACATGCCCGACGCACTGCGCGCAGCCATAGAGCTCATGGAGGCCAATCCCGACAAGCTCATCCACCGCAACGGCTTCAACGTGACGGCCATGAGCTTCGCGCCGGAGAACATCTTCTCGCACATCAAGCGCCGCCGGCCGGAGTTCGAGATGGAGTATCAGGTCGACCCCCTCAAGCAGGCCATTGCCGAGAGCTGGCCGGACAGCCTCGACGACAGCGCCGCGCGCAACGAATGGGGATGGCATCCCAACTACGGTATCGCAGCCATGACGCGCGACATGCTCGAGAAGCTCTCCGAAAGGCTCGGGAAGGCCTGAAGAAACAGGAAAGGCGAGGCAGCTGCCTCGCCTTTTCTATTTCTTGGATTATCGGAGTAATCGGAACAATCGGAGTAATCAGAGTACTCGGAATACCCGGAGTAATGACCGGGGGACGGGCTTATTCCATCCCGTTATCGTCGTCGTAGTTGCCGCCGCCGTTGCCGCCGCCGTTGTCGCCCGGCTCCGTCGGATTACTCGGATTACTCGGATCATCCCCGCCGCCGGGAGTGTCACCGCCCGGAGTGTCGCCGCCCGGGGTGTCGCCGCCGGGAGTGTCGCCGGAGCCGCCGCCCTGGTTCTCGTTCTCGTCTTCGTTTTCGTCCTCGTCTTCGTCAGAGCCGGCGGGACGGTTGAAGACGTGCTCACTGAAGTACTTGATGTCGGAGTTGACGCGGTCGATGCACGTGTCGTATGGACTCTGGCCGTTCACGTAGGCGGTGACGGCGTAGGCGTTCAGCAGGGTAACCATCAGCTCGTAGGCGTCGTCTGTGGCGTTGCGGACCTGCTGCATGGCGCGCGGCGTCTGCTCGGCGCGGTCGTTCTGACGCAGCTCCAGGTAGTGCTCCGTCTGGTCGTTCTCCTCCTTGAGCTGGGCCACCTGAGCCGTCAGCCCGAGCAGGGCGACGTCCTCGGCGAGCGAGCCGTGCTGGAGGTCCTGGATGAGCTGGTCGAGCTTCTCCGTCTCGTCCTCGTAGCGCTCGTCGGTGTTCACCTTGTGATGGCCGATGCGCTCCAGTACGCGGGCGGCGGCCGCCTTCTGCTCGTCGGTGCCGATACGCCGCAGGGCGTCAAGCATGGTGCGGATGCCCATGAACGTGTTGTCGCGCTTTTCGTCCCACTCCTTGATGCTCGCCGTCAGCCCGCTCTTCTGCATGACCAGATAGACTTCGTCCTCGGTCTGCACGGCGGCGCTCAGCCGCTCGTAGCCCGACGTGACCTGCGCGGGGCAGCTGTTGCCCAGCACCTCGATGACTTCCGTGCGGACGCGCTTGAGGAATCGCTTCATCCAGCGCAGGTGGCGGATGTTCTTCGTTTCTTTCAGGATGGCAAAGATTGCCAGAATTTTCTTGAATGGAATCATAATAGTTGTTTTTAAGTTAAAAATTATTTTAGCTTATGACTTCCGGACGACCCGGAACTCACTTTTTTGCCCCGGAAACGACTTCCGGACGACCCGGAATTCAGTTTCTCGCCTCGGAAATAAATTCCGGACGACCCGGAACTCGGTTTCTTGCCCCGGAAATGACTTCCGGACGACCCGGAACTCAGTTTTTGCCCCGGGCGAGGCTTCCGGACGACCCGGAAGTGCCATCCGGCGGAGGGCGTCCGCTCTCTTTATGGTTCGACATGTTCATATTCTCACACGTTATAGATACTGATGGTCTTTTCTATCCCATCCAGCCGTCGTAGTCGGGCACTTCGTTTGGCGGAGTTCTACTGGCCTGAAGCAGGCATGTCCTGTTTTGCAGTTCGACCACGCGCATCGCGGGCTTCTCGTATATCTTCTTTTCAATATCCTTTTTCATTGCTGTGCCCTCCGTTTACTTGATTACCACTTTACGTCCGTTGTTGATGTAGATGCCCTTGGCACTTGGCTTGCCGCTGAGCCGCGCGCCGTCCAGCGTGTACCAATTGTCCATCGTCCATTGTCCATTGTCCATTCCCCCTTCTCCATTGTCCATTGTCCATTGTCCATTGTCCATTGAATATATTCCGGTCGTCTCTCCGCTGGCCGATACGAGTTTCACGGTGATGCTCTGTGGCAGTTCCTCTTCATCCGCTGCGCTGCGTTTCATGGAGCGGACATTGTTGTTCTCGCCGCCCGTCCACATCAGGTAACACGATGTCGGGCGAATCTTCGCGCCGCTCTTCGCCCTCACGAAGTCGCCGGCCACGACAGTTTGTTCGTCCACAACCTTGGTATTCCCTGCGAAGCCATACACCTTGCCGAGTTCCTCGAAGTGCTCGGTTTCGCTCCAGTAGCGCGGCTGGTAGGTGCCTTTGAAGTCCCATTTGTTCCAGGCAAAATCCGCAGTGCCGTCATACGGGGTCACCTTATTGCCGCCGCCGTTGTCCTGGGTGAAGATGTTGACACCGGAGCCGCCATTATCGATGTACCAATACTCCGGTTCATCGTCAGGTACGTAGAGGTACGGCGTATTGGCCTTCATCGTGGTCGTTTCGGGATTGTCAGGCTCTCCCATCTCGGCCGTCCACTTGCTCGTTTGCGGGTCCAGATGGATGCCCTTGAACTCATAGAAATGACCAGTCAGACCGTCGCTGGAGCCACTCTTCTTGAAGGTGCTCTTCGTGAAGTTGAACGGCATCATCACCGTCACGGGCTTTCCATTGGTGAACGTGCGTTTGTAGCGCAGTAAGGGCACCCACAGTTGCGTCGTGATGTCGGGGATGCCGAGGGGCTTGTCGTCGTACTCAATATTGTAACTCTTCACCCCGCTGTAGTCGTACGTCTCCACCAGGTCGCCGTATGGCGGCGTATAGTACTTGCCGCCGAGGACCATGGCGTGGCCATAAACCTTCAGGAAGCCGTAGTCGGTCGTCGGGTCGCCGAAGTGGGCGAAGTTGGTGGGGGCAGTCGCCGATTCCACGGCGGGCGAGCCTTGTTTCAGGAAGTGCGTGGCGACGAAGAAGCAGTTTTTCAGCGTGCCCTGGCCTTGATAATTGGTGCGGTGGAAGAAGGTGCTGTTCTTGTTGTTGTCATGTCCCCACAGCAGTTCGTGCTTGCCGCCGTTGTTGTCGTACTGGCCTTCGATGAAGAGGCAGTCGGTGAGCTCAACATACACGTACTCTGACAGGCAGCCGACGAAGCCGCCGCAGCCATAGGTCGTGCCGGAATATTCCGGGTTGTAGATGAGTCCGTCATAGACGCAGCCCGTGATTTGGCATTTTTGACCGTAGGTCGTGTAGTGTATGTAGCCCACGATGCCGCCGATTCCGACGTTTGAACTGAGGGTGTTGCTGTCGTATTTGGTGCTGATCTGGGTGCTCACGTGGCAGTTGCGGATGGTGAGGCTGCCCTCGGAACTGCCCACCAGACCGCCCAAGTAGGAATTGGTGCCGCCCTCAATCAGTCCCGTCACGTGAAGGTTGCTGATGGTGGCGCCGTTGGTGTTCTGGAAGGGGGCGGTGTACATGGCATCGGCAGTGCGGTTGAACGTCAGCGTCTTGCCCTTGCCGTCGTACGTTCCTTTGAACGGATGCACCATGCCCGCCATTGTTGTCACGCTGATGTCGGCGGCGAGTTCTACGGTCTTGCCGCTAAAGCCGTCCAGAGTTGCGTCATACCTCATGCGCTGGCAGAAGTAGTCCCACCCGTCGGCGTTCTTGATGGTGTAGGTGTCACCGTTCTGCGTGAAGTTGGCATTCGTCGGGAATGTGAACGTGGCACCGAGGGTGACATTCTCATCGGGCATGGCGAACGTGTAAGTATTGTCGCCATTATCGGTGATGCCATTGTCGAGGCTCAGGTTCGTGTTGTCGCCCGTCACGGTTAGCGTCGCCATGCTCTCGCCCATCTTCGGCGTGAAGGTGACGGTAACGTTTTCGCCCGCCATGGCTCCTCCCGTCTTGTTGATGCTCAACTGTTGCGGATTGTTGTTTGTGATGTAATATCCGGCTAACACACGGAAGTTCGAAGTTAGCACGTAGTTCGCACCGCCGATGGCGACGGTGGCGCGGACGGTGTAATTGCCTTCGGTGTTAGGCGCGGTAGTAGTCCAATCGCTCGAGCCTTGTGGCGTATATTCGAACGTACAGGTGGCTCCGAGTTCCGTCGTGTTGTTGAAAGCACCCAACGTGGGGTCAAGCGATGCACTGACCCTGTCTACTGGGTGGGCCATACCATCGTTGGCGACGAGCGTCAGCGTGGCTTGATGGTCGGTGATGCACTCGTGGCTTTGCTCGTTGTTGGTGCAGGTGGCGGTCAGCACGTTGCCACTGGTGGTGATGTTAAACGAGTGGCCGTGGTCGATGCTGGCCGCAGGCGTGTAGGTAACCTTGATATAACTGTTCTCCCTGAAGTTGAAGTTCTGGGAATATTCCAGCGGGCCGGTTTGACTGAAGGTGAATCTCAACGGATGGTCGGTATCCACGTCGACGCTGCCTGTAAAGGAGACGGTCACATCCTCATCCGTATCACTTGAGGAAAAATATTGGTTGCCGGAGGTGGTCAGGTTCGTCGTACCGTTGCCAACGGAAAACCTCATGCCGGCATTCTGGAAATCAAAGCCCGACAGTTTGACTTCGGTCACCGTTCCGCTGATATACGGGAACGTCACCGAAAGATGATGGTCAATGATTTTAAAGAATAAGGACCATGAGTCATAATAGTAAAACGTGCCTCCGTCCGTCCATGTGAAGAGCATCGTTTCGCCGTCGCTACTGATGATTTCCGCCTGGTTGCCGGACTTGTTACAAGTCGTTCCTTTTCCGCCGTGCATGTACCATGTCACGTCTGTCGCCCACGCCGTCTGCGCCATCGTGAGCCAGAGGGCGAGGGTGAGGATGAGATTGAATGATAGTTTCATGTGTTTGAGCGTTGCTCGAACATTGCTTTCCCCTTCGGCCAGCGACCGTTGGTTCTCAAACTCGGCAAAGCTCATGCGAGCATGGCTCTGCTTTCGTTTAATTGAATGTTTCATACTCCTCATTTTGTTTCTTTTTTAATTGTTCTTGTATTATGGTTGCTTTATAATTCTCTCATCAAAGTCTGGTAGGGGGAGCACTATCGGTATGGGCATAAAGAAAGCGCAGACCCCGTCCCATACTCTCACACAGGCCTGCGACAGCCCCAAATGTACTATGGTTGAAGTCTGCGCTATGGTGCGCAGCTTCAATGTACATTTGGATTTGCTCATTAAATCTCGTTCGAGGTCGCAGTTCGTGTGAGAGATTGAGCAACAAAAAGATCTGCATCCCTTTCGAAATGCGTGTGCAAAGTTACGAACTTTCCATGAAAATTGGTCACGGAGGATGCTTTTTTTAGTCATTTTTACCGATTTAATCATAGAATGCTGCATGAGAGACGCCGGATTCCAGAAAAACGGGCTGCAACGGGGGCGGTGAAAGTGCAGATTGCTGCAATCCGTCCCTGCCGCGCCCGCTTCCTGCCCGGATTCCTGCAATCCAACCTCACCTTGCGGCAAAGTAACCTCGGATTCCTGAAATCCGAGGTGGTTTGGGTTGATGAACTCAAAAATTCCTGAAATCCTAATCATAACATCCTGTCTTCGGCTCGCTCCGCTCATGCCTCCGGCTCCACGGGCGTCACGTCGGGTTCGGGCTGCGGCTCCGGCTCGGGTTCGGGGTCGTCCTCGCCCTTGCCTTTCGGCAGATAGTACTCGCGGGCGTAGCGCTCGAAGCCCTTCAGCTGGGTGTAGAGGGCGGTTAGGGCGTCGC
>JAILKU010000030.1 GCA_024693505.1 Bacteroidaceae bacterium | reverse complement strand
CTCTCGACCTTACGGGGTAAGGGGGAACTAGTTCATGTCCCGTCGGATTACGCGCTTGTATGGCAAAAAAAACAGACAGGCATGTCTCAAATGACGGCAAGACTAGACCGTTGAAAAATTATCTGCGGATTTTAGGTTATTTGCGTTATTTGCGTTATTGTCTCTCAACTCTTGTTCATGTCTTGCTCATGCCTTGTTCATGTTCTGCTCATGTTCTCCTCAAGTTTCCCTCCAGTCTTGCTCATGTCATCCTCATGCTTCCCTCTATCTACTGGAATAAAGGTCGCTATAAGGTCACTATAAAGTGTCTAAAAGATGTCTAAAAGGTGTCTAAAAGGTGTCTATATGTATGGATATGAGGTTGACATGAGGTCGACATAAGGTTGACATAAGGTCGATATGAGGTCGCATAGAGTTGGTATAGAGTTGTTATAGAGTTGGTATAGGGATGTCTTAGGATGATTGGGTTATAAGATATGGCGATGGAAAAAACTTGTTATAACCCTCTTTTTTCGGGTACAAAGATACTGCTTTTTTTTGCTATATCCAACTATTTGACCGAAAAAGATTCTTTATTTGGCTAATTGCTCTACGGGGAAGGTGAAATACGTGTCGGGGAAGGGCTCGTTGCGGAGCGTGAAGTGCCACCATTCCGAGTCGAGGGGCTTGAAGCCGTGTGCCAGCATGGCGCGGCGCAGTATCATGCGGTGCCGGAACTGCTCGGCGGTGATGCTGCGTCCTGCAGGCGATTTGCTGTTGTCGCCCGTATATTCGCCCGTCTCAGGATTGCCGCAGAAGTCGGGATGACTCTCAGGTCCGAACCAGTCGAAGGTGCCGCCCATGTCGAGCTCCTTCTCCGTCTGCATGTCGAAGAGCGTCAGATCGACCGTCGAGCCGCGGGTATGGCCGCTCTTCTCGTAGATGTATTCCTGCTCGAAGAGCACCGACTTGTCCAGGTCGGGATAGAAATACTGTTTCATCAGCGTATCGGGGATGTCTTCAGCCCATCGCACGAAGTGGTCCACACCCTTCTGCGGGCGGTAGGCATCGTATATCTTCAGCCGGTAGCCAAGGGCCTTCACCTCGTCGCTGACGGCGCGCAGGCTGTCGGCTGCCTGACGGGTGAGCAGGGCTGTAGGCTCCAGGTAACCGTCGATGCGGGTGCCCACAAAGTTGTAGGTGCCGAAATACCGGATTTCCAGTATGGCATCGGGTACGGCATCGGTCAGCGTGACGAACTGGCTCGAGTCCTCAGTGGGACTGGGCTGTACCTTCTCTTTCGAGTGGTAGCTGAATATGCAGGCGATGCAGATGACGGCCAGTACGGCGAGGCACCAGACCAGGTAATTGAACGGTTTTCTCATAGTTTTAGTTCTGACTTTATCGATATTCCGCTGCAAAAGTACAAAAAAATCGATTAAGTTGAGAAAAACGGCATAAATATCTTTTGCCGGAGGCGAGAAATGTCGAACAGAGGACGATAAGCGGGCTAAAAGCCGTATTTCTGCATCGGTTTCTGTGAGATTTTAACGCTTTTTGGCGATTTGTGATTTGTCTTGGCATAGATTTTCGCAGAAAAACATTATCTTTGCAGTCGCAAATACACATTATTATTATAATAATATGAAGAGACTAATGACCCTATGCTGCCTGATGGCCATAACGCTGAGCCTGTTGGCCCGGCAGGCAACACTTGCAGAGCAGGAACTGTGCATCAGACACGGCGACAAGAACATCTACGGCATCCTGAGCACGCCCGATAACGGGCAGAAACGCCATCCCGTCGTCATCATCGCACACGGTTTCAACGGCACCCACCACTCCGGACGTGGCTACTTCAAGATGCTGAACGAACTCGGGTATATGTGCTACACCTTCGATTTCCCCTGCGGAGGCTTAGGGAGCCGCACCGACAACAACACCATGAATATGTCTGTGCTCGATGAGCAGAAGGCTCTGCAGGACATCGTGCGCTACTTCCGTTCGCGCCCCGACGTGGACAAGAAACACATCGTGCTCCTGGGCGAGAGCCAGGGCGGACTGGTGGCCACGCTGACCGCAGCAAGCATGAAGAAGCAGATAGAGAAACTGGTCTTGGTATATCCTGCGCTATGCATTCCGGACGACTGGAACGCCCGCTATCCGCAAGTATCCGATATTCCGGAGACGACTTGGCTCTGGCAGGTCCCCCTGGGGCGCCGCTACTTCATGGAACTGCGCGATATGGATCCCTACAAGGCCGTCGAGGCTTACCGCCGTCCCGTACTTATCGTGCACGGAGATGCCGACCCCGTTGTGCCTATCGTCTATTCACGCCGCGCTGTGGAGCGGTTCCGCAATGCCAGCCTGACGGTAATACCAGGTGGCGGACACGGTTTCAATCCCAAGGACTTCCAGACCTCGCTGGAACGCATTCGCCAGTTCCTGTCGGGGGAATAGGTACAGATCGTTTATTTAAGATACATTAGGCATGAATCACGATACAAATCTCTTTGTAAAAGGTATCAATATGAAACATTTCTCCACCCTGTTCCTCCTGTTTGCAACCGCCCTTGGCAACCTGTCTGCCCAAGATGCGCCCAGTCGCTCTGCCGAAGCGGAAGAGTTAATGGCCATCCTGCAATCCATACAAGGAGAGAAGGTACTCAGCGGCACGACAGCCAATGTCAACTGGAACTTCAACGAGGCGAAATGGGTAAACCAGCATACCGGCAAGTGGCCTGCACTGAACTGCATGGACTTCATCCATCACCCGTTTTCGTCCAAGGGAGGATGGATAGACTATACAAACGTAACCGAGGTCACTAACTGGCATCGCCAGGGCGGACTCATCCTCATCTTGTGGCACTGGAACGTTCCGGCTAACGAGAACGGGAAATACGCTTTCTACTATGGCACGGAGGCGGACAAGACGACCTTCGATGTACGTAAGATCTTCGAGCCGGAGAGCAAAGAGTACAAACAGATGCTTAAGGATATCGACCAGATAGCCTCATATCTCAAACTGCTGAAGCAGAGGAAGATTCCTGTGCTGTGGCGACCGCTGCACGAGGCAGGAGGCATGTGGTTCTGGTGGGGACGCGACCCCGAGGCTTGCAACGAACTGTGGCGGCTGATGTATGACCGTCTGGTAAACTATCACAAGCTGGACAATCTCATTTGGGTATGGACACAGGCTGCCGCCTGGAACAAACCCTACAGTGACGGTTACCGATGGTACCCCGGAGACGAATATGTGGATATCGTCAGCATAGACATCTACAACAATACCAATGCCTCCAACATCAACACGACCTGTTACCAGTTCCTGAAGAAGTCTTCTCCGGACAAGCTGGTGGCACTTACTGAATGCGGCAACGTAGCTACCATCACCAAACAATGGAATGCTGGTGCCAAGTGGCTGTTCTTTGCACCTTGGTATGACTACGGACGCACCAACAATCCCAACAGTGCCGAGTTCAAGAGCACAGACCATGGCAACTGCAATGCCGACTGGTGGAAGGATGCCTTCTCCAATGAATTCGTACTGACCCGGGAAGATTTCAAGAAGCTGAAAGCTGATTTCGTGGGAATACAGAACATCCCGGCTGCTGCGCCAGAGGGAGATGAAAAGGCCGGTGCAGTATATGACCTGAGCGGACGGAAAGTCGGGAACGGCAGAATGACCGGCGGCATCCGCATCAGGAACGGCAGGAAATATTATGTCAAGTAATAATATAATTAAGGTATAGGCACATGAAACACTACACACTCACGACAATGTTCCTGGCACTGGCCATGACAGCCGCTGCTGCCACGCAGACCATCCGCATCACCGACCTGCAGAGGGGTAAGACCTTCGACGGCATCGGTGCCGTCAACGGCGGAGGAGCCACTTCCGTACTGCTCAAGGACTACCCCGAGCCACAGCGTTCCCAGATTATGGATATGGTCTATAAACCTATGTTCGGCGCCAGCGTCAGTGCCATCCTCGTGGAAGTGCCCGGCGACGGCAACAGTACTCAGGGCTCCATGCCCTCGCACAGCCACTATCGCGGCGACAACAACTTCATGCGAGGGTACATCTGGTGGGTGATGCGCGAGGCACAGCAGCGCAACCCGCAGCTGGCACTCGATGCCACGGCATGGAGCGCACCGGCCTGGGTGGGCGACTTCTGGTCGGACGATATGGTGGATTACTACATCGCCTGGCTGAAGGGGCTTCGTCAGGTGCACGGATTGGAGCTGGATGCCCTGGGCTGCCACAACGAGAAGGGATGGAACGGCGACTTTGCCAAGCATCTGCAGCGTGCCATGAACGAGAACGGCTTCCGCGATGTGAAGCTGCACGGATTCGGCAACTGGGGCGAGTCGAAGATGGACTTCGTCAAATACATGCAGCAGGACAAGGAACTGGCCGATGCACTGGATGCTGTCTGTGCTCATACCTATAGTGAGATTCCCCTCTCGAAGGAGCAGCGCGCTGCTATCGAGGCTTTGGGAAAACCCATCTGGAACAGCGAGGACCATGTCTATATCAAGGGCTTTGACTGCCTCATCAGCATCGTCAAGTGCTTCAACGAGAACTATATCGTAAGCGGTGCCACAAGGGTCATCAACTGGTACGACATCGCCGGTGTCTATCCCCTGGAGCCCTACAGCTGCGACACCGCTATGCTGCTGGCCCGCGAGCCTTGGAGCGGTAACTATGAGGTGCGCGAGGCATTATGGGGCTACGCCCACTACGGTCAGTTCTCCGCAGTAGGTTGGCAGTATGTCGACGAGGGATGCCAGACGCTGGTAGGAGGCGGTAGCATGGTTACTATGCGCAATCCGGCCTCGGACGACTTCAGCATTATCTTCGAGACCAAGGATGCCAAGGAAACCAAGACCGTGGATGTCCGTCTCCCGAAAGGTCTGAGCCGCAAGCCGCTCTGTGTATGGCGCAGCAATGCCAAGGAGCAGTTCGTACGCCAGCAGGACATAAAACAGAAGGGCGGGCGCTTTACTATCACCCTGGAGCCCAACACCGTCTATTCCCTCTCGACGACCAGCGGTCAGCAGAAAGGCTCGTTTGCAGATGTGCCGGCCTCGGCACCGTTCCCCCTGCCTTACTCCGACGACTTCGACCAATATACGCAGCCTGCCTCCTGGGGCTACCTGCCGCGTTATCTGGCAGACCTCATCGGGGCTTTCGAGTTGACACCGCGTCCCGACGGCAAGGGACAGTGCATCCGCCAGACCGTTGGCGAGCATACGCTCAGCTGGGCACCCGAATGGCATCATTACACCATCGTAGGGGACTCTGCATGGAGGGACTATGAGGTGAGTGCGGATGTCTATCTCAATCCGGGCGAAGAAGCAGGCGTGATGGGACGCCTCTGCGACGTAGGTTCCGGCTATGGCATCTGGGCAAAGGGCTACTATCTGAAACTCGATGACCAAGGCCGCTGCACCCTCGTCCTCTCTCGCGGCAAACCCGATCCCAAGGAACTCATCGGCGATGCAGAGCAGCAGGCGCTGATTCTGGCGCGCAAGGATGTGGAGATTGGAGGAGAATACACACTGGGCACAGTACAAGTGGAAGGTGTATCTGCCCTTCAGTGGCATAATCTGAAGCTCCGCTTCCAGGGTGACAAGATTACCGGTTCTGTTGATGGCAAGGAAGTTCTCAGTGTCAACTCAGGGCACTACAAGAAGGGTATGGCCGGACTTCTGGCTCCGCTTCAGAAGAAACGTGTCTGCACCCCATACTTTGACAACCTCAGCATAAAGCCCCTGGGACGCAATGCTGCCACATCGCCACTGGCTGCCAAGGACCGCCGGCCCATGTACCCCATACACTAGCAATATAAAAGAACATTGAAAATGAAAAGACTTATCATTCTCTCTTTCTGCTTCTGCTTCGCGATCGGAGCATACTCCCAGAAATGGGAAAAAGTAGGCGACCGTCCCCAGATGGGATGGAACAGCTGGAACAAGTTTGGTGGAAACATCAGCGAGGATCTCATCAAGGGCATTGCCGATGCTCTCGTGGAAACAGGCTTGCGCGATGCAGGCTATGTCTATGTCAACCTGGACGACTGCTGGCACGGCGAGCGCGATGCCGATGGCTTCATACAGCCCGACGCCAAGCGTTTTCCCGGCGGGATGAAGGCACTTGCCGACTATGTCCACGCCAAAGGCTTGAAGTTAGGCATCTACAGCGACTGCGGAACGGCCACCTGTGCCGGACGGCCTGGCAGCCTCGGACACGAATACCAGGATGCCCTCCAGTATGCCCGCTGGGGCATCGACTATCTGAAGGAAGACTGGTGCAATACCGACAATGTCAATGCCCGGGGAGCCTACAAGCTGATGAGCGACGCCTTGCGGGCAGCCGGGAGGCCCATCTTCCTCAGCATGTGTGAGTGGGGCGGCAACAAACCTTGGCAGTGGGCCAGGGAGATAGGTCACAGCTGGCGCATCGGACCCGATATCTGGTGTAACTTCGACTCCACCAGGGTGCATCCCCAAGGCTTCACAGACGTGGGTGTCATGCAATGCATCCGCAAGAACGAGCCGCTGCGCGCATTTGCCGGACCCGGCCATTGGAACGATCCCGACATGCTGGAAGTGGGCAACGGCATGACCGTCAACGAAGACCGCGCGCACTTTGCCATGTGGTGCATGATGGCCTCACCCCTCATCCTGGGCAATGACCTTCGCAACATGAGTGCCGAGACGAAAGCCATCATCACCAATGCCGAGATGATAGCCGTCGACCAGGATGAGCTGGGCGTGCAGGGACTGAGGCATACCACCGTGCAGGGACTGGAGTTCTGGTTCAAGCCGCTGGCCGGCGGCGACTGGGCCTTCACCATCCTGAATCCCACAAGGGAGGCCGTCAGCTACGACCTCAACTGGCAGCACTTCAACCTCATCGATACGGAGGTGAGCCGTTTGGGCACACACTTCGACATGAGGGTCTACAAGATCCGCAACCTCTGGACGCATCAGGACGAGGGACAGACGCTGCTTGCCGACAAGGTGTGGCGCACAATCGACATCCCTGCCCGCGATGTCGTTTCCTATCGCCTCACTCCTGTGTCCACCAAGCGTCCCACAACAGCCGAACAGCTCTCGGGCCGTCTGCAGCGGCTGATGAAGAAAGGCATCATGTTCGGTCATCAGGACGACCCCTTCTATGGGCTCGGCTGGAGATATGAGAAAGACCGTAGCGACGTGCATGACGTGACAGGTGATTACCCCGCCGTGATGGGCTTCGACCTCGGCGGTATCGAGGTGGGCGATGAGAAGAACCTCGACAGCGTGCCCTTCCAGGTGATGCGTCGGGAGATACTTAAACACCATGCCCGCGGAGGCGTCATCACCATCTCCTGGCATCCCCGCAACCCCTTGACGGGCGGCAACGCCTGGGACGTGAAGGACAAGACCGTGGTGCAGAATATCCTGCCTGGCGGCAAGGTGTATGGCGTCTTCCAGATATGGCTGAGCCGAGTGACCACCTTCCTCGCCTCGCTGCGCGATGAGCAGGGGCATCCTATCCCCTTTATCTTCCGGCCCTGGCATGAGAACACTGGAGGATGGTTCTGGTGGGGTAGGGGGCTGTGCTCTGCAGAGGAGTATAAGGCGCTTTGGAACATGACGCAGGACTACGTCGCACGCGCCTTGCCCTACAATATCCTGTGGAGCTGGAGCCCCAACTATGGTTTTGCACCCGATGCCTTGGAAACCTATCCTGGTCACGACCGCGTGGATATCATCGGATTGGACGCCTATCAGCAGCGCGACGGAGAGCAGGCTTTCATCAGTCAGCTCAAGAAAGACCTCGACACCATCTGCAGACTTGCCCGGGATGGCAAGCGAATGGTGGCGCTGACGGAATGCGGCTTCCAGAATATTCCCGACCCGACATGGTGGACTCGTGTGCTGCTGCCTCAGCTGAAGTCCTGGCCCCTCAGCTACGTCCTCGTTTGGCGCAATGCCGGCCACAGACAGTATTTTGCCCCAGCACTAGGCACAAAGGATGCAGACGACTTCCGGCAGATGGTCAGGGACAAAAAGATTCTGCTGCTGGAAGATGTCAAGAAGTGATAGTGCAAAAATGCAAAAATGCAAAAATCGGAGCAGCGAGAGGAATGTAAAGCTTCCTGCTCCTGGCGTCCTTGCTTCCTCCTCCTTGCGCTCTGTTTATCCGCAGTTTTGCAGCTATTAATACTTGCAGTTGCTACCATTAATCTTAGCAGTTGCTACTATTAATCTTAGCAATTGCTACTATTAATCTTAGCAATTGCTGCCCTTAATACCTTCAATTACAGCCCTCTGTTCCCTCGTCCCGAGAAAGGAAGGCGGATTTGTAGTCCCTCAGCCCCCGCGCGATTCCTTATTGAAATGTGGGAGGATGACAGATGACAGTTTTATTTTAAGCCCCCCTGTGCTCCCCCTACTCTTACTTATTGAATAAATATATTTATCTATTTATATAGTATTTAATATATATATTATTATATATAATAAAATATTCTATATTCATATCCTATCTCTTAGTTGGGGAGGGGTCCTTATTTGAAACTGTCATCTGTCATCTGTCATCGTCAGCGTGGTAAGGGAACAATTTCACTCCGATTTTGCATTTGCACTTTTCAATTTATATCTCTGCCATCAGATAGTCTGCCAGGCTCTGTCGCCTCATTCCTGAAAGGTGAACGCTATTGAGGGAACAGACGGAAAAAATGGCGCGATAATTTGGTTATGTCGCGGAAATGTCGTTATTTTGCACGACGAGG
Organism: Bacteroidaceae bacterium; assembly: GCA_024693505.1. Lineage (GTDB taxonomy): Bacteria > Bacteroidota > Bacteroidia > Bacteroidales > Bacteroidaceae > Physcousia. The sequence goes on along the minus strand of JAILKU010000030.1, from coordinate 27,778 downwards.
GCGTGTCGAAGTGCATCGCCCGCATGGAATCATCCGGATAAGAATATGATATGAAGAAGGTATTGACTGTTGCATTGCTTACTGCACTAATAGGCCGTGTTTGTGCCCAGGAGCCCATTCTGAACGGCATGGAGATGCAGGTGGACGACGGGCTGCTCAGGGTGGAGTTCGTGAAGAGCGATATTGTGAGGGTTCGTTACACACTTGAGAAAGAGGTGGCGGAACCGGATAACGATATCTGCCTGAAGCGGGAACCCGGGAAGGTAAAGGTGAAACGCACTGACGAGCAGGGATATGTGATATTGAGGTCGGACAGCCTGACGCTGAGAATCGACAGGCAGACAGGCTGTATAGCTTATTATGAGACGGCGGGCGGCGAGCTGCTGTTGCAGGAGGATGAGGCTGCACCGCACAGGGGCGAGCGCATCTATGTGGAGAACGTGACCTACGACGAATCGACTCGGCGCACGGTGAAGACAGCTGACGGCGACAAGGAGGTGACGGACGTGCTGAAGAGGGATACGGTGGGCAGTTCGTGGAAATGGCGGCTGGCCTTGACCTTTAAGAAGAAGGAGGCCCTGTATGGCCTGGGCGGTCACATGGAAGACTACATGAACCTGCGCGGCAAGCGGATGTATCTGTGCCAGCACAACCTGAAGGAGGTGGTGCCCGTGCTGAACTCGACTGCCGGCTACGGGCTGTTGATGAATGCGGGCAGCGAAATGGTGTTTGACGACGGGGATACGGGCGGCTGCCTTGAGGTGGGCGCCGCTCCACAGCTTGACTACTACTTTATGAAGGGCCGGTCGATGGACGCAACGGTGAGGAACTATCGTTGGCTGACAGGTGATGTGCCCTTGATGCCGCTCTATTTGTTTGGCTATACGCAGTCGAAAGAACGGTATGTCAGTTCGAATGACTTGATTTCCACGCTGAAGCAATTCCGCGACAATCATATTCCCATTGATATGATTGTGCAGGACTGGAACTATTGGGAGCCTGGCAGTTGGGGGCACATGAAGATGAACAGCCGCGACTATCCCGACAAAAGGGCTCTGGTGGATGCCATTCACGGGATGAACGCCAAGCTGATGATCTCCATCTGGCCCAGCATGACCAATTCGCCCCAGGAGAAAGACTTCGCGGCCAGAGGAATGCTCGTGCCGGGTACGAATGTGTATGACGTGTTCCGTCCCGAGGCACGCGACCTCTATTGGGACTATGCCAACGGAGAGTTCTTCAGCAACGGATTCGATGCGTGGTGGTGCGACTCCTCGGAACCCCTCGATGCCGACTGGGGTAATCGCGGACCTGCTTATGGCTGGGACAGTCAGGCTGAGCGTTTCGACCTGTGCAGCAAGAAGCTGGGCGATGCGCTGGGACACGAGAGGAGCCAGCTCTATTCGCTCTATCATACCAAGGGCATTTATGAGCATCAGCGCGAGGCAACCGATGTGAAGCGTGTGGTCAATCTGACGCGTTCTTCGTATGCGGGAGAGCAACGGTATGGCACTGTCATCTGGAATGGCGATACCCATGCCTCCTGGCAGTCCTTCGCACAGATGATCCCGGCCGGTTTGAACTTCGTGTCGACTGGATGTCCGTATTGGACGGTCGATGCCGGTGCGTTCTTCGTGAGGAAAGGATGGGCATGGTTCTACAACGGTGACTTCGACAAGGGCGTGGCAGACCTTGGCTATCGGGAGTTTTATGTGCGTATGCTGCAGTATGCCACGTTCCTGCCTGTGATGCGCAGTCACGGCACTGATACTCCTCGCGAGCCGTGGCGGTTCGGCGATGCGGAGAGTCCTTTCTACAAGTGTGTCCTCGACTGCATCAAGCTGCGCTACAAGCTATTGCCCTACACTTACTCGCTGGCAGCTGATGTGACTTTCGGCGGCGGCACGATGATGCGCCCCCTGGCGTTCGACTATGCCGGGGATGAAGCCGTGCTCGATGTGAAGGATGAGTTCTTGCTCGGAAAGAGTCTGCTGGTGGCTCCCGTGACGAAACCGATGTACTACGCTCCTAACTCCGTGCCGCTGGAGGGAGTGGAGAAAACTCGCCAGGTATATCTGCCAAGGGGACGGCAGTGGATAGACTTCTGGACCAATAGGGTGTACGAGGGCGGACAGACCGTGACGGCTGATGCTCCGCTGGAGCGTATTCCCGTTTTTGTGCCATCGGGAAGTATTGTGCCGCTGTGTGCAAGGGAAATAGAGTATGCGGCATTGTATGCCGACGGGGACTGGGAAGTGCGTGTTTTCCCCGGCAGAGACGCTACTTTCACGGTGTATCAAGATGCGGGTGACGGCTATGCGTACGAACAGGGGGAAAGGTCGTCTTTCCAGCTGATATGGAACGAACGGAAGCAGACATTGACTGCGGGTGAGCGCCAGGGTGTCTATTTCAAGGATCGTGTGTTGAGGCTGAATGTGGTGCTGCCTGACGGCAGAAGTGGCGTGTTGACATACGACGGAAGGAAACAGACACTTAAGTTCCCCAGAAAGAAAGGCTGATAATCAGTTGCGGATGGCCACGGGGAAATGACGTTTCCAGCCGTGAACGGCAAGGCAAAAGAACGGAAATGGAAAAAAAACGGCTGAAAATTTTGCAGTATCGCGGAAATGTCGTTATTTTGCACTCTGTAATGTGAAGAGGCGGATGCCTCGCGCGTACCATAATATAACAATAAAGAAGATGAGAAAGTTGTTTTTGCTGGTAGCCGTTGCTGCCGTTGTAGGTATGGCCTCTTGTGGCGGACATACTTCTGCCGATACTACTGAAGAGGATTCCCTGAAGATAGATACTGTAGCTGTACTCGACGAACCGGTCGCCCCCACCGCGTTGAACAAACTGTCCGAATTGGTTCAGTCGGACGATGCCGCAGGTGTTAGTTCGCTCATAGGGCAGGTTGTTGAGCAACTTCAGAATCTGGTTGCCGATGGCAGGACAACCGCTGCAGCCGAATATGCGGGAAAGGTACGGGATTTTATCGAGACGAACAAGGAAAGGCTGCAGAACTTAAATATTGATATTACCCCCATCACTGATTTGGTAAACAAGGCCATCGCCTTACCCGCCGAGGCTGCCGAAGCGGCTGACGCAGCGACTGCTGCAGTGAAGGCTGATGTAGAAAGGGTCAAGCAGGCGGTAAAGGATGCTGCCAACCAAAAGGCTGAGGAGATGAAGGCTGCTGCCGACCAAAAGGTGGAGGATGCGAAGGCCAAGCTCAATGAGAAAATGGAAGACGCTACCAACAAGGCTATCGAGAAGACCAATGAGGCCATAGACAATGCCGCCGCAGCAGCAAAGAAAAAGCTTGGGCTGTAAATCCCTGCCTCCCTTCGCTAAATTATCAAATTCCATCGTTCATTCTCCACTTCTGTAAAAAGGGGGTGTCTGATCTGTTCGCATACAGCATAAAATGTCTGTGAGCTTTTGCATGAAATATTGTATTTTTGCACAAAAAAACCTTTCAAAAAAGATTTGAAAAGTTAAATTTTCTTAAATTATGATGTTTTTTGGCATAAAATGGCCTTTATGGGGCGGTTTTGGCCGATCGGGATATTGCTATTTCAAATATTCTTTGTACCTTTGCACCCCGAATGGCCTCATTGTGCCCGTTAATGATATAAATTTGAATATAATACATAATATATAAATAATAAAAACAAAAACAATGCCTACAATTCAACAATTGGTAAGAAAAGGCCGTAAGGTGTTGGAAGACAAGAGCAAGAGCCCGGCTCTGGACAGCTGTCCGCAGCGTCGTGGCGTCTGTGTGCGTGTCTACACCACAACACCTAAGAAGCCTAATTCCGCGATGCGCAAGGTCGCACGCGTGAGATTGACCAACTCAAAGGAGGTCAACAGTTACATCCCCGGAGAGGGACATAACCTTCAGGAACACAGCATCGTGCTCGTTCGTGGCGGCCGTGTAAAGGATCTGCCAGGTGTGCGTTACCACATCGTACGTGGTACGCTGGACACAGCCGGCGTAGCAAACAGAACACAGCGCCGTTCGAAGTATGGTGCCAAGCGTCCCAAGAAAAAGTAAACAAAAGTATTATTAACATTGTTTGTGGCTTGTAAACTAAGGTTGAGTAAATCCTCAAGCGCGGGGATTGAAGAACGCGAGAATGCAGCCCTAAACACAAAACAAACAAGACAATGCGTAAAGCAAAACCAAAGAAACGTGTAATCCTTCCCGATCCCGTGTTCGGCGACGTGAAGGTATCCAAGTTCGTGAACCATCTGATGTATGATGGTAAGAAGAGTATCTCCTACGATATCTTCTACAACTCTCTGGAGATTGTGAAGAAGAAGATGGCCAGCGAGGAGAAGGAGCCCCTGCAGATCTGGAAGGAGGCTCTGGACAAGATTACCCCCCAGGTGGAGGTGAAGAGTCGTCGTATCGGCGGTGCTACCTTCCAGGTGCCTACTGAAATACGTCCCGACCGCAAGGAGAGTGTATCAATGAAGAACTTGATTCAGTATGCCCGCAAGCGTGGCGGTAAGACTATGGCCGACAAGCTGGCTGCTGAGATTATGGATGCATATAATGAACAGGGCGGAGCCTTCAAGCGTAAGGAGGACATGCACCGTATGGCTGAGGCTAACCGTGCCTTTGCACATTTCCGCTTCTAATGGTAAGTTTTTAAGGTAAAAAGAAAAGATTGTAAAATGGCAAAACAAGATCTTCATTTGACGCGTAACATTGGTATCATGGCTCATATCGATGCCGGTAAGACCACGACTTCTGAGCGTATTCTGTTCTACACAGGCAAGACCCACAAGATTGGTGAAGTCCATGACGGTGGCGCTACGATGGACTGGATGGCTCAGGAGCAGGAACGTGGTATTACGATTACCTCTGCTGCTACTACTGCATATTGGACATGGAACGGCCAGAAGTATAAGTTCAATTTGATTGACACTCCGGGTCACGTGGACTTTACTGCAGAAGTGGAGCGCTCTCTGCGTGTGCTTGATGGAGCTGTGGCTGCATATTGTGCAGTTGGCGGCGTGGAGCCGCAGTCTGAGACTGTATGGCGTCAGGCTGACAAGTATAATGTGCCTCGTATGGGCTATGTGAACAAGATGGATCGCTCTGGTGCCGACTTCTTCGAAGTGGTTCGCCAGATGAAAGACGTTCTGGGAGCAAACCCTGCAGTAGTCGCAGTGCCTATTGGCGCAGAAGAAAATTTCAAGGGCATCGTTGACCTGATTCGCATGAAAGCCATTCTGTGGCATGATGAAACAATGGGTGCAGAGTATGACGTAGAGGATATCCCTGCAGACATGAAGGATGAGTGTGATGAGTGGCGCGGTAAATTGATAGAGCAGGCTGCTGAACAAGATGAAACGCTGATGGAGAAATTCTTCGAGGATCCTGATTCCATCACACAGGAGGAGTTGATTGCAGCTATTCGCAAAGGAACGCTTTCACTGGATCTTGTGCCCATGACATGTGGCTCCTCATTTAAGAACAAGGGCGTACAGACGTTGCTTGACTACGTTTGCATGTTCTTGCCCTCTCCTCTGGATACTCCTGCTATCGAGGGTACGAATCCTGATACGGGTGAGATAGAAGAGCGTAAGCCCAGCGAGGATGAAAAGACTTCCGCTTTGGCCTTTAAGATTGCAACCGACCCGTATGTGGGACGATTGACTTTCTTCCGTGTCTACTCAGGCAAGGTAGAGGCCGGTTCGTACATTTACAATGTGCGTTCGGGCAAAAAGGAGCGTGTGAGCCGTCTGTTCCAGATGCATTCCAACCACCAGAATCCTGTAGAGGAAATTGGTGCAGGTGACATCGGCGCAGGCGTAGGCTTCAAGGATATTCGTACGGGTGATACCCTGGCCGAGGAAGATGCTCCCATTGTACTGGAGTCCATGGATTTCCCCGATCCTGTAATCGGTATTGCAGTAGAGCCTAAGACTCAGAAGGATTTGGACAAGCTGTCCAACGGTCTGGCTAAGCTGGCTGAGGAAGATCCTACTTTCACGGTGAAGACCGATGAACAGAGTGGTCAGACTGTTATATCCGGTATGGGTGAGCTTCATCTGGACATTATCATCGACCGCCTTCGTCGCGAGTTCAAGGTGGAATGTAATCAGGGTAAGCCTCAGGTGAACTACAAAGAGGCCATTACCAAGACTGTGAATCTGCGTGAAGTCTACAAGAAGCAGACTGGCGGTCGTGGTAAGTTTGCAGACATTATCGTGAATGTGGGTCCTGTGGATGAGGACTACAAAGAAGGTGGTCTGCAGTTTGAAAACAAGGTGACTGGCGGTAACATCCCCAAGGAGTTCATTCCCTCCGTACAGAAGGGTTTCGAGAGCGCCATGAAGAATGGTATTCTCGGTGGCTTCCCCATGGATAGCCTGAAGGTTGAATTGTTGGATGGTAGTTTCCACCCTGTGGACTCTGACCAGCTTTCATTCGAAATTTGTGCGCTACAGGCATACAGAAGTGCCTGTGCTCAGGCTAAGCCAGTTTTGATGGAGCCCATTATGCGTCTGGAAGTGGTAACACCTGAAGAGAATATGGGTGACGTCATCGGTGACCTGAACAAGCGCCGCGGCCAGGTAGAGGGTATGGATACCACTCGTACTGGTGCGCGCCTTGTAAAGGCCCAGGTTCCCTTGGCCGAGATGTTTGGTTACGTAACAGCATTGCGTACAATCACCTCTGGTCGTGCTACAAGTTCAATGACTTATGATCATCATGCACCTGTCAGCAGTAATATTGCCAAGTCGGTGCTGGAGGAAATCAAGGGACGTGTGGACTTGGTATAACAAAAAATGTGATGGAGAGGGTCGCCCATGAGCAAACGACTCTTTATGGACGATACCCCTTCCTTGCAAAAATAATCATTAAATAATCAATTAAAAAGAAAAATGAGTCAGAAAATTAGAATTAAGTTAAAGTCGTACGACCACAATCTGGTGGATAAGTCTGCCGAGAAGATTGTGAAAACGGTGAAGGCTACCAGCGCAATTGTCAGCGGTCCGATACCTCTGCCAACTCGCAAGAGAATCTTTACCGTGAATCGTTCCACCTTCGTTAACAAGAAAAGCCGCGAACAGTTTGAGTTGTGTTCCTACAAGCGCCTGATTGACATCTACAGTTCTACAGAGAAGACCGTGGATGCTCTCATGAAACTGGAATTGCCTAGCGGTGTGGAAGTGGAAATCAAGGTATAGGAAAATCTTATCAATATACATTTTTAATTAAAGAATAACAGAAATGCCAGGATTATTAGGAAAGAAAATCGGAATGACATCCGTATTCAGTGCCGAGGGTAAGAATATACCATGCACTGTTATCGAAGTAGGTCCTTGTGTTGTTACTCAGGTTAAGAGTGTCGAGAAGGATGGTTATAAGGCCGTCCAGCTTGGTTTCGAGGATGCAAAGGAAAAGAATACCACAGCACCCTTGATGGGACACTTCAAGAAAGCCGGTGTAACACCAAAGAGACACTTGGCCGAGTTCACAGGTTTTGATGATGACCTGAATTTGGGTGACACAATTACCGTTGAGCTGTTTGCAGAGAGCAGCTTCGTAGATGTAATAGCTGTCTCTAAGGGTCATGGTTTCCAGGGCGTCATGAAACGTCATGGATTTGGTGGTGTCGGTGAGATTACTCATGGACAGGACGACCGTCAGCGTAAGCCCGGTTCTATTGGCGCGTGCTCTTATCCCGCCAAGGTGTTCAAGGGTATGCGCATGGGTGGACATATGGGTACTGACCGTGTGACCACGCACAACTTACAGGTGTTAAAAGTGATTCCCGAGCACAACCTGCTTTTGATCAAGGGTAGTGTTCCAGGTTATAAAGGTTCAATCGTTAGTGTTATCAAGTAATGGAAGTAAGTGTATTAAATATTAATGGTCAGGACACTGGTCGTAAGGTGTCTCTGAACGATGCCATTTACGCAATTGAGCCCAATGACCATGCAATTTATTTGGACGTTAAGTTGCTGATGGCTAACCAGCGTCAGGGTACTGCTAAGTCAAAGGAAAGAAGTGAGGTAAGCGGTTCAACGCGTAAGCTTGGTCGTCAGAAAGGTGGTGGTGGTGCCCGTCGCGGTGACATCAACTCACCAGTATTGGTAGGTGGTGGCCGAGTGTTCGGTCCTAAGCCCCGTGATTACGGTTTCAAACTGAACAAGAAGGTGCGTCAGCTCGCTCGTAAGTCAGCTCTCGCCTATAAGGTTCAAGAAAATGCTCTGATTGTTGTCGAGAACTTCAGTTTTGAGGCTCCGAAGACAAAATCTATGCTTGAAATCATAAATAATCTTAAAGTTTCTGGCAAAAAGAGCCTTTTCGTTTTGCCAGGTGCAGATAAAGTTGTATATTTGTCGGCTCGTAACATCGAACGCGTTGATGTTATGCCTGCAACTGCGTTGAACACTTACAAAGTGCTTAATGCAGATGTTATGGTTATGACAGAGGGCGCTGTAGATGTGATCAACGACAATCTAACCAAATAAGAAGTCGGAACGATTATGGCAGTAATTATCAAACCTCTGGTCACTGAGAAGATGACCGGTATTACAGAGAAGCAGAATAAGTTCGGCTTCATCGTGCGTCCTGATGCAAATAAGATTGAGATAAAGAAAGAGATTGAGGCCCTTTACAATGTGACTGTCGTGGCTGTTAATACAATGAACTATGCAGGTAAGAGCAAAAATCGCTACACTAAATCCGGTCTGATAAAGGGGCGTACCAACGCATTCAAGAAAGCTATCGTCACATTGAAAGATGGCGATGTAATTGATTTTTATAGCAATATTTAAAATAAAAGATGGCAGTACGTAAATTTAAGCCCACAACACCGGGCCAAAGACACAAGATTATAGGTACCTTCGAGGAGATTACTGCATCGGTACCTGAGAAGTCTCTCGTTTACGGAAAGCGCTCAACCGGCGGTCGTAACCATGTCGGTAAGATGACAATGCGCTATATTGGTGGCGGTCACAAGAAATTGTATCGTTTCATCGATTTTAAACGAGAGAAGGATGGTGTTCCAGCAGTTGTTAAGACAATCGAGTATGATCCTAACCGTTCGGCTAGAATCGCTCTGTTGTATTACGCTGATGGTGAGAAACGTTATATTATTGCTCCCAACGGATTGAAGGTGGGCACAACAGTAGTTAGTGGGCCTGATGCCGCCCCAGAGGTTGGCAATGCCCTCCCCCTGCAGAATATTCCTGTAGGTACTGTTATCCACAATATCGAGCTGCGTCCTGGACAGGGTGCTCTGCTTGTTCGCTCCGCTGGTAACTTTGCTCAGTTAACATCCCGTGAGGGTCGTTATTGTGTAATTAAATTACCCTCTGGCGAAACCCGTCAGATCCTCAGTGCTTGTAAGGCTACTGTTGGTAGTGTGGGTAATTCGGATCATGGACTGGAGAGTTCCGGTAAGGCTGGTCGTTCGCGTTGGTTGGGACGTCGTCCCCACAACCGTGGCGTCGTGATGAATCCTCATGATCATCCCATGGGTGGTGGTGAAGGTCGCCAGTCCGGTGGTCATCCCCGTTCTCGTAAGGGCTTGTATGCAAAGGGTCTTAAGACTCGTGCACCTAAGAAGCAGTCCAACAAGTATATTATCGAAAGATGTAATAAGTAACACAGTTAACTAGAGTAAATTATGAGTCGTTCATTGAAGAAAGGTCCGTATATTGAAGTTAAGCTCGAGAAGAGAATTCTGGCCATGAATGAGAGTGGCAAAAAGAATGTGGTTAAGACCTGGTCTCGTGCTTCTATGATTTCGCCTGATTTCGTAGGCCATACGGTTGCCGTTCACAACGGAAATAAGTTTATTCCTGTTTACGTTACTGAAAACATGGTTGGACATAAGTTGGGTGAGTTTGCACCTACCCGCAAGTTCGGTGGCCATGCAGGTAACAAGAAGAAGTAAACAGGTAGATTGTTGAAAAATTAGAGTAATAAATATAATGGGAAAAAGAAAGAAACTGGCTGCAGAATCAAGAAAAGCAGCGCGTAAGACCCAGTATTTTGCCAAGCTAAATGATGTGCCTTCTTCTCCCCGCAAGATGAGATATGTGGTTGATTTGGTTCGCGGAATGGAGGTTAACAGGGCATTGGGTACTTTAAAATTCTGTGCGAAGGCTGCTTCTGCAGATGTGGAAAAGGTACTCCGTTCTGCCATTGCAAACTGGGAACAGAAGAATGAGCGTAAAGCCGAAGACGGTGAACTCTATATCACAAAAATCTTTGTGGATGAGGGTGCCACTTTGAAACGCATGAGACCAGCTCCTCAGGGCCGTGGTTATAGGATTCGTAAGCGTTCGAACCACGTAACTTTGTTCGTTGACACTAAAAAAGATTAAGAAGAAAGTATGGGACAGAAAGTTAATCCGATAAGCAACCGTCTTGGTATTGTACGCGGTTGGGATTCAAATTGGTATGGTGGCAAGGACTTCGGTGAGTCCATCCTTGAGGATAGTAAAATCCGTGAGTATTTGAATGCTCGTTTGGGTGATGCCAGCATTTCCCGCATTGTCATCGAACGTACACTGAAAATGATCACTATCACAGTATGTACAGCCCGTCCCGGTCTGATTATCGGTAAGGGTGGCGAGAAAGTTGACAATCTGAAGGAAGAGTTGAAAAAACTGACTGAGAAGGATATTCAAATTAATATCTATGAAGTGAAGAAACCTGAACTAGATGCTGTAATTGTCGCAAAGAACATTTCACGTCAAGTAGAGGGTAAAATTGCCTATCGCCGCGCCATTAAGATGGCTATTGCCAATACGATGCGTGCTGGTGCGGAGGGTATCAAAGTTCAGATCTCCGGGCGTTTGAACGGTGCCGAAATTGCTCGTTCTGAAATGTTTAAGGAAGGTCGTACTCCTCTTCATACCCTGCGTGCAGACATTGACTATTGTCAGTCTGAGGCTCTCACAAAGGTTGGCCTGTTGGGTATCAAGGTGTGGATCTGCCGTGGTGAGATCTATGGTAAGAAGGACCTGGCTCCCAACTTTGCACAGCAAAAGGAAAATAGCCGTGGCTTCGGTGGAAATGCTGGCGGTAAGAACTTCCGTCGTAAGAAGAACAACAATCGCTAAAATTCAGTATTATTATGTTACAACCTAAAAGAACTAAATATAGAAGGCCGCAAAAGAATCATCGCAAAGGTAATGCGATGCGCGGTAATCAATTGGCTTTTGGCTCCTTTGGGATCAAGTCTCTTGAGACGCGTTGGATTACAGCACGCCAGATTGAGGCTGCCCGTGTAGCCATGACCCGTTATATGCAGCGTGAAGGTCAAAGTTGGATTCGTATCTTCCCTGATAAACCTATCACAAAGAAGCCTGCTGACGTACGTATGGGTAAGGGTAAAGGTGATCCCGTGGGATTCGTCTTCCCAATTACACCCGGCCGTGTAATTTTTGAGATTGAGGGTGTGTCGTATGAGATTGCCAAGGAAGCTCTTCGCTTGGCTGCTCAGAAACTTCCCGTAGTGACGAAGTTCATTGTTAGAAGAGATTACGATAAAAACGCATAATTATGAAGATAGCAGAAATTAGAGAAATGTCAACTGCCGATTTGGCAGAACGCATTCAGGCAGAGCAGGCCAGCTACCAGCAGATGTTGTTGAACCATGCTGTCTCTCCCCTTGAGAATAGCTCTCAGATTAGGACTGCGCGTCGTAATATTGCTCGTCTTAAGACTGTGCTCCGCCAGAGAGAACTTAATAAATAAATAATGGTCCTAGACATGGAAACAAGAAATTTAAGAAAAACTAGAACGGGTGTCGTTGTTAGCGATAAGATGGATAAGACCATTGTAGTGGCATCTAAGTTCAAAGAGAAACACCCGATTTATGGTAAGTTCGTCGCCAAGACGAAGAAATACCATGCCCATGACGAGAAAAATGATTGTCATAAGGGTGATACAGTGTTGATAATGGAAACTCGCCCCCTCAGCAAGACTAAGAGATGGAGAGTAGTAGAAATTGTAGAAAGAGCTAAGTAATTATGATACAAGTAGAATCCAGATTAGTTGTAGCCGACAATAGCGGAGCAAAGGAATGCCTGTGCATCCGAGTACTTGGAGGTACTCGTCGCCGCTATGCGTCTGTGGGTGATGTTATTGTCGTTACTGTGAAGAGCGTCATTCCATCCAGTGAGATTAAGAAAGGTACAGTATCTAAGGCCCTGATCGTACGCACCAAGAAAGAAGTCCGTCGTGCTGATGGCTCTTATATCCGTTTTGATGATAATGCCTGCGTGCTGTTGAATAATGCAGGTGAGTTGCGTGGTAGTCGTATTTTCGGTCCTGTAGCTCGTGAGTTGCGTGCTGCCAATATGAAGGTCGTTTCATTGGCACCTGAAGTTCTTTAATCAATATTAGAGTTAATTATAATGAGTAAGTTACATATAAAGAAAGGCGATACAGTTTACGTGAATTCTGGCAATGATAAGGGCCAGACTGGTAAAGTGTTGAAAGTGCTTGTGAAAGAGCAGCGCGCCATTGTTGAGGGTGTGAATGTGGTATCAAAGAGCCAGAAGCCCAGCGCCAAAAATCCACAAGGTGGTATTGTAAAGCAGGAGGCTCCCATCCGTATATCCAAATTGAACCCTGTAGTAGATGGTAAGGCTACACGCTCAAATGGAGTAGCCCGTAAGGTAACTGTTAAATAACAAAGGAGATTTATACAATGGCAAATACTGCATCCCTTAAAAAAGAATATGCAGAGCGTATCGCTCCTGCGTTGATGAAGCAATTCAATTATTCTTCTTCCATGCAGATTCCTGTGCTGAAGAAGATTGTCATAAATCAGGGTCTCGGTATGGCAACTGCTGATAAGAAGATTATTGAGGTTGCTATTAATGAGATTTCTGCCATCACGGGTCAGAAGGCTGTTGCTACTGTTTCTAAGAAGGACGTGGCAAACTTCAAACTGCGTAAGAAGATGCCTATTGGCGTGATGGTGACTTTGCGTCGTGAGAGAATGTATGAGTTCCTGGAGAAGCTGGTTCGTGTGGCCCTGCCTCGTATCCGTGACTTTAAGGGTATTGAGAGTAAGTTCGATGGCCGTGGAAACTATACCTTAGGTATTCAGGAGCAGATTATTTTCCCCGAAATAAATATCGATACTATTGACCGTATCCTGGGTATGAATATCACGTTCGTGACCTCAGCTCAGACAGACGAGGAGGGTTATGCTCTGCTCAAAGAGTTCGGTCTTCCGTTTAAGAACGCAAAAAACGACTGATAAGTTATGGCTAAAGAATCAATGAAGGCCCGTGAGGTCAAGAGAGCAAAACTTGTTGCCAAGTATGCTGAGAAGCGTGCAGCTCTAAAGAAGATTGTGAATACAGGTGAGCCGGTAGAAGCCTATAAGGCTGCTCAGAAGCTTCAGGCTATTCCCCGTAATGCAAATCCTATTCGCCTGCATAACCGTTGCAAACTGACGGGTCGTCCTAAAGGGTATATCCGTTTGTTCGGCATCTCCCGTATTCAATTTCGTGAGATGGCTTCCAGTGGTTTGATACCTGGCGTAAAGAAAGCAAGCTGGTAAATTATTTTTTAATATTGTCGGGAGAGTCCCGATTAATTAAATTTTCATAATATGACAGATCCAATAGCAGATTATTTGACCCGGTTGCGTAACGCAATTATGGCGAAGCACAGAGTTGTGGAAGTGCCTGCGTCAAATTTGAAGAAGGAAATCACAAAGATTCTCTTCGAGAAGGGCTACATCCTGAATTACAAGTTTGTGGATGATGGTCCTCAAGGAACAATCAAGGTTGCATTGAAGTACGATGCAGCAAACAAAACCAATGCGATCAAGAAATTGATCAGAGTATCCTCTCCGGGTATGCGTAAATATACCGGTTACAAGGATATGCCGAGAGTTATTAATGGACTGGGTATCGCAATTATATCCACGTCGAAGGGTGTTATGACGGACAAGGAAGCCTCTGATCTGAAGATCGGTGGAGAAGTACTTTGTTACGTATATTAAATTTAGGAGGATTAAGCTATGTCAAGAATAGGTAAATTGCCCATTAGCATTCCTGCCGGTGTTACTGTTGCAGTGAGTGATGACAATGTCGTTACTGTTAAAGGTAAAAAAGGTGAACTTACTCAGGCTGTCGATCCTTCTATCAAGGTAAACCTGTCTGATGGCGAACTGACCTTCGAGATGGACGAGAAGGCTGATATCGACCCCAAGCAGCAGCATGCTTTCCATGGTTTATACCGTGCATTGGTCAATAACATGGTTGTTGGCGTTTCTGAGGGTTATAAGAAAGAGATGGAGCTGGTAGGTGTTGGATATCGAGTGTCCAATCAGGGTAATCTCTTGGAGTTTGCTTTAGGATATACTCATCCCATTCTGATTCAGCTTCCTGCTGAAGTGAAAGTTGAGACGAAATCTGAGAGGAATCAGAACCCCCAGATCATCCTTGAGTCTTGTGATAAGCAATTGTTAGGTCAGATATGCGCTAAGATCCGTTCTTTCCGTAAGCCCGAACCGTATAAAGGTAAAGGTATTCTGTTCGTAGGTGAACAGATTCGTAGGAAGTCTGGTAAGTCTGCTGGTGCTAAGTAACTTTAAAGGAGAAAGATTATGATTACGAAAGTAGAAAGACGGATTAAGATTAAGTATAGAGTACGCAACAAAATTACTGGAACGGCAGAGCGTCCTCGCATGTCTGTTTTCAGAAGTAACAAGCAGATTTACGTACAGATAATTAATGATTTAAATGGTACGACCCTCGTCAGCGCATCTTCTTTGGGAATGGAAGCATGTCCCAAGAAAGAGCAGGCTGCAAAAGTAGGGGAACTGGCTGCCAAGAAAGCACTTGAGGCTGGCATCAGTACAGTCGTGTTCGATAGAAACGGCTATCTGTATCATGGTAGAGTGAAAGAAGTGGCTGAAGCTGCTCGTAAAGGTGGACTTAAATTCTAAAGATTATGGCAATTAATAAAGTTAAGATAAACAGCGATATTGAGTTGAAGGACAGATTGGTTGCTATCAATCGTGTGACTAAGGTCACAAAGGGTGGTCGCACTTTTACCTTCTCCGCTATCGTAGTAGTTGGTAACGAGAATGGAATTATTGGCTGGGGTCTTGGTAAAGCTGGTGAAGTAACTGCAGCTATTGCCAAGGGTGTTGAAGCAGCCAAGAAGAATCTGGTTCGTGTACCTGTAATTAATGGGACTGTGCCTCATGAGGCTGAAGCTAAGTACGGAGGTGCCCAAGTGCTTATTATGCCGGCTTCTACTGGTACTGGTGTTGTTGCTGGTGGCGCTATGCGTGCTGTGTTAGACAGTGTTGGCGTGAAGGATTGCTTGGCTAAGTCCAAGGGCTCTTCTAATCCACACAATCTGGTCAAGGCCACTATTACGGCACTTGCCGAGATGCGAGATGCAAGAACCATTGCAGAAACACGTGGTATCAGTGTTGAAAAAGTGTTCAGAGGATAAATTATTTTGTTATGGCAACGATAAAAGTTAAACAAATTAGAAGTCGTATTCATGCTCCTCGTAACCAGAAAGCCACTTTGGATACTCTGGGTCTACGGAAGATGAACCATGTTGTCGAGATTGAGGACAATCCCTCTAACCGTGGTCTGATTAATACTGTTCACCATCTGGTTAAGGTGATTGACTAAAAAGTAGTTCAACAAAAATAAGTAAGATCAATATGAAGTTAAATAATTTGAAGCCTGCATGCGGCTCTACTCATAGCCGTAGGAGACTGGGGCGTGGTCCCGGTTCTGGTTTGGGTGGTACTTCCACTCGTGGACATAAAGGTGCCAAGGCTCGTTCCGGTTATAAGAAGAAGATTGGATTCGAGGGTGGTCAGATGCCTTTGCAGCGTCGTCTGCCTAAGTTCGGCTTTAAAAATATTAACCGTGTGGAATATCAACCAGTAAACCTTTCTTCTCTCCAGACATTGGCTGAGAAGGAGAATCTGACAAAAATTGGTGTTAACGAGTTGGTAAAGGCTGGCTTGGTAAATTCCAGAGGCTTAGTCAAGATTCTTGGAAATGGCACGCTGACTGCAAAGATTGATGTTGAGGCTAATGCCTTCTCAAAGACAGCGGAAAGCGCGATCCAGGCTGTTGGTGGTACCGTCACTAAATTGTAATTCTGATGAAGAAGTTTTTTGAAACTTTAAAGAACATTTGGCGTGTTGAGGATTTGAGAACTCGAATCCTCATCACCTTGGGTTTTGCCGCGATGTACCGATTCGGTTCATTCATTGTCCTTCCTGGTATTGATCCGGGAGCTTTGACCGCTCTTCGCGAGCAAACCAACACGGGATTAATGTCCTTGTTGAATATGTTCTCTGGAGGTGCATTTTCTAACGCATCTATATTTGCATTAGGTATTATGCCCTATATTTCGGCTTCCATTGTTATCCAGCTGTTTGCTTTTGTGGTTCCTTACTTTCAGAAGATGCAGCGCGAGGGTGAGAGTGGTCGCCGTAAGATGAATCAGTATACACGTTATTTGACAATCTTTATCCTTTTGTTCCAGGCTCCTGCTTATCTGCTTAATCTGCGTATGCAGTCTGGTGGTGCTGTGAACCCCTCTTTAGATTGGACGATGTTCATGGTTTCCAGCATGGTAATTCTGGCTGCAGGTAGCATGTTCATTCTTTGGATTGGTGAACGCATTACGGACAAGGGTATTGGTAATGGCGTGTCCTTGATTATAATGTTGGGTATCATTGCTCGTTTCCCCCAGGCACTCGGCCAGGAGTTGGCATCTCGCTTTACTAATGTTGCTGGTGGCGGACTCGTTATGGGTATAATTGAGTTGATGCTTTTATTTGTGGTTATTCTGGCGGCTATTATGCTCGTACAAGGTACTCGTAAGGTGCCTGTGCAGTATGCTAAGCGAATGTACGCTGGTCAGCAGGTCGGTGGTGTACGTCAGTATATTCCTCTGAAGGTTTTTGCCGCAAATGTAATGCCTATCATCTTTGCACAGGCAATAATGTTCATCCCCATTACATTGTTAGGCCTCTTGTCTGATGGCCAGAGTGCTTCTCCTGTGCTGATGAAATTGTCTGACCACACTAGTCTGGCTTATAATATTGTATTTGCTCTGCTGATTATTGCATTTACATATTTTTATACAGCTATAACTCTGAATCCTACCCAGATGGCCGAGGATATGAAACGTAACAATGGATTTATTCCTGGCGTGCGTCCCGGTAAGGATACAGCAGACTATCTTGATCGGATTATGGACCGTATCACTCTTCCTGGTTCTCTCTTCCTGGCTGCTATTGCATGTATGCCCGCTTTTGCCGGTCTGCTGAATGTAAAGCCTGAGTTTGCCCAGTTCTTTGGTGGTACTTCTCTGTTGATTCTGGTTGGTGTGGTATTGGATACCCTTCAGCAGATAGAGAGCCATCTCCTGATGAGACATTATGATGGTTTGCTGAGTTCTGGCCGTATACATGGCCGTTCTGGCGTGCGGTGATAAGGTGTTATCGTAGATGATATTTCTTAAAACAGAAGATGAAATAGAATTGCTCCGTGCAGCGAACCAGTTAGTTGCCAAAGCGTTGGCAGAGGTGGGGAGGGCTGTTAAGCCTGGCGTAACCACTTCCACTCTGGATCGAATCGCTGATGAGTTTATACGTGACCACGGTGCAGTTCCGACGTTCAAGGGATTTCCCAATCCATATGGCGGCCCTTTTCCTGCTGCTATATGCACTTCGGTGAATGATTGTGTTGTCCATGGCGTACCCAATGACGAACCCCTTAAGGAGGGTGATATAGTGTCAGTCGATTGCGGAACGCTGTTGAACGGATATAATGGAGACTCCTGCTACACATTCTGTGTCGGTGAGGTATCTGAGGAGGTCTGGAACCTGCTTCGGGTTACCAAAGAGTCTTTATACCTGGGAATTCAAGCCGCATTACCTGGTAAGCGTATTGGGGATGTGGGCTATGCTGTGCAGGAACATTGCGAAAAGGCAGGTTTCGGTGTAGTTCGTGAATTTGTCGGTCATGGTATTGGCCGTGAGATGCATGAGGATCCCCAGGTGCCTAATTATGGGCGGCGCGGCAATGGACCACTAATAAAAAATGGTCTTTGTATAGCTATCGAGCCGATGATTGTCATGGGAAGTCCTTCAATTTATATGATGCCAGATAAGTGGAGTATACGCACTCGAGATCATCAATGGGCAGCCCATTTTGAACATACCATAGCCATTCACCATGGCAAGGCAGATATCTTATCTTCGTTTGAGGAAATAGAACAAATAGAGAAATAACTATCACAAAGTAAAAACGCATGGCTAAACAGTCTGTAATCGAACAGGATGGTGTAATAGTGGAATCCCTCTCCAACGCGATGTTTCGTGTTGAATTGGAGATCGGCCAGAAGATAATTTGTAACATCTCTGGTAAAATGAGGATGCACTACATCAAAATTCTTCCCGGAGACAAGGTTAAAGTGGAGATGAGTCCATATGACCTTACAAAGGGCCGCATTGTATTTAGATATAAATAAACACATCAATATGAAAACAAGAGCTTCTTTAAAAAAGCGTACCCCAGACTGCAAGATAGTTCGTCGTAAGGGTCGTTTGTATGTTATTAACAAGAAAAACCCTAAGTTTAAGATGCGTCAGGGTTAGTCATTATTGCAAAAGAAAAAAGTATAGTATATGGCAATTAGAATCGTTGGTGTTGATTTACCTCAGAATAAGCGAGGTGAAATCGCTTTGACTTATATCTTCGGTATAGGTCGTAGCAGTTCCTCCAAGATATTGGAGAAGGCAGGCGTCGACAAGGACAAGAAGGTCTGTGACTGGTCTGATGAAGAGGCCGGTAAGATTCGTGAGATTATTGGCGCTGAGTATAAAGTGGAAGGTGACCTTCGCTCAGAGGTCGCTATGAATATCAAGCGACTGATGGATATCGGTTGTTACCGTGGTGTTCGTCATCGTAATGGACTTCCTGTTCGTGGTCAGAGTACCAAGAATAATGCCCGCACACGTAAGGGTAAGAAGAAGACCGTTGCAAATAAGAAAAAGGCTACTAAATAATAATTGAATATGGCAAAGAAAACAGTCGCTGCAAAAAAGAGAGTTGTGAAGGTTGACGCCATGGGCCAGCTCCATGTCCACAGCTCATTCAATAATATTATTGTATCTTTGGCCAACAGCGAGGGTCAGGTTATTTCTTGGTCTTCTGCTGGTAAGATGGGTTTCCGCGGGTCAAAGAAGAATACTCCTTATGCTGCTCAGATGGCAGCTCAGGATTGTGCGAAGGTCGCTTACGACCTTGGTCTGCGCAAGGTGAAGGCGTATGTTAAGGGTCCCGGTAATGGCCGTGAGTCAGCAATCCGCACTATTCATGGTGCCGGTATTGAGGTTGTTGAGATTGTGGATGTTACTCCGCTGCCTCACAATGGTTGCCGTCCTCCCAAGAGAAGAAGAGTTTAATAGAAAATATCTAAGGATCCTATAACAAATACAGATTAGAATTATGGCTAGATATACTGGACCAAGAACTAAGATTGCTCGTCGTTTTGGCGAAGCTATTTTCGGTGCTGATAAAGTTCTGTCTAAGAAGAACTATCCTCCTGGACAGCACGGGAACAATCGTCGTCGTAAGACGTCGGAGTATGGTATCATGCTTGCAGAGAAGCAGAAGGCAAAGTATACTTATGGCGTGTTGGAGAAGCAGTTCCGCAACATGTTTGAGAAAGCTGCCCGTACCAGTGGCATTACCGGTGAAATTCTGCTTCAGAACCTGGAGAGCCGCCTGGACAACATCGTATTCCGTTTGGGTATTGCTCCCACCCGTGCAGCAGCTCGCCAGCTGGTAAATCACAAGCATATCGTTGTGGACGGCAAGGTGGTGGGCATTCCCTCATATTCCGTTAAGCCCGGTCAGATTGTTGGCGTGCGCGAGCGTTCCAAGAGCCTCGAGGTTATCGAAAATGCATTGGCAGGTTTTAATCACAGCAAATATCCCTGGATTGAATGGGATGAATCTCAGAAGGCTGGTAAGTTGCTGCATAAACCCGAGCGTGCCGACATCCCCGAGACTATTAAGGAGCAATTGATCGTTGAGTTGTACTCTAAATAAATAATTAAAAGAATGGCGATATTAGCATTTCAAAAACCCGATAAAGTTATAATGTTGGAGGCGGACGGCAAGTATGGTAAGTTCGAGTTCCGTCCTCTGGAAGGTGGATTTGGTACTACCATAGGTAATGCTTTGCGCCGCATTCTGCTTTCATCATTGGACGGATTTGCCATCAATACCGTCTCTATTGCCGGAGTCGAGCATGAGTTTGCAACCGTGCCCGGTGTGAAAGAAGATGTTACCAACATTATTTTGAATCTGAAGCAAATCAGGTTCAAACAAATAGTAAATGAATTCGAGAACGAGAAAGTTAGCGTCACCGTTGAGAACATGACTGAGTTCAAGGCTGGTGAGTTCAACAAGTATCTGACTGGATTTGAAGTGTTAAACCCGGAATTGGTAATTTGCCATTTGGATCAGAAAGCTTCAATGCAAATTGAGATAAGCGTTAACAAAGG
The DNA here is from genome assembly GCA_024693505.1 of Bacteroidaceae bacterium. Taxonomy (GTDB): domain Bacteria; phylum Bacteroidota; class Bacteroidia; order Bacteroidales; family Bacteroidaceae; genus Physcousia. The sequence continues at coordinate 7,202 of JAILKU010000030.1, read as the reverse complement.
ACGCGGATATGTTCCTGCTGATGAGAACCGCGAATTCTGCACTGATGTTAATGTGATTCCCATTGATTCTATCTACACTCCTATCCGTAATGTCAAGTATGCTGTCGAAAACTACCGTGTTGAGCAGAAAACGGACTATGACAAGCTCATACTCGAAATTACCACTGATGGTTCCATACATCCGAAGGATGCTTTGAAGGAGGCCGCCAAGATTCTTATTTATCACTTCATGCTGTTCTCTGACGAGAAGATCACGTTGGAGAATACTGATGTGGATTCAAATGAAGAGTTTGATGAGGAGGTTCTCCACATGCGTCAGCTTCTGAAGACAAAACTTGTCGATATGGATCTCTCCGTTCGCGCACTTAATTGCCTTAAGGCTGCCAACGTTGATACCCTGGGTGACTTGGTTACCTACAACAAGACCGACCTGTTGAAGTTCAGAAACTTCGGTAAGAAATCGCTCACGGAGCTTGATGATTTGCTCGAGAGTCTGAATCTGTCGTTTGGAACCGACATTACTAAGTATAAATTAGACAAAGAATAAAAGAAAATGAGACATAATCGTAAAGTTAATCATTTGAGTCGTACTGCATCCCACAGGAAAGCCATGCTGGCCAACATGACTATCAGTCTGATCATGCACAAAAGAATCACTACGACTGTGGCCAAGGCTAAGGCATTAAAGAAGTATGCCGAGCCGCTTATCACAAAATCAAAGCAGGACACCACCAATTCCCGCCGTGTTGTGTTCAGCTATCTTCAGGACAAGAAAGCCGTTACCGAGCTGTTCTCCGTAATTGCAGAGAAAGTGGGCGACCGTCCCGGTGGCTATACCCGTATCATCAAGACCGGTTTCCGCCAGGGTGATAATGCGCCTATGTGTTTCATCGAGTTGGTTGACTTTGATGAAAATATGGCAAAGACGGCCAAGAAGGCTAAGCGTACGCGTCGTTCCTCGAAGAAGGCTGCCGCCGAGGCACCCGCAGTTGAAGCTCCTGCAGAAGAGGCTCCCGCTGTGGAAGAAGCTCCCGCAGCTGAAGCACCTGCTGAAACAGCTGAGTAATTTTTTTCAAGTTTGCAATAATGTGACTGCCCTATCCGTGAAGGATGGGGCAGTTTTTTTGTGTTTCAATGCGCTTGGGATAAATTGTCAGTAGAATATATCATTTTTTTTACATGAAATTTGCAGTTATTGCTGAAAAACCGTACTTTTGTGATTCAAGAAGTGAAAAATTATACAAAAATATATAAATCAAGATGAAAAAAAGTAACCTTTTTCATGATTGCCATGTAGCTCCATTCGTATTTCTTGCCGTAATGGTTTTCTCGGCTTGTACGGAGAACATCGACGAGTCGGCGCGTTATGTCTTCCAGTATGACGTGGCATTGTCATATCTTGAGAAGCACGACGTTTATAGCCAGTATGTGGAGTTGGTAAAGCAGACCCCCATTTCTCCTGTCAGCAATAGTACCGTAGGGCAGTTGCTGGGTACGCGTGGTCACTATACCGTCTTTGCTCCTACCAACGAGGCTATCGACAGTTTTCTGGTTGATCTCTACCAGCGCGACCCCACGTTGCTGAGCCGTCCTTCGTGGGATGCATTCTATTCAGAGCACAAGCGCGACTCTATACGTAAAGTCGTCGTTCATAATAGCGTGATCGACTCCGGTGATATGGACGACTGCTTTATGACGTGGGATTTTCCTACGACGGACAAGGCCGAGTTGGCGCTCAACAACATGAACGACCATAAGGTGTCCGTTTACTATCAGGGAATGGACTCCATCCTTATAAACGGACTGTGTCCGATTAGCCTGACCGAGCGCGACATCCTGGTCTCCAATGGTGTGATTCACCAGATGGAAAGGGTCATTGCCCCTCAGGACATTACTGCGGCCAGCTACTTTATGGATATGCTCGACAAGAAGCAGGAGGGCTATCTGGTCATGGGCAAGGCCCTCCAGGCTTGCGGCTTGATGGATACCCTCTCCAAGATACGCGACGAGGTCTATGAGGACCGCTATCTGCGTGGCGAGATACCCGAGAACGTACACCTCTACATCGACGGCCATAACGGAACCGAACTCAACTGGACGCCCAAGCATCGCCTCTATGGCTTTACCATCTTTGCCGAGACAGACGACTTCTGGCGTTCCCAGGGCCTCGACCCCCAGGCACCCTCTGCCGAGCTGTTGCCCGCACTTGTGGAGTGGATACAGCAGAAGCATCAGTACTCCGACGAGGACAATTTCACCACGGACGAGGACTATGAGAATCCCGACAACCTGCTGTATCAATGGGCAACCTACCACGTCCTTCCCTTCCGCGTATCTGCCGACAGGCTCGTGTTCCACATGAACGAGTTAGGGTACAATTGGAGGAATCCCTACAGCCTGGGAATCCCCATGTACGAGATATACAGCACGATGGGCAAGCGCCGCCTGCTGAAGATATACGAGAGCAAGGAGAGCAATGGCGTCTATCTGAACCGATTCCCCAACCTGGACAACGGACGTCACGGCACCTATCACGAACTCTCATGCGATCCCGACAAAGTCGGTTGTCGCGTAAACCGCGAATCGGAACAGGCTGTCCTCAGCGACATCGTCAACTGCTGCATCTATCCGCTGGATGCACCCCTTTCCTATAACGACGACGTGCGCAACAACCTGGCCCGTCAGCGCCTGCGCTTCGACGGCATGTCGCTAATGCCCGAGGCCATGAGCAACGACATCCGCCTGAAAGCATCCACCGACTGGGAGAACGAGGACGTCTACATTCCCAACACCAGCATCTACAACTACTTCGAGAATATGACGATGAACGAGCAGACCATCTTCATCTACCTGAACGCATATACCTACAACTGGTGCAACATGCATTCCGACGAGATGAAGGCCAAGGGCCGCTTCGAGCTCACCTTCAAACTGCCTCCCGTGCCCCGTCGCGGCACATACGAGTTGCGCTACAAGGTGCTGCCCAACGGCGACCGGGGCGTGCAGCAGTTCTATTTCGGCTCCGACCCCAACCGCCTTCCCGCAGCCGGCATCCCCGTTGACCTGACCCGCGCCATCGGAAACATGCGCGTCGGGTACGAGGCAGATACCGACGACGACGACTATAATGCAGAAGTTGACAAGCGCCTGCGCAACAATAACGTCATGAAGGGCGCCTACAGCGTTTGTGCAGATGGCGGTACGGGCGATATCGAGCGTAACCGCAACACGAACCTGCGCTACATCATCGTACGCCAGACCATGGATCCCAACGAGACGTACTACATGCGTGTGAAGTCCGTACTGGATGCCGAGATGAAGGAATTCTATATGGACTACATGGAGTATTGCCCCAAGGAAGTATACGACAATCCCGAGACGCCCGAGGACATCTGGTAGGGCCGTTTCCCGAAAAGTGATACATACACGCTCTCTTGACGAGGCAGGCACTCCCCCTGTGGATGCTTGCCTCATTTTTTCAGACATTTTATTAAAGATTCGAAGAGATTATGCCTCGAAAGACTGATGGAATAGAATTTGAAGTGCATCCCCGCCCGACGAAGGGGGATGACGGCAAGCCCCTGCTCTATGTGCGCCTGGCCAAGGGCCAGAAAAAGAGCTTCAGGGATTTGGAGACCTTCTGTTGTAAATATCGCGGGATGCGCACAGGCGAGATGCAGTACGTGTTTAACGTGTTGCAGGAGGTGGTGGGGATGTGGCTGTCCGAAGGCTACCGCGTCGAAACACCCATAGGCTCCTTTGCCCCTAAACTGAAACTGCTTGGCGAGCATACCGACCCTAAGACCATCCATGGCAGGGATATCAGATATGCCGGCCTGGAGTTCATTCCCTCGAAGGAGTTTGTTGCGGAGTGCGGAAGGAACCGCGAGGGCTATCGCCGGAGGGTAGGGCCAGTGGGTAACAGCCAGATGTACGATGCCAAGGCGATGGAAGATGCCTTGCAGCGCAGTATGAGGCTGGGTTATACCACGGTGCCGGAGTTCATGATATCCAGTAAACTGAAGCGCGACTCTGCCAAACGCTACCTCGACAGCCTTTGTGTGGGCCCCCAGGCGCGTCTGCGTAAGGTCCGGGAGAGCCGTCGCTGGCTGTACTTCCCAAAAGGTTAAACGGTAAGGGAAAAGAAGGGATGCGACCGACCGACCGCACATACAAGTCCGTCCGTTCGCATATATAAGGCCGGTCGCCCGCATTGATGCAGGCAGCCGGCCTTATCTTCACAGATAGGGTTCCTTCTCCCTGTTATATAGGGTTCTTTTCCCTGTTACATAGGGACTTTCTCCCTATTGCCCCTAGGTTTTCTTTTTGCTGAATACAGACATGTTGGCACAATAATCCCACGGAATGCTGATGGCGGTGCGAGTGCATATGATAATGTCTTCTTCACGAGCTTTGTTGTCATCCCTTCGCCTGCGTCGGTTTATTCGCCTGATAAACCGTTCTGCGGCAGAGTTGATGCAAGCATCTTTCTGCTCTCACTTATTCGCAGCCTTGGCCTCCGTCCGAGCCTGCTCACGCTCGGCAGAGTGGATGCAAGCATCTTTCTGCTCTCACTTATTCGCAGCCTTGATGAAGTTCATCACCTCCTCGCGCGTCACGCCGATTAGTTGCATATTATCGCGGTTATACTGGAGCAGGTCGTCAATACTCCGCTCGAAGTAATGCACGAAACTTCCCGTGAAATCATCTATGAGGAACTTTGCCCCCTTATGTCGAGCATGGCGGCCACGCACTCGCCCGCCGTCATATTCTCGTAGTCGCACTCCTCCATGAAGTGCTGGCTGATTTCGCCCTTGCGGTCGAGTTGTATCCTGTAGTTCTTCTCGATGTCGTTGATGAACGAATAGCACTCGCCCACGTTTCTGATAAAATTCAGGTTGCCCACGTCGCGCCACGTACTGATATCGTTCGTGAAGATGTTCTCCGCCGTCTTGTCGCGCTGCAGGAGTACCCCGCCGCCGATGGCTGCGAAGAAGGCTTTGGCCTCGTCGTCATTCAGGCGGAGCACACTGTCGCGGGGCAGCGCGGCGATGCGTGTCAGCGTCGAGTCCCACTTCACGAGCATCGAATCGACATAGCGCATGTTTTGCGCGAAGTCCTCGATGTTCGCGATGACCATCATCGCCGTCTGCCGGCGACTCTTTATCTGCTGCCGATGCTCGAGCCATGCCGCCGTTCCGAAGGTTAGTACAATGGAAATGGTGGTGCCGAGAGTAGTCATCAGCAGTTCCCTAACCATACCACTCATGTTATTTACAAGCCCGTACCTGGGCATTCTGAATTTCACGTTCATATTCCTGTTTGCCTTTTTACTTTATTACCCTTTTGTCTTCTTGATATATGATGATGAGATTTACTTCCATACGCTTTGCCCGTTGAATTCCGCTACAAAGGTACAAATAAGTGAGCGGAATGCAAAACAAAAAGCTTTTTTTTTCATATCCGAACGGGAGAGCCTTCGACACCGTCACGTTGCAGTTGATGACTTCATGGATTTCTTGCTCTGAATATGCTGCGGTGTGGTTCCGTGAACTTATTGACATAGGACAGGATAGCATCCAACCGCTCTGTCATCTGGTCGGTAGGGACAAAAATATCCCCCGCAATGCCACTGGCGGTGCGAGGGAAGATGATAATGTCTGCTTCACGAGCTTTGTGGTCAGCCCTTCGCCTGCGTCGGTTTATCCCATTGTGGGGAGCAGTTCCGTGCTTGACTGCATAGCTTTCATATCCCTTTTCTTTATGGCTTTATGGGGTAAAGAGATACGAATAAGTGAGGGATAAACAATATTGAATCATGAAATCTTTTGCTTTTTTCATATTTTTTTTCGGCATAATAGCACTTTATTAAAAAAGAATGTGTAACTTTGCATACGAAAGCGTGCGAGAACGTGCTATGCCTAAGCATTTCAATCGAGTTTGATTGCCTTTGCCTAATCGCAGCCTTTCGGTGCAGGCATTACAATTATTTATAGTAACAATAGTTAAGTTCATAACGGGTGGAACTGAAACGCGCTATTACCACTATGCCGACAAGCAAAGTTGTCATATTTCTATGCGTCGTACTGGCGATGACGGGCTGCACGGGCGAGAAGAAGGCCGGCGGTGCCATTAGCGAAAAGGTATATACGGCCCTTGCTTGGCGCGACGAGGCCTTGGAATACGACAAGGCCGGACAGATGCGTCTGGCGGAGCTGTATTATAAGAAAGTTTACGAGTTGATGAAGGACGAACCGTCGCAGGACTGGCTTGCCTACGGCGACGCGGGCTACCGCTATGCCTGTATGCTCTATCAGCGGGGCGATATGGAAGTAACGCTGGCCGTCGTCACCGAGCTGCTGGACAGGGTGGAGGGCCAGAAGGACTTTCCCACAACGATCAGGTCGGGCCTGCTTTCACTGATGGCTCAATGCCAGATGCATCTGGCTATGCCCGAAGCGGCGAAACAGACCTTTGCCAAGGTCTATCAGAATCAGCTGGCGGTATCCGGCGGTGAGAAGCGGGGAGACTTTAATCTGGCCATCGTGTGTTCGAACATCTTTTTCACGTTCTTTGAGACCGGTGATTACGATGAGGCCGGAAAATGGCTTGGCCGCTATGAGGATGAACTCTCCGCCTGCGAGCAGATCGGTGTCGGCGACTCCAGCCTGATTGAAGAGCAAAAAGGTAGTCTGGCCTTGTACAAAGCCCAATACCTGCAGGCCACGGGGCGTGTCGGGGAGGCCGCTGCCGTCTATGCCGACATTCCCCGAAGCCGCATCTCCACGGCGGCGAACATCCCGGATGCCATTGGCTACCTGATGGCTGCCGGACGCTACGACGAGGCCGTCTACTGGTATGAGCAATTGGACAGTACCTGCCATGCTGCAGAAGGCACCCGGATGACCTTCGATAACATCGCTGCCCGCCTCATTCCCCGCTATCTTGCCTTCCGCAAGGCGGGGCGCAACAATGAGGCACTGGATATGGCCGACAGCATCAGCACAGCCATCGACTCGGCCCTCGTCTGGCAGAAGAAGAGCGATGCTGCCGAGCTGGCCGTCATCTACCAGACGCAGGAGAAGGAACTGGCACTGGAGAAGTCAGAATCCCGTGCCACCATCTATCGTATCCTTGCCTTTTTGCTCCTTGCCATCACCGTTTTCATCCTCTTCAGCCTATGGAGGCTGTCTGTCGCCCAC
>JAILKU010000159.1 GCA_024693505.1 Bacteroidaceae bacterium | reverse complement strand
TAACGCCTACATGCTTGAGCGATTTATTTGCGTGTCCGGTCTGCGACCGAACCCACAAGTTATTGACAAACTTTTCAAAGAACTGGTTTTATTTACATCCAGAGCCGCTTAGGCCTGGGAAAAAGTTAACGAACTATTGTTTCATGATTTCAGTCTGTTAATAGGGGCGGGTATGAATCTGTTCATGGTTTTAGGTCTATTTCTAACGCAAATATCAGACATCAAATCACGCGTTTCGCACTCAATGCCCTAACATGGTTTTAGGTTTATTTCTAACGCAAATATCAGACATCAGATGGGCGGCTTTCTTCAGCAGCTCCATATCCCATTCGCTGGTTTGGACGTTATAGTAGCGGGAAATGAATATCTGGGGGAGGCGGGATGTGTCTATGAAGAATCGCTCTCCAGCCACCATAAAACGCACCCAATCATCGGATGTGTCCGGAACATACCCGGCGTGACGCACGGCTGCTTCTATGCCCTCAGCGGTCAATGGTTCATTTGCAGTAGCTGATTGTTCTCCTGCTACAATACCACGCTCTTGTAGCGTTTCCATTCGTCCCTTCATCAAACCGTTCTCGGCAGCCAGCTTGGCATTCTTATCGTCCTGGCGCCCCAGGATGAGAAGTAGTATAAAGCAGAATACTGCTAAACAGATTACGAGTCCCAGCATAGCCTTAGTGTTTGATGATGAGTTTGTTGTTCTCGTTGTCAATGGTGATGGTGCCGAAGCGCTCCATCGCACTTTGACCGAAGAGAAGAGGAGCTCGCTGATTGTTGACGACGGAGGCTTCGACATCTTTGAGCTTGACATCGCCAATCATGATCTCGCGGAGAGTGATGACTGCACCGGCACTCAGTTCGCCGGTGGCCACTTGGTAGTAGCGCTTGCCTTTGATGTCCTTGTCGGAGAGGTAGCGGTTCTTCAGCATGAAGTTGGCTTCAACGGAAGAGATGGTGACATCTGATGCGCCGGTGTCGAAGATCATCTGCAACGGAAGGCCATTGATTTGGCAGGGGACTTCAACGGTTCCTCCTACGTGGCGCGTGAAGGCGATCTCGGAAATGGTGTCCTCCGTCTTTTCGACAACTGGTATGTCGGACTTCTGCAGGAATTCTTCGTGGATAGCCTTGTATTTGGCCACGAGTGCTTTGTAGCTGGGAAGATTACGGAGGATGTCCATGTCGTAATCGTACTCCAGATGACCGAAGTTGCGGTAGCCGCATTCGAAGGCCTTCTCAAGGGCGTTCATTGCATCCTCGATGCGATTCATTCGGCCATAGAGACAGGCATAGTCGTACCAGTTACCGGCGTCGGAAGGGTCTTCATCGATTATCTTCTGCATCCAGGCGAGCGCCTCTTCATCTCGTCCCAGCTCGTGAAGAGCGTAGTGAGTGCTGCTGCCATCGGTAGCTACGGTATCCTTTGCTACTGCCGTTTCGAAATCGGCCCTTGCTTCGTCGAAGCGCCTCATTTTCTTCAGGACCAGGCCACGCTCCAGGAAGATGTAGGGATAGTCCGGATCAACGTCGATACCAAGATTATAGTCTTCCAGGGCCAGGTCGTTCCTTCCGGTAAGCTCATGGCACCAGCCGCGGGAGTAGTAGGGGAATGCGTAGCGAGGATCTTCCTCAATGGCAGAGGTGAAGTCTGCAATTGCCTGGTCGAATTTGCCCAGGAGTCGATAGCAGATGCCGCGTTCACAGTAAGCATTCCAGTCTCCTTCTTTGGCAAGAATCTGGTCCAGCTCTGCTATGGCCGCTTCGTGCATACCCAGGTGGCGGTAGCATTCGGCCTTTCTTTCATAGAGACGATCATCCTTGCCGGCTTCTTCTTCTAGCTTGATGTTCTCCTTGAGTGCAAGTTCGTATTTTCCAGCAATATAGTACAATTCGGCAATCAATGCGCGCCAGTAGATGGGGTTTTCAGATGACTTCATCTTTGCCCGCATATTGGCAATAGCATAGTTGAGATTCTTCTTCCCTGCGTTGATGAGGAGGCGCCAGCTGGGGTCTGATTCCTTGTCTACGTATGCAATGGCTGCGTCTATGGCACCATTGTAGTCGCCCTTGTGGTCGTATACCTGAATCAAGAGCCTATAGAGGGGAGCATAAGTGTCGCGTACACGAATAGCCGCAAGAATCTGTTGCTCGGCCTCATCATAACGGTCGCGCTTTACCAGATTCCGAGCAATGCCATACATGGCTCCGACGTCTGTTTCATCTTCAGCCAGCATCTTGCGAAATACTGCATCCGAACCGTCCAGTTCACCGATGTTGTAAAGAGCACGGCCGTAGTCGAAGGCAATGACCTGCAGGTATTCTGATTTCTCCTTCTGGGCAAGTCTATATGCCGTGCCGGCAGCGGTCGCCGCTTTCGCATCGTCATCAAGGCCAGCGTAAGCATAGCTCTGCCACCAATAAAGAGTGGACTGCTCAAAGCCGGATTTCTTGGGATTGTTCACCTTGATGGCGCGGTTCACATCGGCCAGGGCTTTGCCGAACTCCTCTCGGTTCTGGTAGATCCGCATTCGGAGCATCAGAGCATCAACGTTATCATGTGTGTCCTTCAGTTGCTTGGACTATGTATTCCGGTGGATACCCGTTCAGTGTTCCGGTGATACCCGTTCACTTTTTGGGTTTAAAGACAGATTATCTGCTGCGAAGTTAATACTTTTTTCTTAGACTCTCTCCTTTAAGTTGGAAGCGTATGGCTTTGTGGATGATTCTATCCAGGCATGCTTCCGCAATCAGTTCATTTTTGAACAGGGCGTACCAGTCAGACACGGGCAACTGGCTAGCAATGATAAGAGCCTTCTTGTTGTAGCGGTCATCAAGGATCTGCTCAAAGTCGTTTTGGAACTGTCCCTCGATGGGCTTCATTCCAAAGTCATCGAGGATGATCAGATCGTACCGGGTCAGTTTTTCGAAGAACCGGAGTTCTTTTCCTTCCAATCTGGCAACCCTCATCTGGTCCGAGAGGCGCTGCATGGTGAAGTAAACGACCCTCTTGCCTTGCCTGCAAGCCTTTTCTCCCAGGGCATTGGCAAGATAGGTTTTACCGGTACCGGCCGGACCACTGATAATGACGGTGCCACCTTGGCGGATGTATTCGCCGGTTCCCAACTGGGTAATAAGATCCGCGGGTACGCCACGGGCGGCGTCAATGTCCAGTTCCTCGATGGTGGCCGTGAGCCGGAACCCGGCGCCCTTGATGAGTTTGGCAATGCGATTGGTTTCCCGGCTGTCCATCTCTGCCTGTAAAAGAAGCGGCATGCCGTCCCTTACAGACAGTTTGTCCAGTTGATGGGTCTCTTCCATCACCCGCCAGCTTTCTGCCATTCCTGGCATCTTTAGAGCCTTTAAGGCTGTTGTTATGGGTACTTCCATAGCGTAACGATTATTGATAAGAGGCTGCCCCTCTTGTATTTTCATGGTTTTGGGGAACTACGTCCCACATGGTGTCTTCCAGGTCCTTGCTGGACTCCTGAACGATCCTGGACATCGTCAGGATGTCATCCTTGGAGAAGATATGGTTCTCTGCACAGATATTGACCGTCTTGATGAAGGCGTCTGCAGGAGTCTTCCGCTTCAGGTGGAACATGAAGTCGCAAAGGTTGAAGCAGATGG
>JAILKU010000158.1 GCA_024693505.1 Bacteroidaceae bacterium | reverse complement strand
ATTTGAAATACACTTATGAGAAAGACCTTTTTCTTTCTCAAATGCATTTTTTGACTTGCCTGAGGAAAGATACTCTTCTATTATCGCAAGTCGTTTCTCATCTGTCATTTCTCCTCTTTGTCGCATACTGATACACTTTTTGAATTTCAAAAGTGTCAACTTATTCAGTACACGTCACTATCTGGCAGAGGAAAACTTTTCCTATCAGTTCTGTGCACCTGAAGTCCTCCGCTATTCGCGGAAGCGAGCCATAACCTGAGCGGCATCCACCTGCTGCACGCAGCCGTTGTGCTGCTCGATGGCTTGGCAGGCGGCGAGGGCTGCCGACTGACCGAGCACCATGAAGACGGGTTCCATGCGGATGGAGCCGTAGGCGATGTGCGAGGCGGAGAGGCAGACGGGAACGAGCAGGTTGCGCGCCTCCTGCTCCTGCGGCGTCAGGCTGCGGTAGGAGACGTCGTACTTGCCGGGAATGGGAATCTCGACATCGCCCTCGTTCTTCACCATACCGTTCACGACGTAGCGGCCCGTGTTGTGCGAGTCCATCGTATAGGCCGCCCAGCCGACGGCATCATCAACAGAGGCCTTGCGCTGGCAGTTGGCCTGCGTCATGACGTAGCGTCCCACCATCCGTCGCGACTCGCGGATGTAGAGCTGCGGCGTGAAGTGGTTGTTCTCCTCGTATTCGTCGCGTGGCCATCCCCACTCCCCTATCTCGCGGCGCACGGCCTCTGGGATGCGCGGGTCGGACGCCACGAACCAGAGGAGTCCGAGGGTGTAATCGACGTGCTTCTGATAGATCTTCTGCCGCTTTTTGTAGTTCGCCTCAGGGTAGTCCCAGTTCTCGCCAATCATATCGGTCGAGAGGGCGCCGCGGTTGTTGACGTCCGTCTTGTGGTTCGGCATCAGGCTCCAGGCGAAGCAGTCGTTGATGCCTCTCCGCCAGGGCTCCACCTCCTTCCAGCGCAGGAGCAGCTCGTAGCGGGTAGAGTCGTAGCGCTCGGGGCGCGTAAAGGGAATCCGGTTCTGCGGGTCGTTGGTGACTGTCAGTCGGAAGTTGTAGGCCTGGACGCGCTTGTCGGCCTGTCCCTTCTGACCCATCTCGCCCGGCAGGATGCCCCAGAGAAGTCCGCTGCGGGGATTGCCTTTCTCGCGGTAGGGATCCACGCCGTCGGGGAACTGATGATATTCTCTCATGTGAAGTCCATTGAACTCCTCGCCATAGGCCTTGTCACCCTCGCGCCCGACGGTATAGGTAACGCCTGCCCAGGCCATCAGGTCGCCCTCGTAGGAGCAGTCGATAAAGACCTTCGCAGTTACGCGCGCCCGCTTCTGGCCGATCCGTTCTGAAGCTCTCTCCAGCAGGATACTCTGTATCTCGTTGCCACGTTTCTTTACACCGGCCATACGCCGATGCATATACACTTTGACGCCTGCCTCGTTGAGCATCTGGCGATAGACCTTCAGCGCCACCTTCGGCTCGAAACGGAAGACGGGCTGGTCGGAACCATAGACCTGTCCCACCCTGCGGTAGAAGTTGAGCGAGAGGCCCTGTATGATTTCCACCTTGCCTATATCCGTCTCGCCCAGCCCGCCGGCGGTAAGGCCTCCGATGCGGCCGCCGGGCTCGATGAGGAGCACGCTATGGCCCTGGCGGCGGGCCTCGACGGCAGCTGTGATGCCGGCGGAGGTGGCGCCGTAGATGCAGATATCGACTTCGCTCTCCTTGGGGAGCGGTTCCCAGCTCTCCTGCGCCATAGTATGACTCAGGCTCAGGCAGAGCGCAAGGCAGAATAGAGTTGTGCGTTTCATTGCTGTTTGCGTTAAGGCGATTATACTTTTCTTCTCTCGGTTCCTGTTTTCCGGGAATTCTACGGACAAAGATACAAACTTTTTCCGGTCTCGGTGTGAACGGAAAGAAAAAAATTGCTATATTTGCACCAGAATTGTACAGAATCGACTAAACCGAAGGAAAAAATGAAGCTTTCGATAGCAGGAACAGGAAAGATTGTGGAAGAGGTGCTCAGGATGCTGTGGCAGGACTTCCGCGACACGGTGGAGGTGACCGGCATCTTTGCCCGTGAGAAGAGTGTGGAGCACGCCATAGACCTCTGCATGGCCTACGCGCCCAATGGATTCGTCTATACCGACTACGAGCGGATGCTGCAGGAGGCCGAGGCAGACTTCGTCTATATTGCCAACGCCAACCACGTCCATTACGACTACGCCAGGCGGGCGCTGATGGCCGGACGCAGCGTCATCGTGGAGAAACCGCTCACTCAGACGAGGGCCGAAGCCGAGGCGCTCTACGATCTGGCCATCGAGCGCACACTCTATTGCCTGCCCGCCTTCAGCCTGCTCTACATGCCGCTCTTCGAGGAGCTCCGCAGCAAACTGCCCCTGCTGGGCACCGTCAGGATTGTAGAGTGCAACTACTCGCAGTACAGCAGCCGCTACGACCGCTACCTGCAGGGCGTGATGACTCCGGCCTTCGACCCCGGGCAGGGAGGCGGCGCCCTGATGGACATCAACATCTACAACCTCTGCTTCACCATCGCCCTGTTCGGCCCGCCCCGTACCGTGCAGTTCACCCGCAATCTGGGTTACAACGGCGTGGACACCAGCGGCACGGTAACGCTGCAATATCCCACCTTCGTAGCTTCGCTGACGGGTGCCAAGGACTGCGACGGTCCCTCTCACGGCATCATCCAGGGCGAAAAGGGCTACATCCAGGTGGACGGACCGGTGAGCACGATGCGGCAATTCACTCTCTGCCTGCGCGGCGAGGCGCCCCAGGTCTTCAAGGCTCCGGAGGGGCCTCACCGCCTGAGCTACGAGTTCCAGGCCTTTCAAACCCTGGCCGACAACCATGCCTCCAGCCGCCTGAACATCCCCTACCTGAGCCGCACGGCCCTGGAAATAGCAATCGCTGTAGAGAAGACAAAATAAAACAAGGAGTGGATATGATAGCAAACATAATAGCAAACAAACTCGGACTGAAGGAAGAGTACGTCGAGAATACCATAGAGTTACTGGAAGACGGAGCTACCATTCCGTTCATCAGCCGCTACCGCAAGGAAGCAACAGGCGGCATGAACGAGGTAGAAGTGGCTGCTGTGGCCAACGAACTGGATGCCCTGACGGAACTGCAGCACCGACGCGACTTCATCCTGCAATCCATCGAATCACAGGACAAGCTCACCGACGAACTGCGCCAGCGCATAGAAACGTGCTGGGACGCCACAACCCTAGAAGACATCTACCTGCCATACAAGCAGAAGCGCCGTACCCGAGCCCAGGTAGCCCGCGAAGCAGGACTGGAACCTATGGCCAACATCATACAGGCGCAGAACGGCACTCCCCTGCAAAAGGCGGCAATGCGCTACCTGAATCCCGAAAAGGGAGTTGAGACCGTAGAGCAGGTGCTGCAAGGCGCACAGGACATCATAGCCGAACGCGTCAGCGAGAACGAACGGGCCCGACAAAGCCTGCGTTATACCTTCGCCCACCACGCCGTTATCGCCAGTCACGTCGTCAAGGGAAAGGATGCCGACGGCCAGAACTTCCGCGACTACTTCGACTGGAAGGAGCCGCTCAGTCGTTGCAGCAGTCATCGTCTGCTGGCAATGCGCAGAGGCGAAGCCGAAGGCATCCTCAGGGTGAGTATCAGCGTCGATGACGAGTCGGCCATCGAGCGCCTGAGCCGTATGTTCGTAAAGGGGAGGGATGAAGCTTCCGAGTTGGTGCGCCAGGCAGTTGAGGACGGCTACAAACGGCTCCTGGAACCCAGCATCAGCAACGAGTTCGGTGCGCTATCGCGTCAGAAAGCCGATGAGGAAGCCATCAAGATTTTCGTGCGCAACCTGGAGCAACTGCTCATGGCCTCGCCGCTAGGGCAGAAGCGTGTAATGGGTATCGACCCGGGCTTCCGCACGGGATGTAAAGTAGTTTGTCTGGACGAACAGGGCAACCTGCTGCACCATACCGTCATCTACCCCCACCCTCCGAAAAACGAGCGCATACAGGCTATGCTGGCCGTAGGCAAACTGTTGGAGAAATACCGCATAGAAGCCATCTCCATCGGCAACGGAACGGCAGGTCGCGAAACGGAGGAGTTCGTGGAGCACCTGGACCTGCCCGATGGTGTAGAGGTCTATAGCGTCAGCGAGGACGGTGCCAGCATCTACAGCGCCAGCGAGATAGCACGCCAGGAGTTCCCTGACGAGGACGTCACCGTCCGGGGTGCCGTCTCCATCGGGCGCCGGCTGATGGATCCCCTGGCCGAACTGGTGAAGATAGACCCCAGCAGCATCGGCGTCGGGCAGTACCAGAAGGATGTGAACCAGGCAGCCTTGAAGAAAAGCCTCGACCAGACGGTTATCTCATGCGTGAACCGAGTGGGCGTCAACGTCAATACGGCCAGTCCCTGGCTACTGACTTACGTCAGCGGGTTAGGCCCTACCCTGGCTCAGAACATTGTGAACTACCGCGCCCAAAACGGGCCCTTCCGCTCGAGGCGCGAACTTATGAAGGTGCCGCGTCTGGGAGCCAAGGCCTTCGAGCAGAGTGCCGGTTTCCTGCGCATCCAGGGCGGCAGCGAACCATTGGACAACAGCGCCGTCCACCCCGAACGCTACGCATTGGTGGAGCGGATGGCCCACGACAGCGGATGCAGCGTAGCGGCGTTGCTGAGCGACAAGGCCCTAAGGGAGAAAATAGATATCCAGAAGTATGTTTCGAACGAAGTGGGGCTGCCCACATTGAAGGATATCATGGCCGAGCTTGAGAAGCCAGGTCGTGACCCTCGCGGCCCTCTGAAACAGTTCGCCTTCGACCCTAACGTCCATGAGATTACCGACCTGCAGCCCGGACAGGTCCTGCCAGGCATCGTGACAAACATCACCAATTTCGGCGCCTTCGTAGATGTGGGCGTCCATACAAAGGGGCTGGTGCACGTTTCGCAACTCTCCGACCACTATGTCAAGGACCCCACAACCGTCGTTTCCCTGCATCAGCACGTAATGGTAAAGGTTATAGCAGTAGATTTACAAAGGGAACGCATCTCATTGAGTATGAAAGGACTATGAGAACAGAACCATGACGGAGCGAATGACAAACAGATGGTACGCTTTCATAGTGGCTTTCCTGCTTTCGGCAGGCCTACCGGCTCAGAAGCAGTACAGCGGCATCTACCCCAGTTTGGCCTTTTATAATAATGAGTCTGAATGTGGGACGGGAGCAGTAGTACCCTGGGCAGGCCGCCTGTGGGCCATTACGTACGGCCCTCACCTGCCCTTTGGATCGTCTGACAAGCTCTATGAGATAACTCCAGACATGCAACGGGTAATCCGGGAGGAGAGCATCGGGGGCACTCCGGCCAACCGCATGATTCACCGCGAAAGCCGGCAATTGTTCATCGGCCCCTACGCCATTGACTCTACAGGCAGGGTACGCACAATCCCTCCATCCGTTATGCCAGGCAGGCTGACGGGCATTGCCCGCAGCATTACAGATCCGGCACATCGGCTGTGGATTGGCACGATGGAAGAGGGGTTCTATGATGTGGGTACTGACAGTCTCAACGTGAAGACCGTCTTCATGGATGGTAACGAGATGCGCAGGAGAGAACTGCAGCCAGACCTCCAGAGTGCATTGCTGGAAGGCGTCCACGGCAAGGGTTTCTATTCCGGTCAGGGCGTCTATGTCTTCTCGAACAACGGAGAAGAATCTCCGCAAGCCTACACAGATCCGCATATCAAGGCCGGCATTCTGGCTGAATATGACGGAAGGGAATGGAAGCAGATCAGGCGCAATCAGTTCACAGAAGTCACAGGTCCTGGAGGCATCTATGGCAACGACCATCCTGAAAGCGACCCTATCTGGGCAGTCGGATGGGATTATCGCTCTGTGATTCTGGCTACTCGCGATGCTTCCACAGGCTGGCATTTCTTCCGCCTCCCCAAAGCCAGCAACAGCTATGACGGAGCTCATGGATGGAATACAGAGTGGCCGCGGATACGAGACGTATCAGCAGACGAGACGCCCCGCTTCCTGATGACGATGCACGGCATGCTTTGGGAGTTTCCGCATACATTTGCATACAGCAACAGCAAAGGCATCAGACCCCTCTCGAGCTACCTGAAGGTGGTGGGCGACTTCTGCTATTGGAACGGCCGGCTGGTATTCGGATGTGACGATTCGGCCAAGAGCGAGTTCCTGAACAAACGCAAGGCCAAGGGCGGCATCGCAGGCCCGGGACAGTCGCAATCCAACCTGTGGTTCGCAGATACTGCGGCCATACGGCATCTTGGCCCTACAGACGCTATCGGCTCGGTATGGCAGAACGATGAAGTAGAGGCCGGGGCCGTCTCTGAGCCCTTCCTGCTCGCAGGATGGAAGCAACGTACTGCATGGGTAGGAAACGGCGGCAGCGAAGATATTATACTGACCTTTGAGGTTGACAGGAAGGGCGACGGGAAATGGAAGAAAGCTTTCACCAAAAAGCTCCCAGCCAAGAGTTCAAGGATGCTGAGTCTCAACGGCATAAGCGGCGAGTGGATTCGTGCAAAAACAGATTGCAACTGCCAGTCGCTGACCATTACATTCGTCTATGCCTCAACGGCTCACCCCAAGCCCTCCGATTCCATGTTCAGCGGACTCAGCCATTGCGGTGAGCAGAAATGGCAAGGCGGTTTGCTCTACTGCTTGGGCAACGATCGCAAGGCCCTGGGTATAGTAGCCCATGAAATGAACGGCAGCAAGACTGCATCCTCGGGCTACTACGAAATGGACGGAGACATGAACCTGACCCGAAAAGAAAGCCCTGCCGACTCACTCATGATAGAAAAACAGCTGGCCATCCCATCAAAGGTGATTACGGTTGATGACGGTTCCTACCTGATAATTGACGATTCAGGCCGCCGCTGGCGATTACCGCTAGGCGACCCGAGTTATGAACGGCTTATGGCACAGCGTCAGACACGAATCTGCCGCGAGGTAGCTACGGAGCGCGACCTGTTCAACTGTGGCGGCACATTCTATGAACTGCCAGCCGAGAATGCCGACGGCTATGCCAAAATACGCCCTGTCTGTACCCATAACCTGCAGATATCCGATTACGCCTCATACCGCGGACTTCTGGTCATGACCGGCTCTGCAGCAAACGCCACCCCGCCCTCTTCCACTTCACACCTTATCACCTCCAAGGATGGAAAATGTCAAGTATGGGCAGGGGCCATTGACGACCTTTGGCAGCTGGGCAAGCCGAAAGGCAAGGGAGGGCCGTGGGCAGAAACAGATGTCGTAGCCGGCAAGCCCTCCGACCCCTATCTGATAAGCCATTACGACCGGAAGACGCTTACGCTGAGTCACCACTCTACGGAGCCCGTTGACTTTACCATAGAAATAGACTCCACTGGCGACGGCACATGGCTCTTGTATGGAACAGAGCATGTCAAGCCTGGCAGGAAAGTCACACTGAAGCTGCCGGACGGGCACATAGGCCGATGGATTCGCTTTACCAGCAGCGCTTCCACAAGGGCCACAGCATGGCTGGTTTACACTTAACACCAAACATCATGAAACGGAATGTCATCTTCATTGCAGCCGCTATCTTCTGCCAGACAGGACTCCCGGCAAAGCATTACAGCAAACACGACAGCGAACACCTGCGCCAGCTGTACGCCCTGAACACTATGGTGGGTACAGCGCCCGCCAACACCAAGACGGCAGGACTCTTCGGACGGGGTTCCGAGGAGCACGGACAGACGATGCCGGCCGTACTGTCGCCGAACGGACAGAACTTCTGGACGCCCCAAACCAGGAACACCGAAGCAAAGTGCCTGGCACCGTATTACTATACCGACACCCACCTGCAGGGCTTCCGGTGCAGCCACTGGACCACCGGCGGTTGTACACAGGACTACGGCTCGTTCACAATCGCTACGCTGAGCGGAAGACTGAGGAAGGGTGCAAAGGAGCGCGCCACACCGTTCAGCCATCAGGACGAGGTATCTCATCCGCACTACTATGCTGTCCGCCTGCCTCAGGAGCACTTGCTGACAGAGTTTACGGCCAGCAGTCACGCTGCCATTTTCCGCATTACGCCTGAGCAGGACGGCCCTGTACATATCGTTATAGAGTCGAACAGCGACGAGAAGGAGGGAGGCATCCAGATGGAGCCAGAGCGCAAGACCGTTTACGGCTACAACCCCGTTCACCGCATCTATCAGGGCTGGGGAGACCCCGCCGGCTTCGCAGGGCACTTCCTGCTCACCTACACAGATACGCCTCTCGACTGCGGACAGGACAGCCTTTGTGCCTGGCTCACGTTCCAGGGGAAGGCCGGCAAGCCCATCATCCTGAAGGCGGCCTCGTCGTTCACCGGCAGGGAGGGAGCTGAGCGCAACTATAAAGCCGAGGCAAAGAATCTGACCTTCGAGAAGATGAAGGACGCCCTGGCCCGAACCTGGATAAAGCGGCTGCATGCCATCGACATAGAAGACCCCGATACAGCTCGTGTGAACCAGTTCTACGGCGCCATGTACCGCGCCTCGTACACACCCCATGAAATGAGCGATGCCGACGGTGCCTACCCCCGCTTTGCAGATGGCAGCACGATTCATCCTAAGGGAAATCCACGTCCCTACTACTGCGACTTCACGACGTGGGACACCTTCCGCGCCGTTCACCCGCTCTACACCCTACTCTATCCCCAGATGTCGGCCGATATGATGCAGTCGCTCGTCCTGAAGTACGAACAGGGCGGCTGGCTGCCCATCTTCCCCAACTGGAACTCCTATACAGCTGCCATGATAGGCGACCACTGCGCCGTCGTTCTGGCCGATGCCTACCTCAAGGGTATTCGCGGATTCGATGCCGAGAAGGCCTATGAAGGCATGCGGAAGAACGCGTTCGAGACGCCCGCCTCGGCTAAGGACTACGAGAACGGGATGGGGCGCCGCGCGCTGGAGTCGTACATCAAGTACGGCTACATCCCCCTGGAGGACCCCGTCCGCGAGGCCTTCCACCAGCAGGAGCAGACCTCGCGCACCCTGGAATACGCCTTCGACGACTATGCCATTGCCCAGATGGCCCGCGCCCTGGGGCACGAAGAGGACTATCAGATGCTGATGAAGCGCTCCGAGAACTGGCGCAACGTCATCAACCCCAAGACGGGCTATTGCGACGGGCGACACGACGACGGCCGTTTCGAGAACAACATGGACTTCCTGCGGCGCAAGGCGTTTATCACAGAAGGAGCCGTCTGCCACTATACCTGGTTCGTGCCGCACAATGTAGAGGGCCTGGCCGAGGCGATGGGCGGGCGCGATGTCTTCGAAGCCAAGCTCGATTCGATGTTCAGCGAAGGGCGCTACTGGCACGGCAACGAGCCCTGCCACCAGATTGCCTACCTCTACGACTTCATCGGCCGGCCCGAAAAGACGCGCCGCTGGGTGAACTACATCCTGGACACAGAGTACAACGATACGCCCGGAGGACTGTCGGGCAACGACGATTCCGGCCAGATGTCCTCGTGGTTCATCTTCTCCTCGATGGGTTTCTACCCCGTCTGCCCCGCCTCCGACCGCTATATGCTCAGCCAGCCGCGCTTCCAGCGCATCACCCTGAACCTGCAGGGCGGGCGCCGCTTCGTCATCACCCCCGAATCTCTGCCCAAGGACCGAAACTATATCACCCACCGCGAGATTACGGGAAAAGGATTTGAACACATAAAGTAGTTTGGAATGAAAGCAACTGATTCTACTTGCAGGACCCGGGTAAAGATTTTGCAAAACCCGGGTAGAGATTTTACAAAACCCGGGTGGAAATCTTGCAAAACCCGGGTGTAAATCTTGCAAAACCCGCCTCGCGCAAAAGTCTGACGCCGCAGAATTATTCAAACTGGGCACATTTGAGCATAAAAAAAGTGCCAAGTGCTTTTGGTTCTGAAATGATAATTGTATATTTGCAGCGTAAAACAAACGAATTCTAATTCCAGGAAATATGACAAGACAACTATTACTCCTTTCCACTACCCTCCTCCTCTGGGCGGGAACGGCGCTTGCCCAGAAACCCGAGGTGAGCTATCCGGGGCATCAGGTGTGGTATCAGGTGGTTTCGGCCTTCCCCGAGACAAAGGGAATGGTGATGAGCGACTGCTCGGCTGCCTCCGCCTCATTCCCGGTGGGCATCGAGTCGCCCCAAGAGTCCCTGGCCTCTCAGCAGTGGCTTCTCCTCTATGCCGACGATGCGCAGAAGCTGGTTTACCTGGTCAACCGAAATACCGGCCACGCATTGCAGCCCGTCTCCGCCGCCGAAGAGCTTTACAGGGTGACGCAACTCCTCAGCTCCGCCAGCGAGGGCAAGGGCTTCGTCCTCACCGGCCTGGGACGCGGACAATACGCCTTCGTTGGCACTGAAAGCGACGGACAATCCAGAGGTTTGGCGGCAACTCAGCAGGGGCAGGCCACGGGCAACGTCACTCCGGAACAGGATACACCCTATGCCTGGACATTCAAGAAGATACAGGTGACGAATGGCGTGGAGGGGGCCCCGGCTGACGAGAAGCCGCTCATCTACCTCAGAAACCGGCGCATCGAAGTCAGTGGCGGCGTCCCCTATACCATAATGAGGGCAGACGGCATACAAGTGCCCTGCGGCTCACAACTGCCCGCCGGGGTTTACCTGGTGACCGTAGCCGGACGAACAACAAAAGTAATGATTGGAAAACAGTAATTGATCGTAAGTTATGAAGAAGAATATCTGCCTTTTCTTAGCTTCTGTGCTCTTGACATGCACAGTGAAGGCCCAGTGGTTCGTGGGTTCCAGGGATGTGAACGACGACACAGTGGTGAAGTTCGGCGTCATCAGCGATACGCACTTCGAGAACAATACCGGCGAGGGAGCAATGTCGAAGGTGCCCCGTGCCCTGAAGAACCTGAGCAGCCACGGTCCGCTCGATGCCCTGTTCGACGTGGGCGACATCACCAATAACGGCGATCCGGAGCAGTATAAGATGCTCGTCTCGGTCTTCGGCAACGATGACAACTTCATGACCCGAGTGGAGCGCAAAGTCTTCATGATGGCAACCGGACACGACAACTTCAACGCCAACGGATATAACAACTACACCAAAGGTCTGGCGCCCCTCAACGGCGGAAAGGACTATCCCACGGAGCAGTTCCTCGACATCAACGGCTATCCCTTCATCACCATTTCGCAGCGCAACACCTCCCTGGAGGGGCGGACCTATATCACCTCGGTACGCAACCAGCTGAAGGCGTGGCTCGAAAAGGCCGACAAGGAATATCCGGGCAAGCCCATCTTCGTCTTCACCCACGTTCCGCCAACTAACACTTGCTACGGCACATGGAACGGCGAAGGCAGCTGGTGCAGCGGCGAGCTGAACGCCATCCTGAACGATTATCCGCAAATCATCCTCTTCGCGGGACATAGCCATTTCCCAGTAGCCGACCCCCGTTCCATCCATCAGGGCGTCTCTCCCAACAGCTCCTATCAGAATTACTATACCGTAGTAAATACCGGCAGTACGACATATGGCGAAATAGAGCCCGGCGCCGTGGATGAGGGCATCCATCCCAGCTATTTCGCGAATATCACCGAAGGACTGATCGTCTCGGTCAAGAAGAACGGCGACGTACTCATACAACGCTACGACACCTACCGCGACGAGGAGATCGGAGCCGCAAACCGCTGGCTGATAGAGGCGCCTCATGACGGTTCAAGGTTCAAGTACGCCGACATCCGCGACATCCAGGACGTCTCGCCCGGACAGACCTACCGTACCGGACTTCCCGCTCCCGAATGGGACAGCTCCGTCACGGAGCCTGACGTCGTCCATGACATCGAGAGCGAAGCCCTGAAAGTGACTTTCCCACAGGCCCATGACGAGGAATATGTCTTCCGCTACAAGATCAGCCTCAAGAGCCCCTACGGACGGTTGATCGCCTCCAGGCACCTCTACTCCTACGCCTACCTGAACAGTGAGACACCGAAGAAGCTTTCCATCAACCTGGATTGCTCGGGTCAGCCCGACGGACAATACACCGTTGTCGTGACAGCCCTCGACGCCTACGGCAACGCCTCGGAGCGTCCGCTCGAAAAGAAGGTCGACGTCAAGGCCACTTCCCCGGCGGAAAGCCCGAAACCGACGGCATCGTGGGACTTCGAGGATGCCAAGGACTTGCTGAAGAACTCCGTCAGCGGATCTCCCTATTTCCTACAGACGGGAACGTGCAGCAGCAAGAGCTACAAGCTGCAGGACATCACGATGACTCACATCAGCGGCCCCGCCAGCGACGACAAGGCCGTCACCCTGAAGGCCGGCGACATGTTCAAGATGGTGACGCCGGTGAAGGGCAACATCACGTCCTACACCCTCCTCTGGTATGTCCGGGTAGCCGATGCCACGAAATATCACGCCCTCCTGCAGACGTATAATAATAATGATCACGACGCCAACCTCTTTATCAACCGCAGCGGGCAGGTCGGCCGGGGCGCCAACTACGGCGGACAAGTGAAGGCCAACACATGGCACCGCATCATTTTCTCGGTCAAGGACAAGGCCGGCACCGTCTATCTCGACGGCGCACCCGTTGCCAAGATGACGGGCGACGAGTGGTGCATCCACAACGGGCACTGTCTGATCTTTGCCGATGAAGACGGCGAATACACCGACATCGACGTGGCACAGCTGACATACTGGGATCGCCCGCTTACCATAGGCGAGGTGAAGGCATTGCAGCACAAGGGCTCCGTCCTGGAAACATCCACCCCCGAAGTCGAGGTGTACGACGACGAGCTCAGCTTCGACCTGTATATCACCAGCTCGGCATATCCGACGTTCGAGCTCCCCGACTGGATCCATCCCCAAGATGCACCGCCAGGCATCGGCGTCAATCTGAAATACACCTTCCGATGCGACCCGTTGCCAAAACCCGATACCCGCACCGGCGTCATCACCGTGAAGACCGACGAAAAAGACGTTACCCCACTCCGCATCAACGTCATACAAACGCAGAGGGAGGACATCCTGGGGAACCCATCAGCACAATGGGACTTCAACGACAGCGACAACCCCCTTGCCAACTGCGTGAATGGCTCAGACTTCACGATGCAGCCAGTTACCACAACGGGGCGCGGCAACGTCGTCGTCCGCAAAACGCCGGAGGAAGCAGGCCTGAACTTCGTACCGGGACCGGACATTGACCAGCAGGCCCTGAAGATACCGAAGAACTCAGGACTGAGAATCAATCATCCCATGCGCGGAAGCATCTCGACCTACACCATCGTCTATGACATGCTCTACACCAGCGACTCGTGGGTGCCCCTCATCCAAACCAGCAAGGACAACAGCAACGACGGCGACGTCTTCATCAAAGGCGAGGCCCACAACATCGGCCTCAGCGGATGGTACGGCGGCTATACGAGGGCCAATAAATGGCATCGCATCGCATTAGTGGTCAAAGACGGTGCCCCTACGGCCTATCTGGACGGGACAAAGACCGGCGGCACCTCGGCCAGCTCGCGCTTCGTGATAGATCCGGGATACTTTTTCGTCTTCATCGACGAAGACGGCGAGGACAGCGAGGTACACCTCTCCCGCATCTTGTTCTGGCTCGGCGACCTGACGGAGAGTCAGATCAAGAAGCTTGGCAAAATAGAATAGATCCGGCAAGAACAGACAAAGGTTGCGATACCTTCGGGCACGATATGCCATATTGGCCATTTTTAGGACAGAGTGTCTGATTTTTAGCAGTTTGCACTCCTTTTGCTATAGAAGAAGGTGAGGTCCGGCTGAAGCGAAGAGCCGAAAGCCTGGAAGCCTCACCACCGTAACTGATAATAGAAACAAAGAAAGGAGAACAATCTATGAATCTGAACAAATTTACCATCAAGGCGCAGGAGGCCGTACAAGAGGCGGTCAACCGCGTACAGCGGCAAGGACAGCAGGCCGTGGAACCCGAGCACCTGCTGAGCGGCGTGCTCAAGGTGGGCGAGCAAGTGATACAGTTCATCTTCCAGAAACTGGGCATGAACCCCACCCTCATCCAGCAGGCCGTGGATGCACAGATAGGCAGCCTGCCAAAGGTGCAGGGCGGAGAGCCCTACCTGAGCCGCGAAGCCAACGAAGTATTGATGAAGGCCGAAGACCTGGCCCAGAAGAACGGCGACGAGTATGTCTCGCTGGAACACATCCTGCAAGCCATACTAAGTGTGAACTGCACTGCCGCCAAGATGTTGAAGGACATGGGCATGAATGAGAAGGAACTGCGCAAGGCCGTAGAGGAACTGCGCGGCGGCGAGAAGGTGAAGTCGCAGTCGAGCGAGGACACCTACCAGAGTCTCTCGAAGTATGCCCGCAACCTGGTCGATGAAGCCCGTGCCGGAAAGCTCGACCCCGTCATCGGGCGAGACGACGAGATACGGCGCGTACTGCAGATACTGTCGCGACGCACCAAGAACAACCCCATCCTGATCGGCGAGCCCGGTACGGGTAAGACCGCCATCGTAGAGGGTCTGGCCCACCGTATCCTGCGCGGCGACGTGCCCGAGAACCTGAAGCAGAAACAGCTCTACAGCCTGGACATGGGTGCCCTGATAGCCGGTGCCAAGTACAAGGGCGAGTTCGAGGAGAGACTGAAGAGCGTCGTGAACGAGGTCACCAAGAGCGAGGGGCGCATCATCCTCTTCATCGATGAGATACACACCCTGGTGGGAGCCGGCAAGAGCGAGGGCGCAATGGATGCCGCAAACATCCTGAAGCCCGCACTGGCCCGAGGCGAACTGCGCAGCATCGGCGCCACCACACTGGACGAGTACCAGAAGTACTTCGAGAAGGACAAGGCCCTGGAGCGACGCTTCCAGACCGTCATGGTGGATGAGCCCGACACCCTCTCCAGCATCAGCATCCTGCGCGGACTGAAGGAGCGCTACGAGAACCACCACAAGGTGCGTATCCAGGACGATGCCATCATCGCCGCCGTCGAGCTCTCGGCCCGGTACATCACCGAACGCTTCTTGCCCGACAAGGCCATCGACCTGATGGACGAGGCAGCCGCCAAGTTGCGTATGGAACGCGACAGCGTGCCCGAGGAACTCGATGAGACCACCCGCCGGCTGAAACAGCTGGAGATAGAGCGCGAAGCCATCAAGCGCGAGGGCGACAGCGAGAAGCTGGAAGGCCTGAACCGCGAGATAGCCGAGCTGCAGGAGGAGGTGAACGCCTTCAAGGCCAAGTGGCAGGGCGAGAAGGAGCTCGTGAACCGCATACAGCAGAACAAGCAGCAGATAGAGCAACTGAAGTTCGAGGCCGAGCGGGCCGAGCGCGAAGGAAACTACGGCCGAGTGGCAGAGATACGCTACGGCAAGCTGCAGGAGCTGGAATCCGAGATTCAGAAGATTCAGGAGCAGCTGAAGCAGGCCCAGGGTGCCGAGGCAATGGTGAAGGAGGAAGTGACGGCAGACGACATCGCCGACGTCGTATCGCGCTGGACGGGCATTCCCGTGAGCAAGATGATGCAGAGCGAGCGAGAGAAGCTGCTCCACCTGGAGGAAGAGCTGCACCGCCGCGTTATCGGTCAGGACGAGGCCATCGAGGCCGTCAGCAACGCCGTACGACGCAGCCGGGCAGGTCTGCAGGACCCCAAGCGGCCCATCGGTTCCTTCATCTTCCTGGGTACCACCGGTGTCGGTAAGACAGAGCTGGCCAAGGCGCTGGCCGACTACCTCTTCGACGACGAGACGATGATGACCCGAATCGACATGAGCGAGTACCAGGAGAAGTTCAGCGTGACGCGTCTGATCGGAGCCCCTCCAGGATACGTCGGCTACGACGAGGGCGGACAGCTCACAGAGGCCGTCAGGAGAAAGCCCTACCAGGTAGTCCTCCTCGCTGAGATAGGGAAGGCCCACCCCGATGTCTCCAACACCCTGCTGCAGGTGCTCGACGACGGACGCCTCACCGACTCGAAGGGACGCACCGTCAACTTCAAGAACACCATCATCATCATGACCAGTAACTTGGGCAGCCAGCTCTTCCAGGATGCCAAGACGCCCGAGGACTTCGAGCGCACCCGCCGGCAGGTGCTCGACCTGCTGAAGAAGACCATACGGCCCGAGTTCCTGAACCGAATAGACGAGACCGTCGTCTTCCACCCCCTCACCTACGGCGAGATCAAGCAGGTGGTACGGCTGCAGCTCGACGGTGTCAGGAAGATGCTCCAGCAGAACGGCATCACCCTGCAGGTGGAGGACTCGGCAGTGGAACTGCTGGCCGAGGAGGGCTACGACCCCGACTTCGGTGCACGACCCGTCAAGCGTGCCATCCAGCGACTGCTGCTCAACGACCTCAGCAAGGCCCTGCTGGGCAGCGGCATAGACCGGCAGAGACCTATCGTAGTCAAGGCCGAAGAAAAGCGACTGACCTTCGGCAACGCCTAATCTGACGAGTCCAATCAGACGCATATGACCATTTTAACTTAAAAAAAGACTTCAATTGTATGAAAAACGTTAAGACAATGTTGGTTCTTGCAACCGCAATGATGGCTGCCACGGCATGCAGCCCCAAAAAAGAGGCCGCTGCCACCGATAACGAGGAGGCCAAGTTGGTACTCTTTTACTCTCAGACGTCCAACACGAAGACCGTGGCGCGGGAAATTGCCACCCGTCTAGGTGCAGACATCGAAGAGATCATCCCCCTGAAGCCATACGAAGGCGACTTACAGGCGACAGTCGAGCGCTGCAGACAGGAACGCGAGGAAGGGATTACGCCCGAGATTCAGCCGCTTACATCCGACCTCAGCCAGTATGATGTCATCTTCCTCGGCTATCCCGTATGGTTCGGCACCTACGCTCCCCCTGTGGCCGCCCTGCTTGACCAGGTGGACCTGAGCGGCAAGAAGATAGTTCCCTTCTGCACCTTTGGCAGCGGGGGTCTCGTTTCCAGCACAAAGGATCTGGCCGGAAAAGAGCCCGGGGCAGAGATACTTCCCGGCTATGGCGTCCGTGCCGCTCGCCTGGAAGCTGTACCGTACGAAGTGGACCAGTGGCTAAAGCGCCTCGGTTTCCTCGAGGGAGAATACACCAAGCTGGATGAGTTCCCCGAACAGCATCCCATGAGCGATGAAGAAGCCGCCGTCTTCGACGCTGCCGTAGATGGCTATCCCATGTTGCACGCCAAAGCAGAGACGGTCGCCTCGCGTGCCATCCCCGACGGAGTGGAGTACCTCTTCGTTGCTGAAGACACCGGCGAGACGGCTTCCCAAACGCGCATCCAGGTCTATGTAACAGTCAAGACAGGTGAAGCACCAGTCTTTACGCAGGTAGTCAGGTAGAGTCATTATTTGCGTGGGCATACAACAATTCATGTTCGCGTCACAAA
Source organism: Bacteroidaceae bacterium (assembly GCA_024693505.1). Classification (GTDB taxonomy): domain Bacteria; phylum Bacteroidota; class Bacteroidia; order Bacteroidales; family Bacteroidaceae; genus Physcousia. The sequence continues at coordinate 36,027 of JAILKU010000158.1, read as the reverse complement.
CTCCCGGTGCTCTGGCACAAACCTAATTCAACTCTGTCATTCTTGGCAGAGTTTTTTTATGGACGACTTTTTGCATTTTGACTTTAGGTCAATATACACAAAAGAGCGGGCCTCATCACTGAGACCCGCTCCCTCACATTAATAACCTAAAACTTACTGAGCATAGCGCCATGTCGGCGCTAGCCTGCTGAGCCGTACTCCGCTTTCCGTACCGTCCCGGCACCATACACGGCGACTCAGCAACATTATGTTGATTTACTACGACATTAATATACTTTTACGGTTCGCTTTTACCTTACGAGTACCTTCTAAACTGCATCCAGTTCCTCGATGCACTGCACCAGCAGGTGGAGGACTTTGATGTGAATCTCCTGGATGCGGTCGGAATGGGGGGCGCGAGGTGCCTGGATAGCTACGTCACAAAGACTGGAGAGCGGGGTGTCGCTGCCCGATGTCAGGCCGATGGTCTTCAGGCCGATGGTCTTTGCTGCCCGGGCAGCACGCAGGATGTTCTGCGACTCGCCGCTCGTACTGATGCAGACCAGTACGTCGCCAGGCTGCCCAACCCCTTCTACATAGCGCGCAAAGACATCTTCGAAAGAGAAATCGTTGGCGGTACAGGTCAGGTAGGCGGCATCGTTGACGGCGATTGCAGGCAAAGGGCGGCGCAACGAGCGGAAACGGCCCGTCAGTTCCTCGGCAAAATGTGTGGCGTCGCACAAAGACCCGCCGTTGCCGCAGGATATTATCTTGCAGCCCTGCTGAAGCGCCGTATGCATCAGATGGGCGGCCTCCTCTATTGCAGGCAGTGTGCGCTCGTCCTGGATAAACCGCTCCAAGCTGCATCGGGCCTCCTCAAGACCCTGGGAAATGAGAGTGCGGAGGGGAGAGGCCATAGTTAGGAGTTCATAGTTCATAGTCCATAGTTATGAATTAACAACCGAGAGGGCGGCGTAGTCGCCGATGGCCTCTCCCAACTGTGCGGGAACGACGCGGCAGACGCGGCTGGCAAGGGGAAGGGCTTCGCGACGGATGGTCTCCTCCATCTGGGGACGGAACAGGCCCTCCCGACGGGCAAAGACGCCGCCGATGACGATAAGCTCGGGATTGAGGATGTCGATGAGCACCGACAGGCCAATGCCCAGATAGCGGGCTGAGAGCTGCACGATCTCGAGGGCTAAGGGGTCTCCGGCTGCTGCGGCCTCGGTGACGTCCTTGGCGGTGATGGTGTCTATCTGTCCGTAATCGCACCAGGCCACCTTGCCCCCCATCTGATAGACTTCGCTGAGCCGCATCCGGGCCAGCTGCGCGATGCCCGACCCGCTGGCAAATCCCTCGAAGGAACCGGCCTTGCCGTAGCCCACGGGTCCGAACTCGGCCAGACGGATATGACCGGCCTCGCCAGCATTGTCGTTGGCTCCCGTATAGATCTGTCCGTTGGCGATGATGCCTGCGCCCAGTCCTGTGCCGAAGGTGAGGAACACCATGTTCTGCGTGCCCCGCCCTGCGCCGAACTTCCACTCGGCCATTGCACAGGCATTGGCGTCGTTCTGGATGTATGCCTGCAGGGAGGTCTGCTGCCGGATGATGTCGGTGATGGGGATATTGTCCCAGCCAGGCAGGTTGGGAGGCGACATCACGATGCCCCTGCGGCTGTCGAGCGGACCTCCGCAGGAGATGCCCACAGCGCGGGTATTGTCTGCCGAAAGGCCGTTGCGCCCCATCAGCTGCTTCAACTCGTCGCAGATGCGGCCTATCGTCTCCTTAACGTCTGTGGTGGGGAACTTCACTTTCTCCACGATGCTGAGGGAATCGGCCTCCCTCTGTCCGAAGATGACGGCGCACTTCGTGCCGCCGATATCGATGCCTAAAAGATTTTCCTTCATTCTTCTGATGTGTTGCTTGTCATGAAATATTCGAGTGTGCCGCCCTGAATAAGGTCTCCGTAGGAAAGACTGCGGTATGGAATCGGCATGCCGTTGAGCCGAATCTCCTTCACGTATTTGTTCTCGGCGGAAAGGCCGTTGACCTTTATACTGAAAGTCTTGCCGTTTGGCAGGTGCAGGGTGGCCTCATGCAACTGGGGCGCGCCGAACACATATTCTCCCGAAATGGGATTCACCGGATAGAAGCCCAGGGCCGAGAACATGTACCAGGCCGACATCTGTCCGCAGTCGTCGTTGCCGCACAGCCCGTCGCGCTTTGCCAGATAGTACTTGTCGAACACCTCGCGCACGATGCTGGCTGTCTTCCAGGGCGCACCTGCCAAGGTATAGAGGTATGCCACGTGGTGACTGGGCTCATTCCCGTGGGCATACTGCCCAATCAGGCCCGTCACGTCCGGCGAGATCTCATGTCCGGGCAGTTCTCCAGGGTCGATGAAGAAGAGACTGTCCAGTTTCTGCATGAACGCGTCGGCTGAGCCGAACTGGCTGATGAGTCCCTCGGCATCGTGCTGGACGTGCCAGGTCCACTGCCAGGCGTTCCCCTCGGTGAAGTCCCCGTTGCCGGAATTCAGCTGGTTGGGGTTAAAGGGCTCCTTCCACTGTCCGTCGGCTTGACGCGGACGCACCATCTGCAGCCGGTCGTCAAAGAGATTCCTGTAGTTCTGTGCCCGCTTCGAGAAGAATGCGTAGTCCTCTTCGTGTCCGAGGGCCTGGGCCATCAGGGCTGCACAGTAGTCGTCGTAGCAGGCCTCCATCGTGCGCGACACGCTCTCCAGGGCACTGCTGTCGCAGGGGAAGTAGCCGTAGCGGTTGTAGGTCGCCCAGTCGGACTTGTTGTGGTCGGCAGTCATGGCATGCCTGACGGCTGAATAGGCGGCCTCCGGGTCGAAGCTCTTGTCGCCCTTCATGTACGCATCGGCTATCACATCGACTGCGTGATTGCCTATCATGCACCATGTCTCGCACTGTCCGTACTCATTGGTGACCAGGAGGCCCGTCTGGTTGTGCTTCTCCAGGAGAGAGTTCACCAGTTTGCTGTTGACCTCGGGATAGAGCAGTTCGAGGAAGGGATGCTCGGCGCGATAGGTGTCCCAGAGGGAGAAGTTGGTGTACATGTCCTTACCCCCGCTCTGGTGTATCTGATGGTCCCAGCCGCTGTAGGAACCGTCCGTATCGGTGATGAGGTTGGGCATCAGCAGGGCGTGATAGAGGGAGGTGTAGAAAGACACCTTCTGCCCTTCGTCCGTCGTCTTCACCTCGATTTGCCTCAGATAGCCGTTCCACAGGTCCCTGGCCGCGTTGCGGGTCTTCTCGAAGTCCCAGCCCGGTATCTCGGTGTCCAGATTCCTGACGGCGCCCTCCTCGCTGGCGGTTGAGAGTCCGACCTTGACCAGCACGGGCCCGGCGTCCTTCGCGTCGAAGCGCAGAATCATCTTGGTGACGGTGCCGCTGACGGCGTTGTCCTCACTGACCGAACCGTCCACAAAGGAACTCACAGAGGAAATAGGCCACGAGAACCTTGCGCAGAAATAGTATTGATGGTCGCTGATGAAGCCCACTGAGTGACGCATCCCGACGACAGTACGGTCGTCCACCAGCTTCAGGTAGCTCTTGTCCGTCCGGTCGCCGATGCCGTGTCCCAGGTCAATCACGACGGCAGGGCTGTCCGGCTTCTGGAAGCTATAGCGGTGCATCGCGGCACGCGGACTGGCCGTCACCTCGGCCCTGATGCCGTAATCGTCCAGCATTACGCTGTAATAGCCCGGGGCAGCTTCCTCCGTCTCGCGCCGGAAATGGGACGCATAGCCCTTGCCTGCTTCCTCCAGGGCATTGAACGACACCTCGCCCACTACGGGCATCAGCATGACATCGCCCATGTCCGGGCAGCCCGTGCCGCTCAGGTGGGTGTGACTGAATCCCCTGATGATGTCGTCGTCCTCGTGGTAGCCCGAACAATGCTTCCATCCGTCAATGCCCGTGTCCGGGCTGACCTGAACCATACCGAAGGGAGTGGCAGCCCCCGGGAAGGTGTGACCCGTGAATGCCGTCCCTATGAACGGATCAACATACTGCGTAAGATCGTCTTTCACATCTGACTGGCTACAGCTCGCCAGAAAAGGAATCAGCGAGAGGAACAGCAGCGTACGTTTTATTCTTGTCTTCATTTCTCTTAACTATGAACTTTGGACAATGGAAAATGGAAAATGGACTCTCTTCACTCTTCGCATTCAATCACAACGGGTCCGAGGAGACCGGCAGGACGGAGCTTGGAGTCTTGTTTGTAGAACGAATAGGAGGTGTAGGTTATCTTTCGTGGGCAGTCGGGCTGCTGGTCGCCGATAAGCCGGTTCGGCCAGGTGTTCGTCACCTCGACTTCCAGCCGGTTTTCGCCCTCCTGCAGGGCATCCGTGATATCTGCACGGAAGGGTCTTTTCCAGACGAGTCCGCAGTCCTTGCCATTCACCTTCACCCTGGCCAGTTCCCTGACGTCTCCCAGGTCGACGGTAACCCTGCCGGCAGGCCGTTCGCCGAGGGAGAACACCTTCGCGTAAACCGCCTTGCCCGAGAAGTACTTGACGCCCGGGTCGGCAGACTCGGTATAGGATACGAGCGACGGGAACTCGGCATGCTCGGGCGCGCTGCGATCGGGCTGGAAGGCCACATCCCAGGGGCCGTCCAACTGGCAAACCGTACTGCGCTTCGTCTCGGGCACTTCAAATGTCTCTGTGCCGGTCTTCTCGCCAAACACGACGAATACCGCGTCATTCGGCACGAGATCGAGGGTGACTTCGGTTCGTCCATCCTTCGTCATCGCATAGGCGACATCCTCCTTAACTCCCGTTTCGGGATGCCATACCTGAGGCCTGAGCCCCGTCTGGCGGAAGGAGACCTTGATGCGCTTGAAATCATCTGAGGGCTTGTTGACCCAATAGATGTCGGCACAAGCTGACTGGCGATGGACGAAACGTATCTGCTCTCCCTCGGGATATTGGATGTCCGGAACAAGACTGCACACCTGTGCCACGTCGCCGACGGGCACCTCGAGGTGCACATTGGGGCACGCCTTCAGCTTTTCCAGAAGACTCTCCCACTCCCCGGCATTGTCGCTCAGACTGGCCGGTCCGCCAGGGGTATGTCCGCAGATGAGCGCTCCCTTCTGTGCCAGCCGTACAATGGCCTTCAGCACGGGCACCGTCATGCGGGCAACGTTCTTACCGAGGTAAAGCACGCGGTATGTCATCTGCCCGGCCTGAATCTTTCCATCCTTGACCTTCAGCAGTTCCGTCACCACCCAGGGATTGGCGTAGTCGTAGTTGAAGCCGGCGGGCACCTGCGGCATATCGAATCCATAGAGGGAGCAGGCATTGCTGTCCTCGCCATAGTAAATGAGGATATCAGCCACAGCCCGTCCCTGCTGCAGCATATAGCTGCTGCGCGCCAGGTAGTCCATCCAGGCCCTGGCCTCGCCTGCCCACGTCTCATGCCGGTTGAACCACTGGCCGTACGGCCCCAGTCCCAGGCCGGGAAAAACGCTGTCGAGCGGCTGGTGGGCCGACTCGTGTATGACAAAGCGGTTCAGGCCGTTAGCCATCTCCCAGTCGGCTGTTCCCTTCAGGGTTCCCGGGCTGTATTTGTAGGCGTTGACGTCCGTGCCGTGAGCCGTGAGCGACTCAGCCGCCACCAGGTTCTGTCCGTAGATGTGAGCTACGGAGGCCGACTCCCTGATATCGGTAGCCGCCATCGTGGCTGAACCGGCATCGATCCAGCAGGCAGCCATCGGGACGGCAGAGCAACGCTTGATGTCCATTCCGTCGGCCACATAAGCCCTGCCGCATTCGTGCGACTCGCTGTAGCGCCCCTTCATGCCATACTCCTTCAGGATGTCGTCGATATGGTTATAGCTCTGGGTGTAAAGTTCGGCGATGGTGACGCTCCAGTCCCACAGGAAGGCCTCGCTCTTCTCCACCGACTCCACGATCTCGCCGGTCAGCACAGGAAGCCAGGGCACCAGGTCGTAGCCCCGCCGTTCTCGGAAGGCCGATATCATGGCCGGTGTCCAGTTCTGGCATCCCGCCTCGTAGCTGTCGGTCAGCAGATAGCTGATGCCCCGTTCGCCGATCAGGCCTCCTGTGGCGTCCTTGTACATATCCAGATAGCGATGGAAGTATCTGGTCAAGGCATCGGGATCCAGCTTGTCCACCTCGAGCCCTGTGGCCTCGTCGGGTGCCGGTCCGTTGCGGTGTCCTGTCAGCGAGTAGCCGATGCGCAGCACTTTCCAGTTGCCCTCGGGGACATCCCAGGTGAGCTCGCCGTCCTGCACGCTCGCCGTCAGGTCAATCACCTGGTCGGCAAACGCGCCGTCTGTGGTCGTGGGATAGTCGTGCAGATCGTGGGGACAGGCAAAGCAGGCCTTCTCCTCGGCATGATTGATACGGCCTACAGGATAAAGGTTGAACTCGCTGATCCTGGAACCCTGCCCGCCCGAATTGTTCACCTTCAGGCGGAAGAACCTTGCACGGGCCTCGGGGAACGAGATGGTCGTCCTGACGCAACTGGTACTGGCAATCTTCGTGACCTCCGAGAAGGTCTGGCCGTCGTCGCTCTTCTCCAGAGAGACGGAGTAGGAAGGGCCCGAGTTGTAGGGCCAGGGCCTCCGCCGCCCGTCATAGAGCGATACGGCACGGAAAGACTGGGGCTGCGGGAACTCGTACATAATCCAGGCAAACCCGGCTGCGGGATCCTCGGGAAGCAGTACGCCGTCCGACAGATTGTCGTCGGTCAGCTGCGCTATGCTGAAGTCTCCGCCCGAGGAGGTCAGGGTGGCGTTCAGACCGGCCAGGGGAAGGTCTTCCTGAGGCATCCTGAGGGCCAGCACGGCGATATCCTGATAGTACTTCGCCTGACCATTGTCCAGGTTCTGGAAATCGCCCGCATTCTGGAACGGCTCAGGCAGGGCGCCCTTGAAGGACTGACCGCCCTGCAGGCGCATTTTCCTCCATACCAGCTTTTTCATCGCGTCCTGGGGCTCCACCCACGGTCCGCCCATACAGCTCCAGCCGGGCGAGCTGGCCACCGTCATTTCCATCCCCAGCGAATCGCCCATCTCGATGGCGTACCTGAAGGCATCCTTCCAGTCGTCGTGCATATAGATGAGACGGTTCTCCACGATGGGCGCAACACCGATGCCGGCATCGAAATGATGAAAGCCGCCAACGCCGATACGGTCTATCCAGAGCAGGTCCTTACGGATGCCGTCCCTGGTGATGTTCCCGTTCATCCAGTGCCACCACAGATAGGGCCTGGCGGAGCGGGGCGGTTCTGCAAACTCGGTCTCGAGTTGGGCAAGAGACGCTGCCGAATGTCCCGATTTCGTATGCTCTGAACCTGCGCAGGCATAGAAGAAGACGGGTAATACCAGTAAAGAGAGTTTCCTATTCATAGTATAATCTGATAAAAAAGTCCGTTAAATCACTTTGCCCTGAGCTTGCCGCCCTGGATGTAGGGGCCGCGGGCTGGGGCTTTGCCGAGACGCCGGCCGCCGAGGTCGTAGACAGGTCCGTCCTCTGCCGGCCGTGGGGCCATCAGCGGTGGCGTTATGCTGTTGGGTCCCTTCACCTTGACGCCGCCCGTATATTGGCCTATGAAGAAGATGGCACCAGTGGATTGCTCGCTGATGACATATACGAAGGGACGATTGGCATGGAACGTTCTGAAGCTCGGAATAGAGGTCGTTTCCAGTCCTATAACGGTAACGGCTGCCGCCTCGGTGCCCTTCTCGTCGAGCTTTATCCTGGCCACCTGGAACATTTTGCCGATATAGACGGGACTGTTGCAGAAGTATGGGAACTCAGCATAAGGGGTGAAGGCCTTGGGCATACCCAAGTCGGACATCGTCTGGACCAGGTCGATTCTATTCTCCGTCTCGAAGCGGGGCAGCTTCAGATCCACATCAGTAAACCAGACTTGCTCCTGCTTGCCGATCTGCCAGTTACTGCCGTCGAGACTTTCGAGCACGTCGCCAACGGTCTTGTCTTCGCGAGGCAGATAGACGGTCATCTGGTAGGCGCCGTTGCCGTAGGGCAGGTTGACGGCCTGATACAGCTCGTTCTCTGTGTACTGGAAATTGGAGAACTGGAACATCATGGGCACAGCCGGACCGTCGCCGAAGGATTCTTCCCTCGTATTTGCAGCATCGAACGGACTGCTCCACACGCCCTTGAAATAGAGCGCATTGAGCAGATAGCTCACAGCGAGCGGGTTGAAGCTGGTCTCATCGAGTACACGCTCAATGAAGCCCTTGGTGTGGTCGCTGGCCCAGCGGTTGATGACGTCCATTGTCTGCCCGTCTGCAAAGTCGCGGTTCTGCGGATAGGCATCGTAGTAGGCATTGGCCTTCTCAACGAAGCCGTCCTGCAGGCGGTAGCCCATTCCCTCGTTCACGAAGATGGTGTTGGCGATGAGGGCCTGCGTATTGGGGTCGAGCGTACCGGCCTCGTCGAGCATCCTGCGGCTGAAGGCATTGATGGCATCTGCCCCGGCCTCGCCGAATCCCAGGGTCTTGTTGATCTCCTGCTGCGTCTGTCCTGCTGCGCTGTTGTTCAGCATGCCCATGGCGTAGGTGACGCTCAGGGGCGATATGATACTGCTCTCCTCGCCACGTGTCTGACGGAACAGGCGGAAGGCGAAGTCATTATTGCTCTCCACCAGCTTCTGCTCGTCCTTAGAAAGCTCTATCATCCTTGGAGCATCGAATGCCGAGGCAGGGAAGAAGAAGTCCCTGCCTGTGACATAAGCAAGTACCTCAAAACTGTATGAACTACAGTCTGGTCTTGGTTCGAAAAGATAGTGCATCAGCCCATTCGTTCTGAAGCCTATGCCCTCAATGAAGTTGTAAGCAGGGGGCATGGAGCCAATGCTGCCGTCAGAGTTTGTATATTCATAGCGATAGCGACGAAACTTCTGCCCACTCACTTCAATAGCCTCAGGGATAACTTTAATATCTCTGTACCTGTTGTAGTTCATTGTCAGATCTATCAGGAGCAGGTCCTTCTTGTCGAGGTCGTAGTTATACCAATAAACTTGGCCTTCCTCATCCTCGCGGAGGGCTGCATAGTATTTCTTGGCATAATTGCGATCATCCCATCGGTACACCTTCATATACTGACGATCCTCAATCACGGTATCGCCATTTATTTGGTAATACGACATCCACGTTGAACACTCTTCATCTTTGCCCTCAGCATTAGGAGTTTCAAGGAGTTCAACATGATAAAGGGTATAAACCCACATCTTGCCGTCCTCCAGCATTTTGCGCTCAGGAGCGGCACCCGCAACCGTCCAGCAGACGGCTGCAAACAGGAAAAGTAGTGTCTTTTTCATACGCGTGAACCTTATTTATCAGTTAATACGCTGCAAAAATACAAATAAAGGTGCAATCGGCAAAGAAAAATAGCGACTTTTTCATTACGGCACAAAAAAGCACCCTTATGGAAACAGCATATCCCCTGCTCCATGCCGACGGTTCAACGACTTCTGCCAACGCATCCGCAAGGACGGCTTTGCCCTGGCAGTGTGCCACGAGATCTGCAAGGCGCTCACGGGCCTTGTAGGAGAAGACTGATTAACCACTGGCCCGGGCATTGCGGTTATGACAGTTACAGTTATTACAATTAAAAAATGAGGTATGCATTACCCCTTCAAGGAACCTATATTTAATTATAATTAATTGATATATAGATAGATAATATATATATATATATAATATAAGGGGTATGTGATACCCTCGAAAAAAAACTGTAATAACTGTAATCTGTAATGCCGGGCCATTTATAATTCAACTAAAAGGCAGAATATCAATGAGATACGACATTAGCAAGTCCTCTGCCCCAAGATGCTGAGACACAGAAAAGGGACAAAATGTATCAAAATTTGCTCTCAAAAGCATCAAAAAACATGCAAAAACCCCTTGTTCCGATGCTTTGCCCCGTTCTTGGAGCACATATCAGCTGTTAGGAATTTCAGCACCCGGACCTCATTTGGAAGAAGTTGTGTGGCATAATGGCCAACCTGGTAGCCGACTCGGGCTATAAAAAGGGCCTATTCAGCAACCTCTTGGAGGCCATTTGCCGCAATTTTCGCCTGAATGACAGGTCGCGGATGTCGTACCTTTGTACCGTCCAAGAAAGCCCGCGCGTGAAGACTCCCGGGAACCGCGCCTGCACACTCCAGGAAACCGCACATGCAGTCTCCGGAGGACGAAAAACGGACGAAAAACGGAGTAACTAACCAAACTGCCCGAGTCGTGACAGGAGTCGGGCGCAGCTTAATTTTGAATTTATAAATTTTGAATTGTTTATTTTGCCCTCAGCTTGCCACCGATGATGTAAATGCCCTTTTGGAGCGTTGAGGACGGAGAGATGCGCCGGCCGCCGAGGTCGTAGATGCTGTCAGGGTGCTTAGAGACGTCTGCGCGCAGGTCTGAAATAGCGGTTGCCTCGTCCAGGCAGGGCACGTCCTTCATGTCGTACTGAGCGGTCATGACGGTCACGTTCTCCATCCCCAGATTGAGGATGACGGCCGGAAGCTTGATGGTCTTGGCATTGGTGGCCCAGAGGAAGTTGCCCTCCTGGTCGTAGAACTTATGGCCGGCATAGTTGGTGCCGTAGAAGGTGATGGTCTTGCCGTCGGCCGAGAGTTTGTAGTAGTCGTCCGTCACATCAGCCGGTTCGTCGGTATACGACTCATAATCGCCGCCTACATAAGTCTTGCCCGAGGCGTAGGGGTACTCGTCGCTGATGGGAATCTTGTAGCCGTCCTTGGCGGGAATGCCCTCGAAGAGATTGTCGGGGTCGGCTTTCTTCTTGCTGACGCGATCGTCGATGAACATGATGTTGCCCAGTTTCTTCTCGTACTTCCGCATGTAGGCCTTGGCGGCATTGATCTGCGACTGCGTAGTGGTAACCAGGTAGTTGGCATAGTCGCCGACGTGCATTCTGTTCACGGGAATGAACATGCCGTACGCCTCGAAGAACTCACTCAGGTCGGCCTGTGCCACATCGCATATCATCTTGGCCAGGTGCAGATAGTCCTTGCTGCCCTGCGCCACGTTGACGGTGCCGGTTACCGTCTGTCCCTCGTTGTTCACATAGGTGACGTTGGCCGTCGATGTGCCCTTGTCGATGGGATTCTTTCTCATGCGGCGGAAGAGGTTGGGCAGGAACTGGTCGTCGTGGTGCTGTGCGTGGAAGTAGAGGTAGAGCTGAAAGAACATACTTGTGGTGAGCCAGATGTCCCTTTGCAGCCAGGGTTTCCCTGCAGCCATCTGGGTGAAGTTGTCGGCCGGGTAGTGGCGGCGCGAAGCGGCTATGCCCTGCTCGAAGATGTTGATGTTCGAGAACATGTTGTTCGAGCTCTCCGTGGTGCCGATGACGTTGATGCTGCCCTGGTGGTTGTGTCCCATCTCGTGGCTGGGTCCCCACAGATTGCCTGCCACCTTGGTCATATTGTCGTAGTTCATGATGGTGGGCAGGGTTGAGTTGTTGTAGTAGGTGCCGTAGGTGGTGGCAAACATGTAGTTGTAGTCGATGCTGAAGCAGTTCCATACGTTGCGGTATCGTCCCTCGAAGTCCTCGACGCCCATGTAGCGCTCCTCGTTGGCAACGATACGGTCCCAGACGCGCATGAGGCCCTCCATCTCCTTGGGTTCCGACTTCTTGGCGAGCGCGGCATCCATGGCGAATACCAGGTGCTCGGTCTTCAGGTTCAGCACGGGACTTGCCTTGAGCAGCTGCTGGCGGAGCAGGGCCCAGTCGGCATTCGTCATGCCGCGTGTGGCGTCCCAGTAGCCCTGCAGCTGTCCGCCCTCGATGTGGACGGTTATGTCGGGATAGTCGGCCAGTTTCCTCCGCGCATCGTTGAGCTGATAGAAGATGTAGAGCTGCTTCTGCTCGCCGTAGCGCAGGATGTTAAGTCCGGCCTTCAGGCTTGTCGTCTCGCCCGTTGTACGGTCGCCGGGCACACCGTCCGTCCCTACGGCCTCCACCTGGAGCGTGCAGTATGTCTTGGGGCTGGCGCTGACGTAGATGCAGATAATTTCACCCGGGTTTGCCACGATTCCCGTAGGCCCGGACAGCTTGCCGAAGGAGTTGCTCATCGTGAAGTTCGATCCTCCGGCCATATCCTGATAGTTGCTGTATATCTTGTAGTCGGCCACGCGGAAGAAACGCTCGTAGGGGGCTGTGTAGCCGGTTCCCGAATTGGTAAACTGCTGCCATGTATCGTTCTTCACCTTCAGCACCATCGCCTTCATGTCGTCCGTCAGCGACTGGAACACCCCGTTGGCGGCCAGCTGCTCGTCGCTCTGTGCCTGTATGTCCTCCTTCAGGGCGGTGCATGCCTTGTCTGCGAAGAGCGAGTCGAGGCCCTGCTGCAGGGCTGCCTTGTTCTTCACCAGCTCTTCGTAGCCGAGCAGGTCGTGGCGGGCGGCATCAAGCTGCTCCTCCGAGACATCGGCCTCCTGGAAGGCCCATACGCTGGCCTCGGCATTCGTGCTCCAGAGCACCACGTTATAGCCCTGTGTGGCCGCTGCGTGCAGGCCTGCCCCGTCCGATCCGTAGGCGATAGTCCACTTGGGTTCCCACTTGTCCTGGACGGGCTTTATGTTGAAGACTATCGGATTGTTGGCCACGTGATAGGGCACGCTGGTGCTCGTCTGCCGCTGGATGTACTTGCCGGTGAGGGCGCTCCGGATGGCATACCCGCTGCCGCTCTTCTCCAGCCGCCAGTATTGCGACAGGTTGTCGGCATCCACATCCTTGGCCACCAGGTCGGCGCCCTCGGTGATGGCACGCCCGTAGATGCAGGCAATGATGCGGTAATACTTGTCTGTGCTCAGTTCGCCGGCATAGCCGGTTATCTCTGAGAAGTGGGCCTTGATGTCCTCCTCGGCAATATCCTCGACCAGCTCTATCGTCCAGTCGCATCCCGAATCTCCGGCGTAGGACCACTTGTAGAGCGTCTTGCCGTCGTTGCCCAGGTTCAGGCACGAAAGGCCGCTGAAGTTCGCCTGCGACGAGATGTTCACATACGACTGCTTGCCCGTATTGTTGGGGCTGAACTGGATGTACATCGTTGTGCGGCTTCCCGATGGGGTCGAGTACTCGGCCTGCAGGTACTGAGCCGTATTGGCGTTGCGCAGGGTATATCCGCTGCCCGCCTTCTCGGCAATCCATATCTGCGTGAGTCCCTTCGAGGCCTTCGTTGCGCCGATGGCCGATCCGGCGGTCTTGCTGGTCAGGTACATAGACGTGTTTCGCCTGCTCCTAAGCCGGAAAAGACTGAGGTGGCTCATCTGGTATTCATAGAGGTCGCGCCCGGAAAGAGTGGAAGGATCCACATCGCCGGCAGGTGCAGCCACGACGTTCAGCGTACAGGTAATGAGCAAGGTAACAGCTATGAACCAGCACGGGCAGAACCGGGTCAAAATAGTATGAAGAGTCTTCATTTCAATGTGGTTTTATGGGTTTTCTGTGGCAAAGATAAGCATTTTATTCCATATGTTCATCTTTCTTGTCACTTATTTTCAGGATAAAGGCCCATTACTTTCGCTCGGATAAGCAAATTAAACCGGGACTTTATTTGCATTATCGCTCACTTAATCGTAACATTGACCTCCGGTCGAAATTACTTTCGTTCGGATAAGCAAATTAAAGCGGGGCTTTATTTGCATTATCGCTCACTTAACCGTAATTTTGCAGGCCAATTATGAATCAGGAATTAACAAGACACTACCCTACTCTGCTCCGACTGGGCTTTCCCATCATGGTAGGCCAGCTGGGTACTATCGTCATGGGCCTGGCCGACACGCTGATGATAGGACACCACAGCACACAGGAACTGGCGGCGGCCTCGTTCGCGAATAATATCATAGCACTGGTACTCATCTCGGCGATAGGATTCTCCTACGGTCTGACACCTATGGTGGGTGCCCTTCTGGGCGAAGGAAGACTGGAGCTGATAGGCGGCAAGCTGAAGAATGCACTGGTGGTCAATGGGCTGATGGGGCTGCTGATGATGGTAATTACGGGCGTGCTGTGGCTCTGCCTTGACCACATCGGGCTACCCAAGGAAGTCGTTCCGCTGGTGCGCCCTTATATGCTGATTCTCATCCTGAGCATCCTGCCTCAGATGTTCTTCAACGCCTACAAGCAGTTCTCGGACGGCATTCAGGATACGCGCACACCGATGTGGCTTCTTCTCGCTGGGAACGGACTTAACATTGTGGGCAATGCGGTGCTCATATTCGGTCTGTTCGGCGCGCCCGAACTGGGACTTACCGGCGCAGGGCTGGCAACGTTGCTGAGCCGTCTGTTCCTTTGGGGCGCTGCTGTACTCGTCTTCCATACTGCTAAACACTACAGATTGCATAGGGTTCGTTTTGCATTCTCCCGGGTACAACGAGACGACCTGCTGCAACTGAGCCGACTGGGCATCCCCGTAATGCTGCAAATGGGAATGGAATCAGCATCGTTCGCCCTGAGTGCCTTCTACGTGGGTTGGCTGGGTACGGCCTCGCTGGCAGCTCATAACATCATGAATACCGTGGGACAACTGTGCTTCATGCTCTACTACGGAATGGCAGCTGCCGTAGCAGTACAGGTAAGCTATTATCGCGGGGCAGGTGATATGCCCGAGACAAAGCGCGTGGCGCAGGCCGGTTTGTATCTGACCTGGGCAATGGCACTCGTCATCACCCTGCCCATTTTCCTGTTTCGGCACCAGATCGGACCGCTCTTCACCAGCAGCAGCCAGGTGGCAGACCTGGTGGCAGCAGTAATTCCCGTCTTCGCCGTCTATCAGCTGGGCGATGCCCTGCAATGCATCTACGGCAATGCCCTTCGGGGAATGGCCGACGTAAAGCCGCTCATCCCAATGGCCTTCATTGCCTATTTCCTCATCTCCCTGCCGCTGGGCTACCTCTTCGGATTCATCTTCAGCTGGGGCTTCATCGGCGTTTGGATGGCCTTCCCGTTCGGCCTCACCAGCGCCGGGCTTATGTACTGGAGAAGATTTATAAATAATGAGTAATGACAATCGTAGCACGCATTCGAACTGACTTTCCCACAAAGTTCGGGATTCCCCGACAAAGCGGAATGGTTGAAGGACTCAGGGGACGCATCGTCTTCGAACCGGAGTACAGGAACGCTGAAGCCCTCAGGGGCCTGGAGGGTTTCTCCCACCTGTGGCTCATCTGGGACTTCTCGGAGGCCCATCGCGAAGGTTGGAGTCCGACCGTCCGCCCGCCACGCCTGGGCGGCAATCAGCGCATTGGTGTTTGGGCCACCCGCTCACCCTTCCGGCCCAATCCCATCGGACTTTCCTCGGTTCGCATCGCCGGCATCCACCTGAGTACACCCGAAGGGCCCGTCATAGAGGTAGAAGGTGCCGATCTGATGGACAACACACCCATCCTGGACATTAAGCCCTATCTGCCCTATACCGACGCCCATCCCGATGCCAAAGGAGGATTCGCCCAGGCACAGCACGAGGAACGGGAAATACTGACAGTAGATATTCCGCAGGAAATGGCAGACCGCCTGCCCAAAGAGAAGATGGAAGCGCTGCGCCAGGTATTAGCTGCCGATCCCCGTCCGCGCTACCAGGACGACCCGAATCGGATCTACGGCTTCATCTTCGCTGGAAGGGAAGTACATTTCCGTGTTGAAAATGGTAAACTCACCGTCGCGGATATAAAATAGGAAGGAAGCTGATATAGATACAAAATTATCTTTATATCGGCGCCCGTCAATTACTGAGCCATAAGGAAAGCACGGAAGTCCTGGAATTCGGCCGACATCGGTGTGCTCTGCTTCTGACCTTTCATAAAGGCAGCCAGACGGTCGGGAATAGGAACCTCTATGCCCAGTATCTTGTCCACTCGCTCCTTGAACTTGGCCGGATGAGCCGTTTCCAGGAAGATGCCTACCTCATTCGGCTGCAACTGCTCCTGCAATGCGCGGTATCCGCAAGCGCCATGAGGATCAAGCACATAACCCGTTTCAGCGAGACACAGCCGCATCGTATCAGCAATCTGCTCGTCACTATAAGCAGCTCCGCTGATATGCCGGCAAATGGCTTCATGATCGTATTCGTAAAGATCCAGTATGCGCGCCATATTGCTGGGGTCGCCCACATCCATCGCATTAGCTATCGTCTGTACACTGGCTCGCGGTTCGTAGCGGCCCGTCTGCAAGTAATTATAAAAGACATCGTTGGCATTATTGGCTGCGATGAAGCGGTGTATCGGCAAGCCCATCCTGACACCAAAAAGGGCGGAGCAGAGATTGCCGAAGTTGCCTGACGGCACAGAAACGACCAGTTGGCGGCGTGCAAATCCGAGCCGCAAAGCTTGAGCATACGCCCAGAAATAATAGAACGCCTGCGGCAGGAAGCGGGCCACATTGATACTATTGGCGCTGGTCAGATGCATGCGGCGATTCAGTTCCTCATCCATGAAAGCGCTCTTCACCAACCGCTGGCAGTCATCAAAGACACCGTCCACCTCAACAGCTGTGATGTTTCGACCGAGCGTAGTAAACTGACACTCCTGAATGGGCGAGACCTTACCCTTTGGATAAAGCACATAGACGTGGATGCCAGGCACATCCAGGAATCCGTTTGCCACAGCCGAACCGGTATCGCCACTGGTCGCAACAAGGACATTTATCTGCTCTTCGCTCCTGAAATAACCCAGCATACGCGCCATGAAACGGGCACCGACATCCTTGAAGGCAAGCGTGGGACCATGAAAGAGTTCCAGGCTATAGATATTGTCGGTAACTCGTACCAGCGGGCAGTCGAAGCTCAGGGTGCTGCGGACAATATCGTTGAGGGCATCCAGGTCGATGTCCTCGCCGAAGAATGCGCTGGCCACGTTGTAAGCCACGTCCTGAAACGTCATAGACGCAATATCATCGAAGAATTCCTGCGGCAAGCGGTTGATACGCTCCGGCATATAAAGTCCGCGGTCCTCGGCCAGACCCTTCACAACGGCTTTCTCAAGTGTGGCCAGGGGAGCTTGGCCATTAGTGCTATAATACTTCATATCTCCTATAGTTCAAGAGTTCATGAATTCATTTATAAACTGATCTCCCTGAAGCAGGCCGTACGCTCCATCCTGACAAGCTGCCTCGTCGAACGTCTGAACGCTATCCGGTTCGATTCCCGGATACCAGATACAGAAAGGAACGGGGTCGGCCGTATGGGTACGAAGTTCGCAAGGTGTGGGATGATCGGGCAATACGGCTATGCATACAGGTTCCGCCCAATCCTGAACAGCATCCAGGATAGGACCGACAAGACGATGATCGAAGTCTGTAATCGTGCGGAGTTTGAGCTGCACATCTCCATCGTGACCGGCCTCATCGCTGGCTTCGACATGCAGATAGACAAAATCATCAGTCTTCAAAGCCCTCAGCGCAGCCTGTACCTTTCCCTCGTAGTTTGTATCGTACAGGCCCGTAGCACCTTCAACATTGATGACGCGCAACCCGGCATACCGACCTATCCCCCTGATAAGGTCGACAGCGGTAATGACGGCTCCAGAACGAATCTGAGGGAAGGTCGTCGTGAGCGGAGTCATGCGTGGACGATATCCCCCACCCCACGGCCAAATGCTATTGGCCTCATCCGTTCCTTCCCTGCGACGCGCAAGGTTCAGAGGGTGATGCGGCAGGAGTTCCTGACTCTGAATGATCAGGTCACGGAGAAGCCGGGCCGTATCCTCTGCCTCGGGAACGGCGGCTTGAGGCAGATATGGTTCGTAGGGCTTTCCGGGTATATCATGAGGAGGCGTACAAAGCAGACGCTTGTCACCACCCTTGATGACCAGTAGATGACGATACTGGACACCTGTATAGAAATGAACGCGATCGCTGCCCAAGGCATTCTGCAGACAAGCTATCAGCACGTCGGCATCCTCGGTTTCCAGACGACCGGAGCTATGATTCTTCAAGATTTCGCGTTCAAGGCATACCAGATTGCAGCGCAAGGCCAGGTCACCCTCCTGCAACCGCACACCAATACTGGCAGCTTCCAGGGGACCGCGTCCTTCATAGACAAGATGCTGGTCATAACCCAGGATACTGCTATTAGCCACTTCGCTTCCGGGATGGAAGCCGTCCGGGATGGTCTTCAGGCGCCCGTTGCGGCCCAGGCGGGCTAGGCGGTCCAAATGTGGTGTGTCGGCATACTGAAGCAATGTTTTGCCTCCCAGTTCACTCACTGGCCAATCGGCCATACCGTCGCCCAAAAGGATAAGATATTTCATGAACAGACGTTTATGCAAGACTCATAATATCGGCAAAGACGCCGGCTGCTGTCACACTGGCCCCCGCGCCATAGCCCTGAATGAGCATGGGGTATTCATTGTAACGCTCAGTAGTAAGCAGGACAATATTGTTGGAACCTTCGAGGACGAAGAAGGGATGACCCTTGTCGACCTCTTGAAGTGATACGCTGGCCTTGCCGTTCTCGTACTTGGCAACAAACCGCCATTGCTTGCCCTGCGCCTCGAGCTGTCGGCGACGCGCCTCAAAGTCGGTATCGAGCGAAGGCAGGTTCTTCCAGAAATCATCGAGCGAGCCCTGGAAGAAGCTGTCGGGCACGAAGAGACGGGCCTCGACATCTTCCTGATTGATTTCATAACCCGCCTCGCGCGTCAGAATGACAAGCTTTCGGATGACATCCCTCCCGCACAGGTCAATACGCGGGTCTGGCTCGCTATATCCCTCGGCCTTTGCCATCCTTACAGTCTCGCTGAATGATATGTCGGCAGAGATCTTATTGAAGATAAAGTTCAGGGTGCCGCTGAGCACAGCTTCTATCCTCAGTATCTTGTCACCGCTGTTGCGCAGGTCGTTAATTGTCCTGATGATAGGCAGGCCAGCTCCCACATTTGTCTCGAAAAGGAACTTCACCCCGCGCTTCTGGGCGATGTTCTTCAGCAGCCGGTAGTTTTCATAGTCGCTGCTGGCAGCTATTTTGTTGGCTGCAACCACATGTATATTATGAGAAAGGAAATCCTTGTACAGGCCTGCCACCTGAGGACTGGCGGTGCAATCCACAAAGACGCTGTTGAAGATGTTCATGCCTATGACCTCGTCGCGCAGCCGCTCAATATTGCTGTCGGGCGCTTCGTCCAGTAGCTGACGGTAACGGGACAGGTCTATTCCGTCGCGGGTGAAGACGGCCTTCCGGCTGCTGGCGATGCCCACCACATTCAGTTTCAGTCCCATCTCGCGCATCAGTTTCTCGCGCTGGTGGTCTATCTGTTCAATGAGACTGCTTCCCACCGTACCTACTCCAGTGATGAAAAGGTTGAGCACCTGATATTCGCTCAGGAAGAAAGAGTCGTGGATGACGTTCAGGGACTTGCGCAGCAAACGCCCCTCCACGACAAAGGATATATTCGTCTCGCTGGCGCCCTGCGCACAGGCTATCACGCTGATGCCGTTGCGGCCCAGGGTGCCGAAGAGCTTACCGGCAATGCCCGGCGTATGCTTCATGTTCTCGCCTACGATAGCCACCGTAGCCAGGCCGCTCTCCGCCTGCATCTCGAACATGGCGCCGGTCTCTATTTCCTTTTGGAACTCGGCGTTCAGCACGCGGCACGCCTTCTGCGAATCGGCATCGCGCACACCGATGCTCGTACTGTTCTCCGAACTGGCCTGGCTCACCATAAATACGCTGATGCCATGTTCCGCCAGACAGCTGAAGATGCGGCGGTTCACACCGATGACACCGACCATCGAAAGACCGCTGATAGTAATGAGGGTCGAGCCGCTGATGCTGCTGATGCCCTTGATGGCCTTGCTGTCATGCTCCACTTTCTCCTTGATAATCGTACCTGCCGAACCCGGGTTGAAGGTATTCTTCACCAGGATAGGTATGTTCTTCACGCAGACCGGATAGATGGTAGGCGGATAGATGACCTTGGCGCCGAAGTTGCAGAGCTCCATCGCCTCGATGTACGACAGTTCATTGATGACATAGGCGTTATGGATCACCTTCGGATCGGCAGTCATGAAGCCGTCCACATCCGTCCAGATCTCGAGCACCTCGGCGTTCAGGGCCGCGGCAATGATGCTGGCCGTATAGTCGCTGCCACCCCTGCCCAGGTTCGTCACCTCGCCGCTCTCGGCATCCGTGCTGATGAAACCGGGTACCAGACTTACCTGCGGAATGGTCTTCCAGGTCCGGCGCACCAGTTCGTTGGTCAGCTCGCTCGCCAGGCGGCTGCGGCCGGCCTTCACTTCCGTCTTAATGAACTCGCGGCTGTCATACCATACAGCCCCCTCAATGAGCGTAGCGACGATACGGCTGCTGATGCGCTCCCCGTAGCTGACGATGGCCGCGCTGGTCTTCGGCGTCAGGTCGCGAATCAGATAGACGCCCTGGTAGATGCTGCGCAGCTCCTCGAGCAGTTGCTTCACCTCCGCCCAAAGCATTTCGCGCTGCCGGCTGTCTGTGATTACGGTATTTATCATCTGTTCGTGGCGCTCCACGATTCCCCAGAAGGAACGCTGATACATGGAATCGCCCTCCACAGCCATCTGACTGGTCTTGATCAGCTGGTCGGTGATGCCGCCCAGGGCACTCACCACCACGATGACCGGCTCCTGCTGGGCCTCGACGATTTCCTTTACTTTGAGTATGCTTTCTGCTGAACCGACGGACGTGCCGCCAAACTTTAGAACCTTCATTGCGTCTTTTTACCTGGAAAAGTTACCTTTATCGCGTGCAAAAGTAGGAATATTTTCTGAAATAAAGGGCAAAAAGAAAATTTATTTGTACTTTTGTGCCATATTTGTCAGCTATGGTCAACGAATTACAACTACGCGTACTGCCTCAGGATGCCTATAACGAGCAATCCATACTTTCCTACCTGGCCCGCGAGAAGGGGTTTCAGGCCACTGCGGTAAGGGTGCTCAAGCGGAGCATCGATGCCCGCCAGCGCACCATCTACGTCAACCTCACGGTCAGGATATATGTCAATGAAGAGCCCGAGACACAACTCTTCGAACCGATTGTCTATCCCGATGTCAGCGAACGGCCGACTGTCATCGTGGTGGGTGCGGGCCCAGGGGGGCTCTTTGCCGCCCTTCGCCTGATTGAGCTGGGGCTGAAGCCTGTCGTGGTGGAACGGGGCAAGGACGTTCACGAACGCAAGAAGGACCTGGCGCTGATACGCCCCGAGCAGCGGGTAAACCCGGAGAGCAACTATGCCTTCGGTGAGGGCGGCGCAGGGGCCTACAGCGACGGAAAGCTCTACACGCGCAGCAAGAAGCGGGGCAATACGGACAAGATCCTGCAGGTCTTCGTGCAGCACGGCGCCAGCCCCGCCATCCTGTCGGACGCGCACCCCCATATCGGCACAGACCGGCTGCCCCGCGTCATCGAGAATATGCGCCGCACCATCCTGAGCTGCGGGGGCGAGGTCCACTTCGAGACGCGGATGACCGCCCTGCGCATATATAATAATAAGGTAATAGGCATCGAGGCGGAAAGCAGCCGGTCCGACTGGCACGAGTTGCCGCCCTCGCCAGTCATCCTGGCCACGGGGCACAGCGCCCGCGATGTCTACCGCTGGCTGATGGCGCACTGCATTGAGACGGAGCAGAAAGGCATTGCGGTCGGCGTCCGGCTGGAGCACCCGGCTGAGCTGATTGACCAGATACAATATCACAGCCGGCAGGGACGCGGAAAGTGGCTCCCCGCGGCCGAGTACAGCATGGTCCGGCAAGTCGGCGGGCGGGGCGTCTATAGTTTCTGCATGTGCCCTGGGGGCTTCGTCGTCCCCGCTGCCAGCGGGCCGGAGCAGATTGTGGTAAACGGCATGAGTCCCTCCAACCGCAACGGGCGGTGGAGCAACAGCGGGATGGTGGTGGAGATAAGGCCGGAGGACATCCAGGGACAGACGATGCTCGCCTTCCAGGAGGAACTGGAGCGCCAGTGCTGGCTGCAGGGCAACCGGCAGCAGACGGCACCAGCCCAGCGGATGGCCGACTTCGTGAACGGGCGGCTGAGCAGCGACCTGAATCCCACGTCCTACGCGCCAGGCCTCATCGCCAGCCCCATGCACTTCTGGATGCCCCGCTTCATTACCGACCGCCTGCGCGAAGCCTTCCGGGCCTGGGGACGGCAGAAGCATGGCTTCCTGACCAACGAAGCGACCGTGATAGGCGTTGAGACGCGCACCAGCAGCCCTCTGCGCATCCTGCGGGACGGGGAGACGCTTCAGCACATTCGCCTGCAGGGACTCTTCCCCTGCGGAGAGGGTGCAGGCTATGCAGGAGGTATCGTCAGCGCAGGCGTCGACGGCGAGCTCTGTGCCGAGGCCTGCAGGGAGTACATAGTCCAGAGTTAAGAGTCCATTGTCCATTGTCCATTGTTCACATAACCATTGAAACATCTTTTCTTTCTTTCGCTTTTCATCCTTCGCCTTTCTCTCCTCGCCTGTCCGGCACGCGAGCCGATCCGCATCCTCGACCTCAGGGCCTTCAACCAGACGGACCTGACCGACTCGGCGGCGGTGCTACGCCTCTGGGACACGATGCATGCCACGGCCACCCTGCAGGGCATTGTGAACCGCCGTTCGCCCCGCCTCTATATCCGGTACGTCAGGAACCATCTGAGGCAGGACATAGACGACTACTGGTGGCAGAGATACCGCCGTCCCGGCGAATGGCTCGCCGGGGCAGACACGCTGGAATGCGCCTCCCTGCCCGATGCCGTGCAGGCCTTCCGGTCCGACGTCCGAGGCCTGGTCGTCTATGATTCCCGCGTGGCCGCCACAAGCAACGTGGCCAGCACGGTTGCCGGCGTGGAGGACCTCGTCGCCGTGCGCTACGACCCCTCCCCCGCCAGTCTCTACTCGCAGCTGCGCGCCCTGGGACTGCCCGTCCGCTGCTGGCTGGTGAACCCCGACGGCTCTTCGCTGTTCACCGGGAAAGGCCTTGTAGCAGATACGCAAAGGCCTTCCTGCAATTCCGCAAAGGCCGATGCCTACCTGTGGATGATTGAGCATTACCTGAAGCCGGGGCGGTGCAACACGCGCTATGCCGCCTACTATATCGACCAGTTCTGGCGTTCCCGGCCGACGAGGGCGGCATCGAACCACCACCAGCTCACGAACCACGATTTCTTCGTCAGCCGGAGGGCGTTCTTCTTCGACCTCTCGCCCTGGGCCGACGAACCGGCTACGGACATGCCTGCGCAGGCCGACACGCTCGACAACTACCTGCTGCGCACCATGCTCGACCTGGCCTGGCGGCAGAACCGCGGACGCCACTTCTGCTACATCGGGGGTTTCCCCAGCTGGGCTTTCAAATACACGAAGCACGCCGGCGGGCGGCACGAAGACGTGGCGACGGAATGGGAGTTCTCGCGCATCATATCGGCCTACAACGCCTTCAAGGATGCCGACGCCATCAACCTCGGCGCCCTGGCCAACGCATCGTTCTGGCAGCACTTCCCGCTCAGGAGACACTATCCCCAGCGCCGGGTTACCCGCCGGGAGCTGCGCCGAAGGGGATACCTCACCGGGGACGGACGGGTGAACACCGACAAGAAGTACATGCTCTTCTACGTGGGCGACTACGACGCTTCCTCCTGGGTGGCACAGACCACGCCCTGGCTGTGGGACGACCCGGCGCGGGGCAGCGTGCCCCTGATGTGGTCCGTCAGCCCCGTCCTGGCTGAGCGCGTGCCCATGGTCCTGCATAACTACAGGGTGACGGCATCGCCCGGCGACTACTTCGCCGCGGCCGACAACGGGGCCGGCTACCTCATGCCCGGCATGCTGCAGGAGCCGCGCGCCCTCTCCGGCTATCCCGACGGGCTGAAGGCCTGGGCGCGCCACTGCCGCAGGTATTTCAGGCAATGGGGACTCACAGTCACCGGCTTCGTCATCGACGGCGAGGCACCGGCGCTGAACCGGCGGGGGCTCGACTGCTACGCCTCCTTCAGCCCCGACGGAATCGTGCCGCAGAAGATCGGGGGGACCGACGAGCCGGCTATCCTGCACGGCAGGATGCCCGTACTGCGCGCCGACTGGAACATCGTGGATCCCGACCCCGCAAGGGCGGCAGATGCCGTCATGGAACGCCTTGCGCTGCGCCGGGGCTTCCCCTTCCACTGGTTCCGTGCCATCCTGAAGTCCCCGTCCTGGTACAGGGATGTCCGCGACGAGCTGCTCCGCCGCGATCCCGCCATCGAGTGGCTGGACGCTCCCGCCTACTTCGAGCTGCTCAGGATATACCTGGAGAACGGGCAGCACGGTGCCACAGGATAAACGCCCTCCCAAACGCTCCGCAACGCTTTCTGATTCCGGACCCGGCGGGGCAGACCGGATGTGTCCCGCAACGCTTTCCGGGCTCACGGGGCAGACCGGACGCCTTTTTTCAGACTCGTCCGGTCTGACCGGACGAGCCTTTTATGCTATCCAGTCGTCGTATTCAGGAAAATTCGTGCTTTTCAGGTCGCTGTCAGCTTCCCGGCCCGTTTCGTTGCCGGAACGGCGGGGGCAATCATCGGAGCTGGACGCTGACGGGCCGGCCGGCGTATTCGACCATTCTGCCCTCGGGACTTTCCAGGTCGAGGGGCCTCGGGCTCTCCTTCGTGACAAGAATCACGTTGAAGCGCCGCGACTCCAGCATGCCGGGGAACGAGCCCCGACGCTCGGAGAAACTGACGGTCCCCGAGGCGTCGTCGTAGGAAATCCTGATGGCTGCATGCTGCCCCTTCTCGTAGTTGTAGTTGGTTCCCTCGTCCTCGTAGAGCTCGAACTCTCCATCCTGGCCGGCATAGACGAACAGGTTGATGAGCTCGGGAGCCTTCTCGTCGCTCCACTGCATGGCGGGTCCGAAGGGAATGATGGCGCCCTCGCGGACAAAGACGGGAATCTGCTCGTAGGGCGCATCGACCACCAGCCTGCGGCTTGCAAGGCGCGAATGGCCGGCTGCCGCCTCGGAGCCGATGACCTTCTCGCCCGTGTAGAGGTTATACCAGCCGCACTGGCGGGGGAAGAAGACGCTGCGGTTGCGGGCCTTGTAGTAGCCCACGGGGCAGGCCATCAGCGCCGGACCGAGCATCCACTGGTTGCCGATGTTCCTCACGTCGGGGTCGCCTCCGAAGTCCATCACCAGGGCGCGCATCAGCGTGTAGTCCCTGAAGTGGGCCCAGCCGGCGAGCGAGTAGAGATAGGGCATGAGCCGGTAGCGCAGGCGGTCGTAGAAGACAAACGAGCGGTAGGCGGGATGCTCCTCGGGCGCGATATTCCAGATTTCGCGCAGCGGCCACTGGCCGTGACTGCGGAACAGGGGGATGAAGGCCCCGAACTGGTTCCAGCGGGTCTGCAGCTCGCGCCATTCTTTCAGGTCCTCGTTCTCCTGGCCCGTCGCGTCGAACAGCTGCTGGGCGCGTACGTAGCGGCTCTCCACGCAGAAGCCGCCCTGGTCCATTCCCCAGAACGGGACGCCCGAAAGCGAGTAGTTCAGCCCCGCCGTCATCTGAGCGCGCATGTCCTCCCAGCGGGTTCCGATGTCGCCGCTCCACGTGGCCGTGCTATAGCGCTGCTCGCCGGCAAAGCCGCTGCGGGTGAGCAGGAATACGCGCGGCTCGTCCCGCCGTCCCTTCCACACGGAGCGCTGACCATTGTAGATGGCGTCGGCGTTGACGAGGGAGTAGGCGTTGAAAAACTCCGCCGACGTGCCGAGGGAGGTCGGGCCGCAAAGGGCCTTGCGGTACCACATAGGGGTGCAGTCGCGCACGTTGGGCTCCGAGGCGTCCATCCACCAGGCGTCCACCTTCCTGCCCAGGCCGGAATAGAGCTTCCGGTCCATCTGCTGCCAGAACAGCTTGCGGGCCTCCGGATCGTATGCATCGTAGAAGCCGGCCACATAGCCGGGCCCCACCCAGTCGTGTATGTCGTCCCTCACGGCCTGAGTGTACATCAGTCCCTTCCTGTCGAACGCTTTATAGTGATCGGTGTTCACGTAGAACTTGGGCCAGACGCTGATCATGAAGCGGCCGTGCATCCGGTGCACAGAGTCGAGCATCTGCTGCGGATCGGGATAGCGCGAGGCCTCGAACTCGTGGCTGCCCCACTGGTCCTCGGGCCAGTAGTTCCAGTCCTGCACGATGTTGTCGATGGGAATCTGACGCTTGCGGAACTCTGCCAGAGTGGAGAGCAGCTCGTCCTGCGTCTTGTAGCGTTCGCGGCTCTGCCAGAAGCCCAGCGCCCACTTGGGATAGAGCGATGCCCTGCCCGTCAGGGTGCGGTAGCCGCCGATGACCTCGTCGAGGTTCCGGCCGGCGATGAAATAATAGTCCATGTCCTTCGCCATCTCACACCAGACAGTGAGCGCCTCGCGGTCGTGCGCACTGCGCGGCTCGGCCACCCGCAGGCCGCAATAGCTCTCGCCGCCGTCGGGCTGCCACTCAATGCGCAGATGATGACGTCCCTGCAGGAGTCTGGCGCTGAACTTGTAGGCGTTGGGGTTCCATGCGGTGCGCCAGCGCTCGGCCACCACCTCGTCGCCGTCGATATAGACCTTGACGTAGCCGGCGTAGTAGAGGATGAACTGATAGAGCCCGTCGCCTCCCTGGGCGAGCGGGGCAATAAAGCCCTCGTAGGTGACATTGGCGCCTGCAAGGTTGAAGCCCCGGGGCAGGTTCCTGATGCCGCCGTTGTCGGTGCGGCCGGCAATCTCCGATTTCGCCGGGGTCTGGTATTCATAATAGATGGAATCCTCGTCGCGCACAAGCGTCTTGCCCCCTGCGTCGATATAGGTGCCCGTCAGATGGCCCTCCCTGCCCTGCTTGTCGTAAAGCCTGAAGGCGCGGTTCAGCTGCAGGTAGTCGTGCGGACTGCCGAAGCGGCAATAGCTGTAGGCATCCCACAGCAGGCCGTAGTTCCAGGTGGAGAGCACGAAGGGAATGGACACCTTCGTGTTGTACTGGAAGAGGTCTTCGTTCCTGCCTGTCATGTTGAGCTCCTCGCTCTGGTGCTGACCCAAGCCGTAGAAGGCCTGCTCGCCCGACGGTACGGCGAACTTCATCTGCCACGAAAGGCCGTGCTTCTGCTCCTCGGGCACAGTATAGCCCGTCTTCATGCCCAAGTCGCGCTCAGGCACGGTGTAGTCCCAGAACTGCTTTCCGGGCTCCTCGCCCTGGCGGTCGTAGGCCTCGTAGAGCAGGCGCTTGCCCTTGCCGTCGTAGAACTGGATGCGGCCCGTCTCCTTGCTCACCTCGGCCTGGACGTTCCCTGCCCTGACCACCACGCGGGCGGGCAGCACGAAATCATCGCGCTCGGCAGGCAGTTCCTCTACGGAGACGCTGCCCTTATAGACTGGCTGGTCCACGATCATCAGGCTCTTCGGCTTCCGTGGCAGTTCGTCCTTGCTGGTGGCCCTTACGCGGATGATGTTGTCGTTGATTACTTCCAGCTGTATGACTCTCGCCTGTCCGCCGTCCGGGCGGATGGTCACGATGTTACCCTTCTGCTTCACGTCGGCGGCTCCTGCGGCAAGCGCCAGGCAGGCCAGGACGAGGGTTGCCAGGTGTCTCGGTTCTTTCATGTCGTTTTCGTCTTAGATAATAGTCGCTATTTTCTTGTCGTTCTTCGCGGGACGTCTCACGGGGACGGGCGCCTGCATTCTGCAGTTCCACGGTCGTGTGGTTGCCGATGAATCCGGGCGGTTCACTCTCCCTTCAGGTAGTTCTCTAAGAAGGCCTGGCGGGGGTGCAGGTATTTCTCTTCCCAGAGGGCACGCCAGGGCTCCGTCGGCCAGGCATGGGTACGGAAAGGGGCGCATTTGACTGTCTTCTTGCCCGGAGCCCCGTTGAGCGATGCCCAGACGGAAGAGGGCGGGCAGGTGGTGTCAATCAGGCCCATCTCGCAGAATATCTCGGCCCGCGAATGCCGCAGGAGCAGGGCGCCGTCGAAATACGGCAGAGTGGCATCGAGCATCCTGGCATCGACATCGGGGTGGTTCTCGATGGGCTGGGGCCAGCCCCCGCGACGACCGGCTCGCGGTCCGCCCAGATCCTGCATGGCCGGCACATGAAGCACAACGGCCGAGACGCGCTGATCCAGTCCAGCGGCAGCCGCGGCCTGTCCCCCGCCCTGACTCTCCCCGATAACGAGGATGCGGCGCCCGTCCCATTCGGGCTGAAGGGTCATGTACTCGATGGCCCGCAACAGCCGCAGATACATGCCGCGGAAGTAATAGGTCTCGCGGTCGGCTGCATTATGATTAAAGTAGTTGCGGAGGAGGCCGTCCTCCAGCATCTTGTAGTACTCGTCGCTCTGACCGTTTAGCATACCGTGCGCGTTGATGTCGAGACTCAGGGCGCCGTTCCCCAGGGCTGCATTTCGGACGCACTCGCCCACCTGGCACCGGCACCAGTTGCCGCTCACTCCGGCAGCCCTGCACAGCACGACGATAGGCAGCGACTTGGGCCTTGCGCCCACGGGTTTGGCCATGTAGGCCCGCACCGGAGCAGGACCCAGACAGTTAATCTCGATGTCCTGGCACTCGTACCTGCCCCGGTAGTGATCGGGCACTTCGAGGGGCGTTTTCAGGATTTCCATGGGCAGCGCGGACAGTTGCGCCTTCAGGCCATCCCAGTAAGCCATCAGGTCGGCAGGTTCCTCGTAGCCGGCACGGAATCCCTCGGGAGCGACTACGAAGCCGATGGCGGACGACTCGTCCTGGCCGCCCTTCAGCTCGACGCTCACGGCGCAGGTGCTGTCCAGGGCCTGTTCCAGCACGACAAAGTCGCCCTTCACGCGCGGCAGACTGAATTCTAGACCCGGCTTGTTGTTATAAAATACCCGGGTCCGAAGGGAATCGGTGCCCTCTGCATCGGAATGGCACGTGACGACGGCCCGCTCGCCCTTGGCATAAATGCCACTCTCCTTACTGATGGAAAGGCGGATGTGCTGGGACGCAGCAGGCAGGCTGGACGTCAGCAGCAGAAGGAGGAAAACGGAAAAAGAGTTTAAGAGGTTCAAGAGTTCAAGAGTTTAAGAGTTCAAGGTTGAGCTATGCTCTACTCCTTTCACGACTCGGCAAAGCTCAAACAAGTTCGGCTCTGCGCTCGCTGCTCCAGGAGTTCAACGTTCTAATTCCCCACAACTCCTGCGAATCCGCCATTGCGAACCATTGAGATGTGGAGCTTGGTGTTCTTGTTCACAGAAGTCTTCTCCATGCGGTAGTCCATAGCCATTCGGCTGGCATTGACGCCATCCACGAAGGAAGTCATCTGAAGGGTTGCGCCCTCGGGCAGGAAACTGAGCGTGACGTCCAGCTCGCGCGGGTTGTCGTTGGTGATACCGCCGATGAACCACTTCTGCCCCCTGCGCTTAGCCATCACGATATACTGCCCCGCCTCGGCGGCCAGGACGCGGGTCTCGTCCCAGTTGACGGGCACGCTGGTAAGGAAGTCGCGGCAGTCGGGCCACTTGTCGTAACGGCACGGATTATCCATCAGCATCTGCAGATTACTCTCGAAGAGGACGAAGACGGCCATATTATAGACCTTGGTGCCGACACCCGGGCAGATAGGACGGTTGCCATGAAAGTCCTCGGGCTGATAGCAAAGCATGGAACCGGGCGTATAGTCCATCGGGCCCACCGCATTGCGCAGGAAGGGATACCAGACGCTGTTCTTGGGCGTACAGCCGCCATTGAACTCCATGCCGCGCACACCCTCGTAGGTCAGGATATTGGGATAGCGGTACTCGAGGCCGCTGGGGTGGAAGGCACCGTGGAAATCGACCATGATATGATGGGCTGCTGCCTCCTTTGCCACCCGATCGTAGAAGTCGATCATCCACTGGTCCTGGCGGTCCATAAAGTCGATCTTCGTTCCGACGATACCCCATTCCTCGAACTTCTGGAAGAGTTCCATGTGATGCTCGACGGTGAGCCAGGGCAACCAGACGAAGATGCCCACATTCTTGGATTTGGCATAGCGGATAAGTTCGGGCAGATTCACCTCGGGATTGGTGTGGAAGGGGTCGCGGGTGTCGAGTGCCCAACCCTCGTCCATAATAATATAAGGTACGCCATTGCGCGAGGCGAAGTCCACGAAGTATTTATAGGTATCCAGATTGATGCCGCTCTTGAAGGTGACGTCCGGGCCGTAGGGAATTCCGTTGAGCCAGTCCCAGCAGGTCTGTCCGGGCTTAATCCAACTGGTGTTCTCGATCTGGCACTTCTGGGCCAGACGCACAGGCATCGTATTCTCGGCCAGACGGCCGTCCTCGCGGGTAATCAGCATATAGCGCCAGGGGAAGGTGCGGGAGCCGCTTGTCTTGGCGATATAGTCGGCCTCCTTCAGGATGCGGTGGCTGCGGTCGCCCCTATCCTCGTACTCCAGGGGGCACTTGGGCTGAATGGCCGAAAGACTGTTGTCGGCATTGCCCTTCAGGAAGAGGCCGGGATAGCTGACGAGGTCGAACTCGCTGAGCAGGATCTTCTGATTCTTGCCCATGATGAGGACGGGCAGCTCGGTCATCCGGTCTTCCTTCTTCCATTCGTTGCTCTTCACGAAGGAATAGTTCTCCTCGCAGCTTGTCTTGAAGCCGCCGGGCTGCTGCAGCACCAGGTCGCAGCTCTCGGCCAGCTGGAATACGGTATTCTCCTGCATCACCTCTATCTCGCCCGGCAGGGATGTCCTCATACGGAATGCCACGCCATCGTCATAAAGACGGAAATCCACGGCGTAACCGCCCTTCAGCTCCAGGGTAAGCAGCGTGTAGTTATTCTCCACCTGACTGAATTTCAGGGGCAGAAGGGGCGTCTCGGTACCCCGGACTGGGCGAATGCTCTTCTTCTTGAGTTGGGGATTGGCTCCCAGCGTCTTGTCGGACAACTGCATGCCGATCACACTTTGCTTCATCAGCGTTTCGCCGTGACTTACCAAATCATAGTAAATGCGGTCTGAGAGTGTTACACTCACACTGGTCTGTCCATCGGGACTCTGGGCGGACACCACCTTCTGGGCATAGCCTGACAGGCAGGTTGCTGCCATCAGGACAAACGAAAAGAATCTTCTTGTTTTCATATCGGTTTATTGTTTTTATTGGTGCATAATTTCGAACTCTTGAACTCTTGAACTCTTAAACTCTTGAACTCTTGAACTCTTGAACATCTCTTCAGTCCCCTACATCTTGGCGAACGAAGTCTGGCCGGGCATCGGGACGCTCAGTCCGGATCTGTATATTGCTGAACTGCACGTTTCGGGCATGGCGCACAAAGAAGCCCTTGGCCGGCAGGCGTCCCCACATGGTTGCCTCGGGGTAGTCCTTCTCCTTCTCGTTCTTGATGCTCTCGGCTATCCCGGGCAGTTCGGCCTCGGTGACGCCCCCCTTCTGGTGGAGTGTGATGTCCGAGATGGTGATGTTCTCCACGGGATGGCCTGGCAGGCCGGTTATGCTGCAGCCGGTGGGACCTGCCCCGTGTATCACGAAGTTACTGATGCGGACGCCGTCGATGCGCCCGACCGTTTCGATGGGAATCAGCCGGGTGAAGTCTGTGGGGTCGTCGTCGGGGCTGCTGAACCGATAGCCCCTGCCGCGATTGCCGAGGCGGATGAAGACGGGCGACTCGGTGCCCTCGACGATGAAGTCGGAGACGCTGACATTCTCCAGCACACCGCCGTCCACGATTTCTAAGGAGATAGCCGAGATGCCCTGAGTCAGTCCGTAGAGTTTCTTGTCCTGGTTGCTGCTGGGTCTCACGATGATGCCGCTGATGCTGATATTCCGGAAGCCGCCGTTCGACTCGGTGCCCATCTTGACGGCATTGCAATGACTGGAAACGATGCAGTCCGAGATGCGGATGTTCTCGCAGGGGCGGTCGGCAGTGGACTTCAGCGTCAGTCCGTCATCGTCGGTATCGGTTATCATCCCGGTAACGACCACATCCCTGCAGCAGTCCAGGTCGAGTGCATCATTGTTGTAATTGTCGCGGTTGAATACCGTAACGCCCTCTATCCTCACCCTGTCGCAAGCCAGGTAGTGCTGCATCCAGCACCCGCTGTTGCGCAGGGTGATGCCGCGCACCAGGATGTCCTCGCTCCGGATGAACCGGATGAGATGAGGACGCAGGATGCCAGCTTCTTCCATTGTAGTCTTCTTGAAAACTCCGCCGCGACCGTCGATGGTGCCCAGTCCGTCGATGCAGACATTCTTCACCTGGTCGGCATAGATGAACTGCAGAGTGTTGTGCTGGGTGCGCAGCGAGACGTAGTCTGACTTCATGGGCAGGTAGTCCCTGATATCCGTACTGCCGTAGAGTGTAGCCCCTTCCTCGAGGTAGAGGTGAACGTTGCTCTTCAGGACAACAGACCCGATCTTGTAACCCCCGGCCGGCACTACAACCCGACCGCCTCCAGCCCTGGAGCAGTCGTCGATGGCTTTTTGCAGGGCCGCCGTACTCAGTCGCGCCGTGTCGGCCCGGGCACCGTACTTCAGGATATTGAAGTCTGCAGCTCCGGCAGACAGGGCAATGGCCAAAGCCAGCAAGAAGGAGGTTGTTCTCATCATATCATTCAAATCTTTATGGTTCAATCCAAAGACAATTTCGTTTCCTATGGTTTATTCCTGTTGGTTTTCCTTCATCTCCACAGCTAATCCGCCCTCGCTGGTTTCCTTGTAGAGACTGGGCAGGTCGTGCCCGGTTTTCTTCATGACCTCGACCACCTTGTCAAACGAGACGCGATGGAGTCCGTCGGTAAACATGGCATAGGAATTGGCATCCATGGCACGGGCTGCGGCGTATGCGTTTCGCTCGATGCAGGGAATCTGCACCAGTCCGCCCACGGGATCGCAGGTTAGACCGAGGTGGTGCTCAAGTCCCATCTCGGCAGCATACTCAATCTGTGTGGGGGTGCCGCCGAAAAGCTGTGCAGCGGCAGCGGCAGCCATGGCGCAAGCCACGCCGACCTCGCCCTGGCACCCGACTTCTGCGCCGCTGATGCTGGCATTGGTCTTCACGATGTTTCCGAACAGGCCTGCCGTGGCCAGGGCACGAAGGATGCGGGGCTCGCTGATGCTGCGGCTCTTCCATAAGTGATAGAGTACGCCGGGCAGGACGCCGCAGCTGCCACAGGTGGGGGCCGTGACGATCTTACCGCCCGAGGCGTTCTCCTCGCTGACGGCCAGGGCATAGGCAAAGATGAGACCGCGGCTCTTCATACTGGCCTGGTAACCCTCGGCCCTCGTATAGTAGGAGACGGCCTTGCGACGCAGGTTGAGCGGCCCGGGCAGCACTTCCTCGTGCTCAAGACCCCGCTCAACGGCGCTGCGCATCGTCTGCCATACTTCGGCGAGGAAGTCCCAGATGTCGGTTCCCTCGCACTCCTGAACGTATTCCCAGTAGCTTTTGCCTGTGCGCTCGCACCAGGCGAGTATGTCGCTGGCGTAATGCATACCGTATATCCGGGGGAACTCTACGGTGGGAACGCCCTCTTCGGCCAGCGCACCGCCACCAATGCTGAATACAGTCCACGAATCGTGTTCGGCACCGTCGGCATCGAGCACGACGAACTGCATGCCGTTCGGATGGAAGGGCAGGAAGACGCGGGGCTGCCAGACGATTTCGGTGCGGTCGGAACCAAGCACGGAGAGAATGGCGCGGTCGGTCATATGACCGCGGCCGGTAGCTGCAAGGGAACCGTAGAGCGTAACGCGGTAGCGGGGAGCATCGGGATGACGCTCATGATAGCGCTTGGCCGCATAGCGCGGAGCCATCGTATGGCTGCTGCTCGGACCATAGCCGATTCTGTATAGTTCGCGAAGTGTAATCATTTGGAGTCGTATGCTTTAAACTTACCGGCTTCGTTCTATTACGAATCCATAGCTATAGGCCGGCTCGCGCAGCTCATACTTCTGCAGGGGGCCGGGGCCGCAACTGCCGTTACCGATGCCTCGCATAGCTGCATCCAGGTGAAGGATGACCTCGGGCCGCCGTATCTGGCCGAGTTCGTGACGATATTTCGTCCGCCACAGGTCTTCGTCGGCATAGTGCAGCGCGCTGAAGCCCAGCCAGCCGCTGATGTTCTGAATGCGCACACCACGGCCTCGCTCGTCGGTAAGGGAGAGCCAGCGCACATCGCTGCGCTCGCCCATGCTCTGCGGACGGACATACTCTTCCTCCATATCCGTAACGCTTCTCTGCCAACGCCCAAGGCGGGCTGCCTCCAGACGGTCGGGATAGTTCTCCATCGGGCCGCGCCCCATCCACTCTACGCGCTCCAGCTTGTCGGACAGACTCACTTGAAGGCCCAGACGGGTGAATTCATGATTGCCTGCATTGCCAAACGAGGCCTCTACCTCGACGCGACCGCCAGCCGTTACGCAATAGTTTATCTGGATGGGCACCTCCGTCTTGCCCTGCACTGCCTTCTGGACTACGCAGACGAAGAGGGAGTCGTTGCGGGGACTCTGACTGATTTTGGTCGTACCGGGAACGATTTGCATGTTTGAATGGCGGTTGTCGTTGTTGATGCTGCGGTAGCCGTTGAACTGCAATCCCCTGCCCTGGTGTATCATCTCCTGGCCGCGATATTGCAAGCTGGTAAGCGTGCCTTCGGCACTGAACTCCACCTGCCAGTCGCTGCCCTTGGCACGCACGCCGCCAGCAGCCGGTTTCTCGATGTCGAAGGGGAAGCTCCCCCACCCGCTTCCGTACTGAGGCGTCCGGCGATCGGCCAAGACGATCTGCTCCTCGGCCACCACATGACCGGCCTCTGCCCAAAGGGTGGGCTTTGCAAGCTCCAAGGAAAGATTCAGCGTGAAGAGGCCGTCACGCGGCGACGCCTCAGCCATGATATCGGAAAGGACAATGCTGTCGCCGGCAGCCACGCTGGGAAGGTCGCGTTCGCCACGACCGACAACCAGTCCGTCGCGCTCGTAGGTATATCGCAGGCGGAAGTCCTTCAGGTTCAGGAAAGCATAGCGGTTGCAGATGACCAGCTGCTTACGGGCATTCAGGTGGAAGCCGACGTACTGATAGACCTTCTTCACCTGCAGGAGCTTGGGCGTTACATGCCGGTCGGCCGTAATGATACCGTTGCAGCAGAAGTCTTTGTCGTTGGGCATGTCGCCGAAGCCGCCGCCGTAGTACATATTGGTCTCGGGCTCGCCGTACTTGCAGAGTGCCTGGTCCACCCAGTCCCAGATGCAGCCGCCTATCTGCCGCTGCGACTGGAACTCGATGTAGTCCCAGTATTCCTTCAGGTTGCCGATGGCATTTCCCATGGCATGAGCGTATTCGCAGAGGAAGAACGGGCGTCCCTGGAGTTTGTCGTTACGGTCCAGGTTTATCATGTCCCTGATGCTGGGATACATCCGGCTGTCCATGTCGGCCACATCGTTCATGCCCTCGTAGTGGACCATACGGCTGTCCAGGGCCTTGATGGCCGCCTTTCCGGCCACGAAGTTCCGGCCGCCGCCGCATTCGTTGCCCATGCTCCAGAAGATGACGCTGGGATGGTTGCGGTCCCTGAGCACCATGCGCACCTCGCGGTCAACGTAGGCATCCGTCCATGCTTCATTATTGCTGATGGAAAGATTGCCGTGGCACTCCAGGTCGGCCTCGTCCATGACGTAGATGCCGTAGTAGTCGTAGAGGGCATACATGCGCGGGTCGTTGGGATAGTGGCTTGTGCGAACCGTGTTGAGGTTGTGACGCTTCATCAAGAGGATGTCCTCAATCATGCTTTCCACAGGCACGGCCTTACCGTAAATTGGATGCGTGTCGTGACGGTCGGCACCCTTGAACATCACGCGCTTGCCGTTGATGAAGACTTGTCCGTCGCGGTTCTCTATCTTGCGGAAGCCGTACTTCTGCGTGTAGATGTCGCCGCCGACAGCAATGTTGACGGTATAGAGGTTTGGCTTCTCTGCGCTCCAAAGCTCTGGGTTCTGCACCTCGAGGGTAAGGTGGGCAGGCTTGATGCCTTTCTCAACGCCTGTAACTTGCAAGATGGCTGTCTGTATTGTCTTGCC
>JAILKU010000147.1 GCA_024693505.1 Bacteroidaceae bacterium | reverse complement strand
GAAGCCTTCCCACAGCTGTGGGAAGGCGTTATCAGGATACCAAAAGAAGCACCTAAGCGGACACTTCTGTCTGTATGTCGATTTTGTTATCTATGTCATAGGCTAATATATGATTTAACTATTTGACTTATAGGTCCCTTTTATATTAGCCATAGTACTCCTTGTACCATTCGGCGAAGTGTCGAAGGCCTTCGCGAAGGGTGATCTTGGGCGTGAAGCCGAAGTCGCGCTCGAGGGCTGCGGCGTCGGCGTAGGTGGTGGGGACGTCGCCGGGCTGCATGGGGACGAGTTGCTTGTGGGCCTCGAAGTCGTAGTCCTGCGGGAGGACGCCTGCGCGGAGGAGTTCCTCCTGCAGCGTCTGAACGAAGTCGAGGAGGTTCTCGGGCTGCCCGCCGCCGATGTTATAGACGGCATAGGGGGGGAGGGGCAGGCCGTCCTCGCCGGTCTTCTTCTCCGGGGCTTTCTGCATGACGCGGACAATGCCCTCGACGATGTCATCGACGTAGGTGAAGTCGCGGCGGCAGTTGCCGAAGTTGTAGATCTGGATGGTCTCGCCTTTCAGGAGTTTGTTGGTGAAGCCGAAGTAGGCCATATCGGGCCGTCCGGCAGGGCCATAGACGGTAAAGAAGCGCAGGCCGGTGCTGGGGATGTTATAGAGTTTGCTGTAGCAATGGGCAAAGAGCTCATTGCTCTTCTTGGTGGCGGCGTAGAGGGACACGGGGTTGTCCACGCGGTCGTCGGTGCTGAAGGGAATCTTCTTGTTGCCGCCATAGACGGAGCTGGAGGAAGCATAGACCAGGTGCTCCACGCCTTGGTAGGTGGGGCTGGGAGTGCCCAGCTCTTTGGCGTGGCGGCAGGCTTCGAGGATGTTGTAGAAACCGATGATGTTGCTGTCGATGTAGGCATCGGGGTTCTCGATGCTGTATCGCACACCGGCCTGAGCGGCGAGGTTGACGACGATGTCGAAGTGATACTCGGAAAAGAGGCGGTTGATGAGTTCGCGGTCGGCGATGGAGCCCCGGATGAAGGACCAGTGCAGTCCCGAGGGTTCCGACTGGCTCCAAGGCAAATGGTTCAGCTCTTGGAGGCGGTATTCCTTGAGGGAGACATCGTAGTAGCTGTTCATGTTGTCGATGCCGACAATGGTGCCTTGGGTCATCTCTCTGAAGAGACGCTTGACGAGGTTGGAGCCAATGAAGCCGGCTGCACCGGTGACGAGGATTGTTTTGCCTTGAAGGGCGCTGATTCCCGCATAAGTGCGCTGCACCTCTTCGTAGCTCTGGAGGTTACCGATGTCATAACGGCGGCCGGGCATCTGCATGGCATGAACGGGAACCTGTTTGCAGAGCCAGGCGATATAGCTGCCAGGCGCGTCGGTGCCGCAACCTTGTTCTATGCCTCGTGTGACAAGCTGAGCATCCTGTGTGGTGTAATAATAGAAGGGGGGGCAGGCCCAGTGGGTGGCGGGAGTGGGGGATTTCTCGGTCATCTCAGTAACCAGGTCATCGGCATCGACGGTGACTACGCCGCATTTGAGCAGACGCTCATGGGAGGGCTCGTGGAAACGCATGATACACGAGGTGCCTTTCTGCTGAGCATACTGGATGAAACGGGTGAGGCTGAAGTCGAGGACGTTGTCACCGGCTATGACGAGGTAGCCGTCGGCTGGTGAGTCGCCCCGAGCGGCCACCTGCTGTAGGGCGAGTTCGATGTCGCGGACGGCACCTAAACGGGTGTCATTTGTGGAGGTGCCATCGTCGAGGACAGTGATGGGAACTGATGCCGAACGGTTCTTCTTTTCTGCCCAGTCCTCAAAGATATGGGCGAAGCGGTGATTGGAGATAACGATGAACTCATCAACGAGATGGCAGGTGGCGATATCGTCGATAAGCCAATCGAGAATGGTGTGTTCACCAACCTTCAACAGGGGTTTGGGGAAGTTCTCCGTAAGGGGATAGAGGCGTGTGGCGTAGCCAGCGGCAAGGATAAGAGTTTTCAAGGGCGAAAAATTAAAGGACGTTGGAAGAATGAAAAATGAAAAATTATAGGGTGACGCCGTCGGCGCTGTCGCAGATGAAGACGTCGTATTTGCCTTTGAGGTAGGGGAAGCTGGAGAGGTAGGCATCCGTCACCTTGCGGCTGATCTCTTCCTCGTAGGCGGGGTCGATGAGTGCCATGCAGCAGCCTTTGAAGCCGGCGCCACTGAAGCGGCCACCGTAGATGCCGTCGGTCTGTGTCATAATCTCATAGAGGCGAATCTGCTCGGGAGCACCTGACTCCCAGTTGTGTATGCTGCTCCAGCCGGACTCGAAAGACAGACGGCCGTAGGCTTCGATGTCACCACGCCGCCAGGCTTCGGCACCCTTCTCCACTCGCTCAAACTCGGTGTACCAGTGCTCACAGCGGCGTGCCCACGGAGCCGGCAGACGGTTCTTGTACTGCTCATAGATCTCACGGGGCACGTTGCGGGCATTGGCTTCCTGGAACTTGCCGTAGTCCATGCCGGCAAAGGCCTGCAGGGCATAGACGCCGGAGCGGAGTTCATCCACGCGCATATTGAACTTGGAACCGGCGAGGCTGTGTTCCAGACCGGAGAAGAAGATGGCAATCTTCCAAGGCTTCATCGTTGCCGGACGTGGAATCAGTTCGTAGCTGCCGTCCTTGGTGTCGAGATAGAGGAGGTGATCTTTCTGTCCCAGCACTTCACAGCTTTGGTCCAGTTTGCCGATGGACACACCCACATAGGTGAGTTCGGCCTCGTAGGCGATGTCGATGAGTTCCTGTTTGCCCAAGACAATGCCGTTTACCTTGCAGAGGGCAGACAAGAAGGCGATGGTGACGGCGGCAGAGGATGAGAGACCTCCGATGGGGAGGCTTCCTTCGATGACTCCGCAGAGCCCCATCTGCAGGCGGTATTTATTACCCAGAACCTGCGTCGCACCACGCAGATAGTCGGCCCAGTCACCTACCTTCTTGTCGGGCACAGAAGCAATGTGCCACTGTGCGCGCTTGGGAAACTGCAGGGACATCATCTCCACCACCCCGTTATGTTTTGGTGAATAGGCGATGTGGATACCTTTATCGATGGCCAACCCCGTGATCTTACCCAGATTATGATCGGAGTGTGCGCCGATGGGGCAGATTCTGTAGGGGCAGAAGGCCACGGCTTCCGGGTCGCGATGGTAAGTCTCTTGATATTTCGTTATGCTCTGCATGTTTTATTATCCTCTCTTAACGTCCTTTGTACATGTCATCGTAATACTTCTGATAGTCACCGCTGGTG
>JAILKU010000145.1 GCA_024693505.1 Bacteroidaceae bacterium | reverse complement strand
AGGATCCAGATGGAAAAGTCTGCTCAAACTCCAAGCAACAAGAGGCATAATCGTATATTGAGCCAAAGAGCCGATGAAGATGTCCAAAGGACGGCGAAGCAGAATGCGGAAGTCTTCCATACTGAGGGTGCATCCCATTGTCAGCATGATAAGACCCAGTATAATGCTTGCCCTGTCGCCCTGCTGAACCCATCCGAAAAGCGAAGGCCATATCAGTGCCACTATTGCCGTCAAAATAATAAAAGGCGAAGTATAGGTTGCCAGCAGACGACTGATATATTTTAATATGTTTACCATTAATTCTTCTTACTATTGAACATTTCAAACCTTAACTCAAAGTCCCAACTTGGCAGAAATCTCCAGCATCCGGTTGATAGGTTTCACAGCTTTTTCGGCTACTTCGCTATCCACCTCAATCGTCGGCCATTCGTACTTCAGACAGTTATAGAGTTTCTGCATCGTGATGAGTTTCATATAGTTACACTCGTTGCATGCACAAGTACTGTCGTCTGGCGGAGCAGGTATAAAGGTCTTCTGGGGTGCTGCCTTCTGCATTTCGTGGAGGATGCCGCTCTCAGTAGCCACAATAAACTCAGTAGCTTCATCCTGGATACTGAACTTCAGCAAAGCGGCTGTACTGCCTACCTTATCCGCTATCTTCACAACAGGACCCTTGCACTCAGGATGTACCAGCACCTTTGCATTGGGATGTTCTTTCTTCAGAGCCAGTATCTTCTTGAGCGAAAACTTCTCATGAACGTGACAAGCGCCCTTCCAAAGCAACATATTACGGCCTGTTATACTGTTGATATAGTTGCCCAGATTCTCGTCAGGACCGAAGATGATGGGTTCGTCCTCGGGTAGGCTTTCCACTATCTGACGGGCATTACCGCTGGTCACCACCACATCTGTGAGTGCCTTTACGGCTGCAGTAGTATTCACATAACTCACTACAGTATGACCAGGATGGGCCTCAACGAACTGACGGAACGCTGCAGGCGGACAGCTCTCGGCCAAGCTGCATGTTGCATTCAGGTCGGGCACCAGCACTTTCTTGTCCGGACAGAGAATCTTATTCGTCTCGCCCATGAAATGAACGCCGCACATCACGATAATCTCCGCATCCGTCTGAGCCGCCTTCTGAGCCAGGGCCAAACTGTCGCCCACAAAGTCGGCTACGTCCTGAACCTCGCCTTCAGTATAATAATGCGCCATAATGACTGCATTCTTCTCTTGGCACATCTGGCGGATAGCCGCCTTCAGATCTGTGCCCTCAGCAATAGGTTCATTTATGAACCCCAGCTTTTTCCATTCTTTTTTAACAATCATAATATATAATTTATTTCTTTTCTTTTTATGAAAGAGAATGAATGATAATGATGATAGCCCGTGGAAAATGATGATAACTTTCTAATCCTTTTTTAGGCTTGGAGTTATCAACCTTCCGCAAGACATTTTCAACTTGTTTTCAACATTCTTTCTTCTTCTTGTTTTTCCTTTCTGTCATTTAGATTAGTGCAGAATAATGGATATACTTATCAACATCTGTTATTAACGCGCAAAGATAATAACTTTATTTCAATTGTAC
Source organism: Bacteroidaceae bacterium (assembly GCA_024693505.1). Taxonomy (GTDB): domain Bacteria; phylum Bacteroidota; class Bacteroidia; order Bacteroidales; family Bacteroidaceae; genus Physcousia. The sequence continues at coordinate 7,963 of JAILKU010000145.1, read as the reverse complement.
ATAAAATAAGTGGCAAAAATTGTGTGAAAATAATTTTTAAAACTCTTCTTTGGTGTGAAAAAGTAGAGTAGTGCATTCGTTTCTACAACTTTTTTGTGTAAAAAGGAGGAGTTATCCACACATTATCCACACTTTTTCATTATCTTTGTGGAAAAGTTATCGACAAGTATGAAAATGAGAAAACTTAAAGTGACGGAGATGGGCCGTATGAGCGTAGAGGAATATCATGCCGCAGAGAAGACTCCGTTGGTTGTTGTGCTCGATCATGTAAGAAGTCTGTATAATGTAGGGAGTATATTCAGGACAGCTGATGCGTTCCGGCTTGCTGGTGTTTGTCTGTGTGGCATAACGGCTGTTCCGCCTCATCCTGAGATTCATAAAACAGCACTTGGCGCAGAGGATAGTGTGGATTGGAAATATTTCAAGGATACTCTGGATGCGGTAAAGTGGTTGAAGGACTCAGGTTATGAGGTATTGGCAGTAGAGCAATGCGAGGGCAGTACGATACTGAATGATTTTAATGTGGAACCGGGAAAGCGCTATGCCATTATATTAGGTAATGAGGTAAAGGGCGTTCAACAGTCGGTTGTAGATGAGTGCGAAGGTTGTTTGGAGATTCCCCAGTATGGTACAAAGCATAGTATGAACGTTTCCGTGACGGCTGGAATTGTCATTTGGGAACTGGTAAAGAAAATGATGTAAGAGGATTCATTAGCTCGTAAGAGAGATAAATATTATTTACAAATTAGAGAAGCAAAAAAATTCCCCTACCTTCAAACAATTGCGGAAAGGCCTTTGAAAATTTGCGGGACCCGGGTTTAGCAAAATTTTGAAGGCCTTTCTGAAAAAAGCGGGCTATTGTTGATAAGTAAATATAGTTTACAGAAAAAATTACATTTGCCTAAGCATAATGCGCAAAGAAAGTTTCATTTGAACTTTGCAAAGGATACGTTCATAACTTGCGTTCTATCCGTCTTGATGTTCATAACCTTTGGCTGTAGCTGATGTCTGTAGGTTATCATTGTTCGTTTTCCTGCTATTTCAACATCGGCAACGGTACCGGTAAACTTTTGGTCACTTCGAAGGATTATCCTTACTGGTATCGTTTTGTCCTTGGATAGCTCAAGATGATCAATAGCATAGTCTGTTGCATCTTGCGGACTTCCGCCTTCTCGCAATGTCTTTTGTCTTTGACTGGCTTCTGGAGAGAACTGAGCTCTTTGTTCGCTAAGGTCTAATGTCCAGGTAAAAGCATTTTCCTGACTTGAAGCATTCAGGAAAGTTAGGTCAATCTTCCCGTCTGCTGACGGAACAACATCGAATGTGAGCAATCCGCTTGTGCTTGGCAGATGAAGTGTTGTCTCTTCCTTAACATTACGGCTGAGAAGCGTTTTTTTCTTTGTTCTTGACATCAGTTCGGGCATAAACCGTGATCCGATACGTCCATCAGCGTGTTGAATCAGTTCGCGAAGCACCAATGGTCCGCCCCAATGCCTGTTCAGTTGCATCCATCCGGCCATAATAACTCGTCCTGAAGGCAGTCGGGTAAAGGCTGGTACGCTCAGGCCGTCGTAGAAGTCATTCCCCAACGAAACCATATCGGTATAGGCAGTTATTGGTTCTTCGGCCTTCTTCATCCAGATATGTGTGAATCCGCCAACGATATAGTCATAATTGCCCCAATGAAACATAAAGGTACAGTCTCCGCCAGGCGGGAAGTCTTTGCTCAGACATTTCCATCCGCCGTCTAAGCAGTCGCTGCTCCAAGTGCCGCTGGCCCCATAATTGGCCAGCATCATCAGCCTTCCCGTCTCATCAGTATAGATTGTCGGGTTTTCGGCAGGATGGATCAGGATGCGCGACTTCTTGAACTGTGTTGCATTATTGAAGGCAACGGAATACGAGGCGCCCGAGGGATAAAGCTTTCCTAAACTGTCAAAGGATAAGGCTTTGCTTTGTCCGTTATTCCGGATATACTCCCATTGCATAGGCGTAGCCGTCTCTTCCTGTGGAAAGATGCGCGAGGTGTGCATTCCATAGCTCAGGAAAAGTGAGTCGTGCCAGATGAAAGGCGTGCCCGTTCCGAAGGTTTCCCATTGCTCTTCGATCGGGGTGGCTTCAGGATGCTCTGTCCAGGTATTGAAATCGGCAGTAGAGAGGTGTTCGAAATAATGTCCGCCTCGTCCGAACTTTGAACGATGTCCGCGACGATCGAAGAGGTAGAAGAGATGGTATCGCTCCTGAAAATAACAGGTTGCGACATCGCCAACCCACGAATTATGGCCCTGAGGTGTGAAATACTGAATCTGATTGGCAGACAGAGTGCGCTCAGGGCGTTCCTTCAGAGAGGCCTCCTGCTTCAGGACGACATCGCTGACGTAAGTTTTATTGTAGTTTGTGGTAGCAGGTATATGCTCGGGATAACCTAATGGGAAGTCGTTATCAGCAAGCATTCCATCGACATAAAGTGACCATCTTGCCCCAGAATAAACGAGTTCTACCCGATGTTTGCCAAAAGGCCTCCGCAACATGGAAATAGGCACACCAACAGGCATATCCTTCAATTCGCGCTCACCAATAGGCAACCGTAATTTGAGTCTGGCTTCAAGTACGGGAACGGAGCCATCGCTCATAGGGAAGGCAGCATAGTTCTGACCTCCGTCATCGGCTAAAGACTTCCCGTCGATAATACTAACACACAGTATTCCAGGAATTTCCAGCATCAGACAAGGTTCAGCACTCTTTACTTGATAGGTAAACGAAAGCGTGAAACACTCCTTATTCCCGGCTACAGCAATTTGTATACGACAAATGAGTAAGATTGCCGTCAGTAGAACAAACAAAATTTTTCCTTTTCTGTTCATAACATTCAATTGTATAGCCAAACTGAGTGCAAAGATACAAAAATTTTCCCATATTCTATATTATATGGAAGAAAAAGAAAATCGGAGTCTTTATGCAAAAACTCCGATTCAGTACCCAGAGCCGGGGTCGAACCGGCACGGGTTGCCCCACTGGTGTTTGAGACCAGCGCGTCTACCGATTCCGCCATCTGGGCTTCTTAGCGGGTGCAAAGGTAGGAGTTTTCTGTTAATGTGCAAAACTTTTTGGGAGTTTTTTTATTTTTCCTTCGCCTTTTCGAGCGAATCTTCCAACTGTAACTCCATATAAGCCTGACGAAGCAGGTACTCAAAGGGTATAACCTGGTCGTAGTTTCGCAAAATCTTCTGGTGCTTGCGTTTCAGCTTTTCGCGCTTCCGGTCCTTAATAGCGAAGGGGTGAGTGATGCGGTCCTGGAGGCCTGGTGCGTATTTTTCCAGTATATCGCCCAGATTAGGTGGGCTCTTGGGAATGGGATGCGCCTCGAGCGACTTCAATATGGCATCCAGGACGGGCAGAATGGTGTCGCCCTTTACCGTTACCTCGCGCAATGTATCTGTTTGCAGGGTATCGGCAGGTATGGAGTCGGGCTGCTGGAAAAGCGCCACAAGGAGCATTATCATTGGAATCATGATACAAAATTAAGCTAAAGAATGCAACCGGCCAACTATTTTAAGATTTATTGTCCAAGATTTATGATTATTAACTTAAGTTTCGCTTGTTGTAGAGTTCAATTAGAGAGGAACATAAGTGTAGTATGAGTAAAATATGTATTTAATATGGTAATTGAGGAAAAGTGGAGACAGACAGACGAAATAAAGTTCAGTAGAGAAGATACTTCTTGCGCTTTGCCTTGAATTGATCAACGTCTTGTTTCCAGCGGGCGCGAATCTCTGTTTCACTTCGGCCTTCTATAATCATTTCGCGGACATAGGTCTGACCTAATAGCTTGTCGAAGAAGGATGTGAAGAAGCCCTCTGCCTTTCCCTGTGCTTTTAGGCATTGATAGGCATCAATGACGTATGACAGATTTATCTTTTCCTCCCAAATTTTCTCGTAGGGTAGGGTAGAGAGGTCTACGCCGTAACATTGCTGATCGAGAAGAGGGGGGCGGGTGGCTCCTGATACGCTACGGGGCGTAAAGGAGAAGGTGTATTTCCCCTTCATGAGAGGATGCCCATAGAGTTGGAAGGGTTTATCTGTTCCGCGGCCGAGACTGACAACTGTTCCTTCGAAAGGACAAAGCGAAGGGTAGAGGTAAACAGCTTGCATATTGGGCAGGTTTGGCGAAGGCGCAACAGGTAGGGCATAATGGGTCTGATGAGTGTAGTTCAGGCAGGGAATGACCGTAAGCTTACAGTCGTTTCCCTCGTTGAGCCATTTTTCTCCAATAGCCATTTGCGCCAGTTCGCCCAAAGTCAGACCATGCACAACGGGTATGGGCAGATGACCTACTCCGCTGCGTAGTTTCATATCAAGAATGGGACCGTCAACATAGTGCCCGTTTGGGTTCGGGCGATCCAGGACGACGACCTCTTTATTGCTTGCTGAACAGGCATCAATCAGATGACACATCGTGACGTAGTAAGTATAGAAACGTAAGCCAACATCTTGAATGTCGACTAGCAGGACGTCGAAGGTCTGCATGGCCTCAGGGCCGAGGTTCTTCTGGCGGTTCTGTCCGTAGAGCGAAAGGATGGGCACTCCTGTCTGTGCATCCACTTCGTCCTCCACCCTGGCTCCAGCGTCAGCTTTTCCGCGAAAACCATGTTCGGGCGAGAAGATGGCCGTTATATTTATGCCGCGCTCCACTAAATGGTCCACCAGATGGCGTCCCCTGATCATTGCCGTATGGTTGCTGAAAAGGGCCACCTTTTTCTCTTTGATGAGAGGCAGATAGAAATCAAACCGCTCATCGCCCAAGATTACAGGTTTTGTAGCCTGCGAGAGTTCTTTCTCGAAGTGCTGATAGTCTTTTCTTGTCTGCCAGCTACCGCCCCAAGTGTAACCATAAGAGGTGAAGAGTCGGTAGGCTAGGTCGTTTTGGTCTATCTTGTATTTGAATGTCTTCGAGCGGTCGGTATATGCTTTGGCTGTAGACGGTTCCAGGAAGGGTTTACCGTTGCGCATTCCAACATAGGGATTGTAGAGGGTATTCAAGTCAACAGCCAGTCCCAGAGCATGCTTTGATAGTTTCTTCGTGCCACTTATAGGACGATAGCAGAAGCAGGATGAATTGTTGGCCCTCATCTGCAACTCATCGTCAGCTCCGTAGTTGTCGGGCAGAACCATACGTTGGATAGGGTAGTGTGCCTGGTAAAACTGTCGGAAGATATCCACCAATTCATTGGCAATAGCTGCATTGCAGATCATCTCACCCAAATGGATACGTTCATCATAGTCCCAATGAAGTAACCGCAGGTAGCGTAAGTCTTTCCGCCCGATGTCGGCATTTGGCTTGTAGGTCTTGCCTTGCATCTGTTCCCATATATGATCAGGTATTTCTACTGCTTCGAAGCAGCGTGTTTGACCAAACTGATCCACTTCGGCAGCACTGACGGTTTCTCCTGCCTTCCAATGATGAAGGGTTTCAGTTCCTTGAGCAAGCATCGTCAGACAATTGGCTGAGGTAAGGAAAAGTAGAATGGTGCTGATAAGTCTATTCATTTTCTTCATATTTTAAAGTGTGGATAAGAATGTGTTGTCCTTTACTATTAGTGGTAGCAAAAAGATAAGTATTTCCTCCTTCAGCTAAACGGAGTTTCTTGCGTAGTTCAGCAACTGAGGAGGGAAAGTTTCTGACTGTCAGGTTAGCCTGCTTCAGGTTTCCCAACATCTGCCGAATGTTCTTTTTCCCAAAGTCGCTCCAAGTCGTGATCTGAAAGCTGCGGAAGAGTCCCTGTGTCCCCTCCAGCGGCTTTGGACTGAAGTAGAGATTACTCAGAGGGTGGAGTTTTCTGGCACCAAACCGTTCGGCTAATGCTTCTTGCACCCCGGCTTTCAGGATACAGGCATTTGGCTCGTGAAGGAAACCTCCGGTCAGTTCAACCTCTTCTGGAAGAACATTTGGTGGGATTAGGCGATCTGATTGGTTGCAGATGAAAGGGCTGCTTTGCGTTCCCAGGTTAGCACAATGGAATGAGACTTCTTGAGTGCCGGAATGCGAGGAGAGAACAAATAAAAGCTCTTTGCATTCCCCCTCAACGCCCACGACATGGACCTCTCTGACTCCTCTCAATTGTCTTAGAGCCAGGCTGATGTCCAGCATCGGAGATAGCTTCACCATAATCTTCTCAGCCTGCCGTAACAGTTTTTCTTGCAGCATCACTATGTTGGGACTGCATTCCTCCAGCGCCACTATTTTCTTTCCGTTCTCGTTGCGTCGAGAGGGATCGAGGTAGATGAAGGCATAGTCATCTTTTGCAGGAGCGCTGTCGGGCGTGAAAACTTTGGCTTGCCTTAGCCCAAGGAGAGGCAGGTTGTGACGTGCTAAATCGCAGAGTGCAGGCTGTTCTTCTACATAGACGGCCTCCTTGAAAAGAGGTGCTATGAAAGAGAAGTCCACCCCAAAACCACCTGTCAGGTCTGCTATAGCTGTTCGTGCTTCAGCATCAGGAAAGAGTCTCTCCACCACAGAACGCTTGTAGCTGGCCGTCTGTTGACTGCTACATTGTTCCATAGAAAGACGTTTTGGGAAGATAATACCCTCTGTATTGGCCCAAAGCGGAAGTTTTTTCTGTGCAGTCTGCCAACCCTCAATCTGCTGCAGGCAATATTTGATATCCACTCCTTCTGGCACAGGTTCGAGAGCCAGGTGCCGAACATCGTCCGAACTATGAAGTGAGATAAAAGAATCGTTGGCGTTCATTTGTCGAGTAAGCAAATGGCCTTTTCGGCATCCTTTTGGATTTGCGCCCTCAGTTCGTCAATCGATGAGAACTGCAATTCATCGCGCAACCTGGCTACAAGTTCCACTCGTATCTCTTTTTCGTAAAGGTCGCCTGAGAAACGAAGCAGGTGAACTTCCACAGAGATGTTTTCCCCGTTCTGCATTGTAGGGCGTTTTCCGATGTTCAGTACAGCTGGGCATGCTTCACCTTCTGGTAGTATAGCCCGTCCGGCATAGACGCCGTCTGCAGGCAGTAGTTTCATCGTTGGGATCTGTAGGTTTGCCGTCGGAAATCCCAGGTGCCGACCTATCTGATGCCCTTTTACTACCGTTCCGCTCAACGGATAGTTATATCCCAACAGCCTGTTAGCCTCAGCCAGTTGCCCATCTTTAAGCAAAGAACGTATCCTGCTGCTGCTAATTTTCTCTCCCTCCAGTTCATGAGCGAGTTCCACCTCGATACCACATTCCTTACCCCAGCGAACATAATCCTCGTGACTTCCGCCGCTGTGACCGAATCGATGGTCGTATCCCATCACCAGCATCGAAACGTCCAGTTTTTCTCTCAGAACCTTCGTCATGAACTCCGACGCGCTCCACAAACTCATTTCTTGTGTGAAATGAAGCACTTCTACCTGTTCTGCTCCCGATTGCCGGAGCAAAAAGAGTTTTTCCGTAGGCAAGGACAGCAGCTGAGGGACATAGTTCGAGTGGATAACCTCGCGGGGATGGCGGTCGAAAGTGATTATAACCGACTCCATCCCTTGGACTTTTGCAAGGGAACACATCTGGCTTATGAGGAACAAGTGACCTCTGTGTACTCCATCAAAAAAACCTATCGTAGCAGCTCGTTTGTTCATCGTGTTAATTGACTATTTACAATCATATGTGGCCCTTTTCACTCAGCTTATTGGCCGCAAAATTACTCATTTCCCTTCGGCATACCAAATTTTTGTCCTTCACATTTGGATAATTTGCAGGAAATGTCTAACTTTGCACCCGCAATCTTGCAAATCATTGCATCGGACTTGTAGCTCAGTTGGTTAGAGCAACAGACTCATAATCTGGAGGTCCCAGGTTCAAGCCCTGGCTGGTCCACACTGAAAATCAAGGAGTTACGCAAATCGCGCAACTCCTTTTTTCATGTCTGCGTAAACAAAGAATTGCTGACAGAAGAAGACAAGCGAAATCTTA
>JAILKU010000133.1 GCA_024693505.1 Bacteroidaceae bacterium | reverse complement strand
AGTTCAAGGGTTCAAGAGTTCAAGACGATAATATATATATAAGAAGAAGAAAGATGAAACGGAAACTGATAATCATACTATGCCTCTGCGCTCCGTTCGTAGCCGTCCGGGCACAGAAGGGACTGGGCGTAGAGCCCGTCTTCGAGGGAAAAGTCATCCCGGCAAAGCGGATGGTGAAGGCAGTCGTAAAGGGCGAGCAGGCCAGGCGCTACAGGCTCAGCCTCTTCCAAAGCCTGAAGATGACGGCGGACAGCACAGAGTGCCAGCAGATAGAGGAGCTGGTCCGGCAGGACTGCCGGGGGCTCGACTCGCCCCGGGTGCAGGAGTACGGCATGAAGGAGGGGCGCCTCAGCTACCTCATCGCCCAGCTGCCCAACCGGCAGGACGAGCAGGTCTTCCTCTGCTATCAATGCTATGAGGAGCCGCGCGACAGCTTCCACCTCACCCTCGTCTATATGGAAGGTCCGGCCACGATGAAGGACTTGTACAAGATGTTCAAGACGGAGAATAAGAAATGAAGCACGATAATAATATAAGGAGAACCAGCAAATGAGAACCAACTTAATGCGCCTGGTAGCCGGCGCCATCCTGGCTACCCTCTTCCTGCCCCTGGGCGCACAGGAGAGAACGGGTTCTGCAATGCGGCATCCCGGGGGCTTCGATTTCGACCTGCAGCACGTCAGAACGGATATACCCAAAGAGTCTTTCTCCGAAGCGGGCCTGACGTTCGAGACCAACAAGAGGTATAAGGAAGACAATATGGTGGAGGTCTCCGTACATGACGATTCGTTCGTGAAGGACAGCACACTCTACATTCCCTCTACGATAATGCACAACGGAAGGCAATACCGCGTCGCAGCCATCAGGGATTGGGGCCTGGCCGGCTGTATGGGTATCCGCCGCATCGTCATCGGCGAAGGCGTAAGAGCAATATACGAACGGGCGTTCCTGATGTGTGCCAACCTGGAGAGCGTCAGCATTCCCAAGAGTATGGAAGTCATCGGCGAGGCCGTTTTCTACGGTTGCGAGCGGTTGCGGCACATTACTGTAGAAGAAGGAAATGAGTATTTGGATTCGAGGAACGGCTGCAACGCCGTCATTGATAAAGACAACTTGTTGATAGCCGGTTGTAGTGCCACCGTCATTCCCTCCGATGTAGAAGGCATCTTTCCGGGTGCCTTCGCCGGCTGTTTCGCCCTGGAGTACATCGATATCCCGGACGGAGTGACGGACATCGGCCGTTGGGCTTTCGGCAACTGCCATAGACTGAAGTCCATCTCGCTGCCCCCTTCGCTGGATAACATTGGCGACTATGCCTTCGAGGACTGTACGTCGCTGGAGCGCATCCGCATTCCGCGCGGGGTCTGCGGTGTGGGAGACTTCGCCTTTGCCCGATGCACCGCACTCTGCAGCATCGAGGTGGACCGCCGCAACAAGCACTTCGACTCACGCCGTAACAGCAATGCCCTCATCATGAAGGAGGACAGCAGCCTGGTGGCCGGATGCCGCAACTCCGTCATCCCCGAGGGCGTAAAGTCGATAAGCCGCGGAGCATTCTGCGGCATACCCGTCAGCCACATCCGCATTCCGCGCAGCTTAGAACATATTGAGCGTGAAGCCTTCTCGGGCCTGAAGTCCTGCGTCAGCATCGCCGTCGCTCCGGGAAACCCCGTCTTCTCTTCTCCCGAGGGCAGCAACGCCCTTATGGAAACCGCTTCGATGACACTCCGGCTGGGGTGCCAGAATACGGCCATTCCCGCCGGGACGAAGCGGATTGGCGACTTTGCCTTCCACGAGGGAGTGCTGCCTGTCGGCTTGAATATTCCGGAGGGCGTCACGGAGATAGGGGAAGAAGCCTTCTGCCGCAGTGAAGGATTGTGGTACCTCCTTCTGCCACGTTCATTAAAAAAGATTGGCGATGCAGCCTTCGCCTCCTGCCATACTTTGGAGGGCATCGTGGTTCAAGGCAATACCGACGACATCGAATTGGGATGGAGGGTATTCAGAGGGACACCCTGCGCAGAACATGACTTCATAAGGAAGTGGGAAGAGAAGAAAGCTCCTCACTTGTGGTATGAGAAGACCGAGTGATGACGACAAACATTATAAAAGAATAACATCAAGGAGAACCTGCAAATGAAAACCAACTTAATGCGCTTGGTAGCCGGCGCCATCCTGGCTACCCTCTTCCTGCCCCTGGGCGCAGAGAACGAGAACCGAGAGAACCAGTCGGCAACGAACGGACTGAAACCGGAACTCAACAGCAGTGGAGACCTGCTGACAGGCAGCAGGCGTACAGACTTAAGCGACGACATAGACCGCCATCCGGGCGGCTTCGACTTCAGCATCCCCCTCGGAAAGAAACGCCACAGCAAGGGCAGTACCGATTTGTTTATGAGCGGTGTGGGCATCGGCTTCGTAAGTGCCGTTGGTCAGAAGGCGCCGATGGACGTCACGATGGGCCGCAGCCTGGAGATCAACTGGACGGAGGCTATCGGCCTGCGCTACAACTTCAACCGGCGCAACAGCCTGGAACTGGCAATGGGCTTCCTGTGGCGCAACTACCGGATGACTCATCAGTACCGCTTCCAACAGGATGCGGCTGAGGTGCTCGGCGTGGTACCCTACCCTGCAGGAGCCGTGCCCAAGTTCTCGCGCCTGCACATCTTCCAGATGACCTTCCCGCTGATGTACGACCTCAACCTGAAGCACGGCTGGCACTTCGTGGTCGGTCCCGAGCTGGCGGTGAACTGCGGGCACAACAGCCATACCCGCACCATCAAGACCCGCTACTCGCTCGACGGGGAAAAGTATAAGGAGAAGACGACCGACCTGCGCATCAACCCCGTTACCGTAAACCTGGTGGCCAGCGTCCGCTTCAAATTCATCGGCCTCTACCTCCGCTACAGTCCCTGCAACGTACTCGATACAAACTTCGGCCCCAAGTTCCAGAGCCTATCCGCCGGCTTTACCCTCTGGGGCTTCTAACGTCAAGATCGTTCAAAAACAAATGGCACGGATGAGGTTCATTCCTATCCGTGCCATTTGCGTTCGCTGTAGCGAGCCCGGCAGTCTGGCGCCTTGTGTTACCGCTTGCAGACGGGATCGCAGGTAAGGCCGACGCCAAGTTTCTGGAAAATCTTACGGTCCACTTCGCTGAGCATCACCGTTGCATGCACCTGACAACCCTTCAGTTCGGGCAGAGTGTCCAGAGCACGGCGGCAGTTGTCGTCCTGCGTAGAGAGCATAGCCAGGGCAACAAGCACTTCGTCGGTATGAAGCCGGGGATTGTGTCCTTGCAGGCATCCCACCTTCATGCGCTGGATGGGCACAATCATATCTTGTGGGATTAGCTTGATGGCGTGGTCTATACCGGCCAGGTGCTTCGTAGCATTCAGGATAAGGGCCGCGCTACATCCCAGCAAAGGACTCGATTCGGCTGTGATGATCGTGCCGTCTGTCAGCTCTATGGCTGCTGAGGTATGGCCCGACTGTTCCTTACGCTCGCGAGCGGCGATAGTCGTACGGCGATAGTCGGTAGTGATGCCGGCCTGGCGGAAGAGCAGGGCTATCTTGTTCACCTCCGACTCATCGCATACACCGGTAGCAAAGCGGTTCAGGGCGGTGTAGTAGCGGCGTACGATCTCATCGAGCGAGGCCCGGCAGCATACTTCATCATCGCTGATGCAGAAGCCCACCATATTAACGCCCATATCTGTAGGCGACTTGTAGGGATTCCGGCCATAGATGCCTTCGAAGAGCGCATTCAGGACCGGGAAGATCTCAATGTCCCGATTGTAGTTGACAGCTATCTTATTGTAGGCTTCCAGGTGGAAGGGGTCTATCATATTGACGTCATTCAGGTCGGCAGTAGCCGCTTCGTAGGCAATATTGACGGGGTGCTTCAGGGGCAGACTCCAGACGGGGAAGGTCTCGAACTTGGCGTAGCCGGCCTCCACTCCGCGCTGATGCTCCTGATAGAGCTGGCTCAGGCAGACCGCCATTTTGCCGCTGCCGGGACCGGGGGCGGTGATGATAACCAGAGGCCGGGTGGTTTCGACGTAGTCGTTCTTGCCGAATCCCTCGGGCGAGTCGATAAGGGCCACGTTATGCGGATAGCCCTCTATCATATAATGGTAACAGGCGCGGATGCCCATTCGTTCCAGCCGCTCGCGGAAGGCAGAGGCCGAGGCCTGACCGTTGTAATGAGTGATGACCACGGAACTGACGTAGAAGCCGCGGTTCTGGAACTCGGAACGCAGGCGCAGCACGTCTTCGTCGTAAGTGATGCCCAGGTCGGCACGCACCTTGTTCTTCTCAATATCCACTGCGCTGATGACGATGACGATCTCGGCCGTATCGCTGAGCTGCTGCAGCATGCGCAACTTGCTGTCGGGCTGGAAACCGGGCAGCACGCGACTTGCGTGGTGGTCGTCGAAAAGCTTTCCACCCAGTTCCAGATAGAGCTTGTTGCCAAACTGTGCTATGCGCTCCTTGATGTGATCAGACTGAATCTTCACATACTTCTCATTGTCGAACCCTATTTTCATATCTTCGTATCTTACGTCCTATTATTATTCTTAAAGAGAGCCGAACCTCCACTGCTGTCCGTCGTACTTCATCTGCAGCAAGCCGAAGCGCAGCAGCTGGGCAGTAAGGCGGATGGCGCGTTTTCTGGGCAGTCGCGAAAGCCGGCAGAAGCGGTTCAGCGTGATGCCCTCCGCTGCCTGTCCGAAGAGTGAGAGCCAGCGGCGGTCTGCCTCGTGCAGGATACTCTCGCGACCGCTCTGCTGCTGACGCCACAGCTCCAGATGAACAGGACTGGCCACGATATTCTGGTCGGCCACCCGAACGTAGGCGCGCTGCGAACCGTCTTCCTCGCGGGCCAGGACAGGGCGCCGGCCGCTTACCTCCACCGTACAGATGAGCACCGAGCAGCCTTCCTGCTGCGTCGTCTGCATCTGACATTCCACAGGAGGCAGGCAGAAACTCTTGGCGGCGGCATCTATCATATAGATCTCCTCGTCGGACTGCACACCTGCAATCCTGCCGTTATCCCTGACGCCCACCAGCAGCCGGCCGCCGTCTGTGTTGGCAAAGGCCGAGAGCGAATGGGCTATCTTGTTGACGCTGCTGATGACGTACTTGAAGTCCTGCTGCTGGTGCTCACCCTGAGCGATGAGACTGTCCAAAGTCATGAAGATTCAGATTCAGATGTTAACAACTATGCACTATGAACTATGGACTATGAACTATGGACTACAGTCCCAGGTACCCTTTCAGCTTCTCTCCGATCAGGCGGTAGCCCTTTTCGGCCGGATGCAGGCCGTCGCCCGCATAGAGTTCCTCGCGGATGCCCTCGCCCGTCTCGTCGAGCAGGACGGAGCCCGGGTCGATGAAGTGGATTTTCTTGTCCTTGATGCGCCGCGTCAGAACCCTTTCCTTCACTTTGGCGTTTACCTCACCTACCTTCTCCAGCTCGTTGCGCCGGGGATAGATGGCCTGAACGTATATCTCGGCCTCGGGCTGTCTCTTGCGGATGCAGTCTATCACCTGCATGACACCGCCGGGAATCCTGGCGATATGTTCAGGATCGGCCGAAATGTTGTTGGTGCCCAGCATGACCACTATCTTCTTGGCCTTGAAACCGTCAAGCTCGCCATGATAGAGGCGCCACAGCACGTTCTCAATACGGTCCCATCCGAAGCCCATGTTCAGGACGCGTCGCTTGCCGAAGAGCTTCTTCCAGCTGTCGTCGCCCCGGTGAAGGGTCTCGCTGGGCTCACCGCTCCAGAAGTGGGTGATGCTGTTGCCAATCATAACCACATCAAAATCGCCCCCTTCCTGTCCCATGCGCAGCACCTCTTCGTGCCGGGCGCGCCAGTCGTAGAAGTCGCGCTGCTGCGTGCAGGGCTTGTAAGCTGTGCCGGGGGTATAGCCGAGCAGCGGCCATAGCTTCTTCTTGTAGCCGTCTGCCAGGTGGCGCATGCCCAGGTCGTTGGGATGCGTACCGTCCACCGTATCATCCTCCTTCAGCCCCAGCTCTTCCTTTGTCATATAGTAGATGTCGGGGATGCTGTCTGCCGTCAGACTGTCGAAGGCTATCTTCAGCTGGTCGTTGGCGCGCTGGTAGGACTCATGGCGCTTGTCGCTGGACCTCTCGCCGGGATATCCGCAGTGCTCCACCAGCAGGATGGGCGCCCCCGTCTTCCGGCGCAGATTGTTCACACCCCGCAGGATGCGCGGCACGATGGAATCGGAGATGCCCGTCATATTGGGCATGCAGTCAATGACATAGAGCTTTGCGGGAACCTCGCCGAGCAGGTCGAAGACGGGGTCCTGCAGCTGTCCGTTGCCCGAGAAGCCGAGGTTCACCAGCGGATGACCCATCTCGCGCCGGAGGATGTTCTGCCACGACATGCCGGGCCTGGAGGCGCAACCGCCGTGAGCGATGCTGGTGCCGTAGAAGACGACGGGCTGCTCGCGGCTGACGGGCAGGAACTGCAGCATTCGGCCCTCCTCCACACCAATCTCCAGGTGCTTCACCTCGATGAAGAGAGGCAGGTAGAGCTCGTACTCGTAGCCGAAGTCCTTGTTCGCATTGCGGTAGGAGATATTCTCGAACTTGAACGTAATCGTGTCGCCCGAAGACATATTGCCCTTCACCCAGCGGATTTCACCGTCGCGGTCGGTGGCATAGAGGTCGAGGCCCGAACTGCCGGTCGAGGGCATGTGGAACATCTGCCTCATGCCTATTCCCGTCGTATAGCGGACGTGAATATTGGGGGAGTTGCTCCGGAAGCAGACCGAGAGGCCCGCCGAGTGGAGCGACTGGCTCCAGGGCCCGTTGGGCACCACACCCTTCGCCCTGTCCGGGAAACGGTGATAATTGTTCTTCAACTCGTCCTGCCACCAACGGCCCTGAACAGTGGGGAATTCTTCCTGCAGTGGATTCTTCCATTGCATCTGGGCATGCGCAAGGTGTCCGAAACCACCGCAAAGACATGCCAAAAGGAGTGTTTTAATCAGTTTCATCGCACAAAATTACTTTTTTCCGCTCAAATTACCAATAAAATTATTATATTTGCACGGAAAAAGGTTCAAAAGTTCAAAAAACCCTACCGTTCAAGTGAAAAAATGAGAGCAAACTACCAAAAGATAACCGATGACTGGCAGCTGGCGAAGGTGCTCCACAGCGAGGAGGAGACACTTCAGCGGCTGGCATTCGTGGCCGTTAACCTGACGGCCGAGACAGAGTTGGCCCTGAGCCATCAGTACAAGGACTGCATCTTCATGGGCTGCGCCCTGCCGATGGGACTGAAGAAACAGTCGCGCGAATGTCTTTTCTTCCCCAATATGGGCGAGACGTTCCATCTGTGCAGCCACCTCTATACGGCCGACGAGCTCTACGAAGGCTATCAGCTCGACCATCCCGACAGCTACCAGCAGTGTTACGACGGACGCGTCTATCGCCACTACCTGAAGAAAGGCAAGCAGGCCGAGGACATCAAGGAGACCCTGGCCCGCACGCTCCACGACCACTCCATCAGCGACTGCCTCCACCAGTTTCTCTCCGCCTTCCAGGAGCGGTGCCTGGTGGGCGTAATGGGCGGGCACGGACTGCTGCGCACCGACCCCTCCTACCTGCAGATTGCCCATCTGAGCAAGCGCCTTACCGAACTGGGTTTCCTGATGATCTCAGGCGGAGGACCCGGAGCCATGGAGGCCACTCACCTGGGTGCCTGGATGGCGGGTCGCAACGAACTGGAGCTGCTCGATGCCGCGCATACCATGATGACCGCACCTGCCTACACCGACCCGGGCTGGCTCGATACCGCCCTGCGCATCCGGCAGCGCTATCCGCAGACCGACTACCAGAGCCTGGGCATCCCCACCTGGCTCTACGGGCACGAGCCCAGCACGCCCCTGGCCACCCATATCGCCAAGTATTTCGACAACAGCATCCGCGAGGACGGCATCCTCACCATTGCCAAGGGAGGCATCATCTACACCCCCGGCAGCGCCGGCACCCTGCAGGAGATTTTCCAGGAGGCCGTGCAGAACCACTACCTGAGCTTCGGCTATGCCAGCCCCATGATCTTCATGGGCGTGGACTACTGGAAGAACGAAATGCCCATCTGGCCCCTGCTGCAGGACCTCGTGGCGCGAGGCAAATACAAGAACCTTATTCTCACCCTCAGCGACAGCCAGGAGGAAATCACACAAAACCTGCTGGCATTCCGGCAAGGAGAAGCTGAACCGCCCCGCTGACGCTAAATCCCATCCATTGCCGCTTCAATTTCCTCTATCCATCGCGATGCGGTGGGTCGCGAGAAGCCCATCTGCCTTGCTATCTGCGCCCTGCTCATCCCCATCTTCCACAGCAGTGCGGCACGCAGCTTCTGCGGCGAGACGTCTCGGATGCCTTCCTTCAGGCTCTGGTGGAAGCCCGGGTGCCGTGCTTCGATGTGGGCCGCCAGTATGTTCCATTCCCCGTCGCTGATCTCCGCCACTCCCGTCCTCGACGTCCTCGCCTCGTTCACGATGCGGTTCACCAGGCTGGTCGTCTCGCCGTCGGCCCTTGCCGCCGCCTCGCAGCTCACCAGGTCCTGCACCTTCTTCTGCGCCCGCTTCAGTTCCGCCCGGCTCTCCGCTATCTTCTCCTGCTGCACCTTCACTTGTCTTTTGGCCTTTCCCAGCTCCGTCCTTGTCACCTTCAGTTCCTCGTCCTTCCCGGCCAGCTCGGCTGCGGCGCGGCTCACCTTATTGTTCAGGCTTTCCAGCTCCTCCTCCCTGTCTCGCAGCATCTCCTCCACCTGCTCCAGGGCCTCCTGCTTCTCCATCAGCTGCTGGCCGATGTCGTCCAGGCTCTGGTGCATCTGGTCGATGGTCTGGTTCTTCTTCCTCAGGTTGTCTAAGTATTGCTTCTGCCGGACGTTATAGAACAGGCTGAAGGCCAGGATGAGGCCCAGGCCCGCTACGGCGATGCAGAGCATGTATATCCTGTAGCGTGCAGCGGCCTCACGGGCTGCCAGCTCCGCCTCGCGGCTGCGTCGGTACAGCTGTTCCCCGCTGGCAATGGCCGTCTGCTCATACTCACGCTCCTTTTTCACTGAGTCCGTTGCTTCCAGATAACGACTAAAATAGGTACCGGCATTCTCGATGTCTCCCTTTTCTAAATAATATGCGCTTAATGCTTGAGAAGAAATCATCTTTTGTCCCCATAATGTGCTTTTTTCATACAAAAGGCTATAGACCCGCGCAGCAGAGTCTGCCGATACGAATTGCTTGCAATAGCTGGCAAGTCCATTCAGATAGTTATGCGGGCGCCTGCGTTCGGGCAGGCTGTCTAAGCAAGTCAGGCAGTACTCTGCATCCTCCCGCCTCCCTGCACGGGAAAAGCGTATCAGCAATTCACCCATCACGCCGCGATAGCGTTGTCCGCTGCCTTCTGCCTTAATCTTTTTAAATGCCTCATCAAAATATTTAACGGCCATGGTCGTATCGCCAAAATATAGGGCAGATGTTCCTACGTCCATATAGTCTATTGGATTTACAACATCCATGCCTTGGCTCAGTGATAATCCCTTTTCTGCCATTTCAAGAGCATCTTTGTTAATATATTGCAAACGGTACAGCCCAGACATTTGTGAATAGCAATTACGCAATAAAATCCGGTCTATCTTTATTTCGCTCTCCCCGATGGCGATGGCCTTCAGGAATCCCTCCACGGCCTGCGGGAAGTTCTTTATCTCGCGGCTTACGCGTCCCAAGTAGTACTGCGCCTCCATCTGCTCGGCCGGTGAGCCGTGCCGCTCGAAGTAGCGACAGAGCATGGTTATCGTGTCATCGCTATGGAAAACCCAGTCCGCCTTGTCGCGCAGGCGTATCTCCGTCAGCTCGTAGGTGCGCTCCAGGTGCATGGAGCCGGACAT
>JAILKU010000123.1 GCA_024693505.1 Bacteroidaceae bacterium | reverse complement strand
GAAGTGTTCCTTTCTGCCCATCGGTTCTGCGACACGATTTTAGGGCTGTCGGACATCGATGAGGGTATTGACTACGAAATGGACGACCTGGAAGATGAAGCAGAGGGCGATAACGATGCCATGCTTGTGATGATGGTGGCTACAGCTCTTTTGCAGGCACGGAGCAAACGGCAAGGCGGCACAGACTACAGGAAGATTATCTTGCATATCTATGAACGATGGAACGACCACGAGCTGTTCCTGCCCATTCTGGGGCTGTTTGCCGACAAGGAAGCAGCTCTTTTGGAAAGCAAGAGAATCGACCTGTACACATACGAACTGACAAGTCTCGGAAAGGAAGTCCCGCCAGAAGATGGGTATATGATAGTTGCTTCCATCGTTGATGCGGCTCTTGGCCTTTCGGTCGAAGGAATGCAGCATGTGGAAAACATTCTGTCGGAGCTAAATGACAAGTTCGGGCATCGGTATCAGGCAGAATTGGACCGCCTGCGCGAGGCGAGGAAGAAGAAATCGGAGATGGGTATTCAAAACCAGTACAACACCGGCTGCCAGCAGTTTATGGGCAATATGGAAAATCCTAAATTTATAGCACCCAAATAAGATGAAGAAGTTTGATACAGATACGGATGAGATGGAGAAGTCCGAGGATTATAAACCTACCTACATCCATGAGCAGCATAACAATAATTGTCAGCAGTTCTTCGGTCCCATTACGAACTGCACGTTTACTATGCCCGCGCCGCAGCCATCTTCAAGCAAAAAGCCTAAAGCCACAAAGCAAAAGAATGCGGGCGAAAAGAAATCGAGCGTCAAACCTAAGACGCTCAAGTATTTTACCCATGGCAATAATGGCGTACTGATGAGGCAAAGGAAGAGAGTGGACATCATCATCAAAAAGTTTAGCGAATGGGGCTGGGTTGATGCAAACACTTCACCAAATGATTTCGATGCTTTCTTTGAAGGCGTGCCCAGACATTGTAATATCAATTGGACAGGTAGCAGCACCATTCTGACGATTCTTCTGCAAGAACTACTGAAACAATCCTATATAGAGAAGCAAACAGGATGCGCGGCAAAGTCGCTGGTCGAACAGCAATTTGGCAGGACGGCCAATTCGGACAGAACCCGTCTTGATGGAGATGCCCATGAAAAGATAGAACTTACTCTGCTCATTCTCGACACAAAGAATCCATTACCGGAACGGCGCAGATGCTCTGGTTCAGACCAAACCGACATAAAGGATGCTGCCTTAAGAGAAATCTTTTCAGGCAAGCTTCGTTCTACAAAAGGGATATAAATGCTTATTTCCGTGGTTTTCCGCCTTGATTATCTATTGCGCATTTCGAGCAGGTCGTAATACATGAGACGGGTCGTTAGTGTGACAGGCTGTCCCTTTTTGCCACCCGTATAAAGGAATTCCTGCTCCTCGGTTGAGAAGAGGCTATGGAAACCGTTCTTCTTGTAGAATGCGATGACTTTAGGCTCGTTGACTGCATCAACGATGATGAAACGGCAGCCAGTCTTATTGCTGCTGGAATAGAACCATCCTTTGATGAACTGCAAAGCTTCGCTGCCGATGCCTTGTCTAGTGAACTCACGGCTTACGCCAAGACGACCAATCAGCACGCCCGGGTATCGACGGAGGGGCTTCTCGTGGTGGGTGAGGCTCTTCATGTAGTCGCGACGGCTGCGTGGCAGGTCGTAGATGCGAATACTGTCGTTTGAAATGGTTAGGGCGCAGACAATCTTTGATGGGTCGTCGCTCAAACGGAAACAATAGGTCTTGCCCATTAAGAAGTGTGCGTAACGCGTGGCATCATGGGCAAAGAAATCGTCCAGGTCGTCGTTGTCACACGAAAAGGGCTGGCAGGCGGTAAGCACATCGTCTGTCAGTTCGTGGAACGTGCATTTGTCTGTGATGAATGCCATCCTTGTACAACATGTTTAGAGCATACCGGCTTTGCTCAGAATGGCATGAGCCATCAGACAATAGGAATGGTTGTCCCTATTATCAGTTCCCTTATAGTTACGCTCGGCCTCCTCTGCATGTTGCAGGAACACACGTGCCTCTTTGCCTTTCAGCGTCGGAATGGCTTTGATTGCTGTTGCCATAATTCTTTTCTCTTAATATCGATAATGTCCGCTGCAAAGGTACAAATTATTTTCAAATTAGCATTCGACAGATGCTTATTATAACATTTATTTGCAAGAAATGTAAGCGATTGCCTTTTCTTGTAAGCTATTTCGTAAGCGACTGCAATTTATTTTCATTTTATTTTGAGTCGGGACACTCTTGAAACACAGAGAGTTCCGACTTTTATTTTGCTTTTTCAGAAATCATGTAAGCATAATCTCGGAAAGTGCTTACATATAGAGGGGTTGTTTCCCCATTGCTGAGGGCAGTACAGCTTAATCTGACTGCCTGAAGCAAAATGATAAATAACAAAAAGAACCGCGTAGGGTCTGAAGCACAGTACGGCCCTCGCACCGTAGGAGAAATCCTGCACGATTTCCTGGAGAACAGTAACGAACCCCTGGCTGTTGCATTCCGTCATCGGAAGGCCTATGCCAACACGGAGCTTTGCATCGACTTAAAAACCATCCTGACAAGCGACCGCAGGGCTAAAATGAGAAAGGATTACCAGGGCGTGCTCACACGCGACGGACGCGAGCACTACACATTCATCGAGACGCTGCCCACGACCGATGGCAAACGCAATCCGCATGTCTTTGAAGGAGAATTCATCACGGTTACGCGCAGGAGCGACGGTAGCCTGCGCCCGAACTTCAAGCTTGGGAGGATTGGTGGCAAGGGCTTCAACCTCGAAAGCTATGCCTGGGGCGTGGCCCTCGAACTCCGCGAAGCGCTGAAAGGCCTTATAGAGGAGGAAATGAGTGAATAATCGTGACCAGAGATTTCTTCCAATTCCAGTTCTTCCAATTAAAAATAAGTACCTACACCCCTTTCTAAAGACTACTTAACTAATTAATATATATATAGTTATATATGATATTAAGAAGAAAGGGGGTATCAAAAAATTAACTGGAAGAATTGGAAACTGGAAGATTTAGTCAATTATTAATTATCTAAAAAGCAGATTAACAATGAGATACGACATTAGTAAGGCTTCTGCTCCCAAGATGCCGAACCTCGGAAAAGGGACAGAATGCATAAAAATCCTGCTCTCGCAGGTCTCAAAAGACGTGAGGGAACCCCTCGTTCCGATGCTTTTTCCCATTTTAGGCGCACATCTGAGCGGCACAGAATTTCAATATCCCGACCTTACATGGAAGGAAACGTGCGGCATGATGGCCAATTTGGTGGCCGAAAGTGGGGGAAATAAGGGACAACTGTCACATTTGGTAGAGGCAATTTGCCGCGATTTCCGTCAGCACGACGAGACCGAACTCAAGAAGTTGGTGGAGTGGCAGAAGCAGGTCAAGACGAAAGGAGCGAACAAGGAAAAGCCTGTACGCCCGGACGTAGCCTTCTGGTTCCCGCCTTCGGACGTGACGAACCCTGCCTTCATCCAAAACGCGATGGCGCTGGAGATGCTGGGCGGCAGAACCCAATATTTGAACATGCCCGAGGTGGAGATGGCTGACCGTATGTGTGGCGGTCACAAGCAAGTGACGCAGGTATTCCGCAATATCTACGACAAGCAGAGGGCTGGAGCGCTCAGAGCCACAGCCGAGGGCGTGACGGGCAATCCCATCCTCCGCACAAACTTGACCATTTCATCCACGCCTTTCGCCACAAGAAAGTTCTATAAGTACGACCTCCATAACGGCACTTTTGGCCGTATGGTATTCTCCTACAAGCCACGCACGAGCCGCGACGGACGGATACCCCGACAGGGAAAGTATTCGGACGAGTTCTACAAGCAGCTGGACGAGTTCCTACTGCGTCTGAATACCTGCAAAGGCCGCTTCATCATCAAGCCTCTGAACTGGCTGACGGACAAGCTGGCCGGGGACATGGCTACGATGGCCGACCTGACGGACGATGACCTGCTGTTCGAGATTTCCCACCGCTCGTTGGTCTCGGGCTGGAAGGCTGGCTGCATCCTCTGGGTGCTCAATGGTCAGACGTGGACGAAACCGATGGGCGAACTGGTGGAGTGGCTGGTCTATCACGACATTTGGAGCAAGATGCAGATTTTCGCAGACTTGCTTGGAAAAGATGCCGACCAGGTGAGCGAAGCCCAGCGCCGTGGCCCGAAGAATATGCTCGACAGCCTGCCCAATTCCTTCAACGAGGCTCAGTTGGAAGCGCTCCGCACCAGCCTCGGCAAAAGCGCAGAGGGAACGAAAGACCAGTTGTACAAATGGAAGTTTCGCGGGTTCATCGAGTACTCGAACCAGACGGGACTATACTGTAAGACCGGCGAATACCTGAAAGGCGATGGAAAGGTATGAGATTGAAAAACTGCGTTCACTCCCCTGCGAGGGAGTGGCGCAGCGTTTAGGGCTTACCGTAAAGCACCACAAAGCTTTGTGCCCATTCCATGATGACCACACCCCATCGTTTACCTTTAAGAACAACAAGTTCAAATGCTGGGCTTGTGGGGAAAGTGGAGATACTATTAGTTTGACAGAGAAAGTGCTTGGCAAGGATTTCCGCGAGGCTTGTCGTTGGCTTGCCAACGAGAATAACGTAATCCTTTCCGAGTATAAAAGTCCCTCCCATGAAGGGGAGGTTAGGAGGGGTCTTTTTGACGCTTCTCGCTATGAAAGGTATTTTTCTTCTCCTTTCTTGAACGAGGAGGCTCGCCATTTCCTCTTTGAGGAAAGGAAGCTGGACGAGCGTGTGGTGCGTTGGTGCAGGTTGACTTCTTGGCGCGACAGGCGAGGCGTGCCTTGGCTCCAAATCCCCTACTACGACCAGCAGGGCAAGCTCGTGGGCGTGCAGAACAGGAACCTAACAGCCCCATCCAAACCTTCCCGAGGGAAGGCTTACAGTCACTCCCCCTCGGGGGAGACGGAGGGGGGCCATCCTCGTTTCATGTTTCCTCGCGGCTCGAAATGCGGCATCTACAACCTGCCCGTGCTGAATCTCTTGAAGCCAGGAGAACCGCTCTACATAGCCGAGGGCTGTAGCGACTGCTGGAGCCTCCTTTCCGCA
>JAILKU010000113.1 GCA_024693505.1 Bacteroidaceae bacterium | reverse complement strand
CCCGGCCATTGCGGGGAAATATTCACGATTGATGGCCATGACTATATCTTCTACCACTGTCATAACCGTGCTCTCAGACAACGACAGGCTCGCCCAATGCTGATGCAGGAAATCAAATGGGACAAGAAGGGATGGCCTTATGTGGAGGGCGGAAAGCCGCTTTGACGGTCTTTTGGCTATTCCTTGTAATGTCGAAATGCAAGATGCAATAATCAATCGGGAATATGTTTTATTCAATATGACGAAAAAAAAACACAAATTCCTTTGTTGCATTGCGGAATTGCACTATATTTGCACCCAGAAAAAGATTGTATCTGATTTTAATGGAAGCAAAGGAATCATTAGTAACGATATTGAAGGCTCTTGTGGAGTTGCATGAGCCTGTCCCAAGACAACTATTTTCAGACTTCTTGACAGGAAAGGAGACTCCTGAGCTGGACAAGATGCAGTGGTTTGAAAAAGAGCTTTTTGGCAGTGGGGATAATCATAGTGAGGAGTATTGGTCGACTCTCTTTGACAAGGCCCTGGAAGCCGGCTTCTTGAAGAACAAACCTGCAAAGAGCAGTAACTTGGCTCTCACACCTGCAGGAAAAAAGTTTCTGCGTAAACCGACGTCCTTCACAATAGGAGAAGAAAATGAATATTCGGACATTACACCCGATAATAGAATAGAAAGTCTGTTGCAGAGCGCGCTAGAGGAAAAACTTCCAGCAGAACTTACGGCATCACCTAAGACAAAGCAGCAGATAAAACTTATCCATGCAATCGACCGCAAGATTGCATTGGATGATTTTGCTGAGAGTGAGAGTCTAGGTCTTGATGAGGTGCTGGAAGATTTGGAGAATCTCATACACCAAGGGCGCGCACTGGATATTACTTACTTTACAGACGAAGTAATGGGACCTGAATGTATAGAAGAGCTGCTTGACTATTTTTACCAGAGTCCTACCGATAGCCTGGAAGAGGCAATGAAAGAATACGGAGACGTATATAACATCGAAGAAATCCGACTCGCTAGAATCGTTTTCCGTGTGCAGAACATGAAGAATGGTATATCTGGATCGGAAAAGAATAAATAAATATTTGCAAAAAAGCTTGTAGAAAATATAAATAAGGAAAATGGAAATACTGAAATTCAATCCTATCTTCAAACCTACTTTGTGGGGATCTGAAACTTGGGTCGTTTCGGCTGTAAAAGGTTCCGAGTCGGTCGTTTTATGCGGCGAGAATAAGGGCATGTCTCTGCCTCAGGTTGTTGAACGCTATGGCGCAGACTTTTTGGGAAGCAAAAATTCAGAAAAGTTCGGGACGGACTTCCCTTTGCTCATAAAGTTCATAGATGCCAGACAGGACCTTTCCATTCAGGTACATCCTGATGATGCGCTCAGCGCAAAACGTCATGGTAAGATGGGAAAGAATGAGATGTGGTATGTTGTGGATGCTGACAGAGGCAGTCAACTTATCGCCGGTTTCCGCAGGAAGACGGAAGTAGCTGATTATGTACAAAAGGTAGCAGACGGCAGTATTGAAGACGATCTATGCAAGGTCAGTGTGACGCAAGGGGATTGTTTCTATATTCCAGCCGGACGTGTTCATGGTATTGGTGCGGGCATGGTTATTGCTGAAATTCAGCAGACAAGCGACGTGACCTATCGCATTTATGATTACTTAAGGCGTGACCGTGATGGTAACCTAAGGGAGTTGCATACCGAACTGGCGCTCGAAGCCATTAACTTTCAAGACATCACTTCAGATCCCAAAGTACATTATACTGAACAGAGGGACTGTCTGGTTGAGCTTGTGCAAAGCCCGTTCTTTACGACAAGTGAGCTTAAATTGAGCCAAACCTATGTGCGAGATTACGGACAGAATGATTCCTTCCGCGTTTATATGGGAATAGATGGTACTTGTTGTTTCCTAACCCCAACGGGAGAAGGCGTTTTCCTTCATGCAGGGGAATCGCTTGTTGTTCCCGCTTGTATTAAGAAGGTTACTATAATACCTGATAATACGGCAAAAGTATTGGAAAGCTACGTGGACTAGTTTCTCACCAGAACTTGGGTAGCCTCCAATTGAATGTTACACTCAGCATAGGGTAGCACCTAAATACCTTTGTCGTTTTTACCATGTCGCCCACCTTGCCTTTGATGTTGTAAACATCTCGGGTTAGGTCTATACGTTGCGGATGTTCTTTTATCCAGCATTCGTCAATGTTGATGTCGCCCGTTTCAAGTTGCTCCTGGAACTTCTTTTCGTCCCAGGTCACCATATCATAAACGCCAGAGTCCGGGTCGTAGACGTCAGCAGTCTTATAAACGTTGTTTACATAAATGCTAGGGTGGCCGCCCCAGAACATAACGCCGGCATCAACAGTCATGCGGAATGCGCCATCCTTCGACAGATTCGTTTTGAAGCCAGCACCAAGATATGGTCTGAATTTGTTGACATGCATTGTTGCACGGGCCTGATAGTTCGCATCAGGAACCATCATAGCCCGGTCGCCATCATAGAAATGTCCCAAGGGCATACCCATCATGCGCATTTCCACAATTTTTTCAGCAAAGGAGGAAGGGAAGTCCGCATTATGGATGATGTGTTGGTTATCTTCATAGCTAAACATAGATTCGCCCATACAAGCCCGATTGTAAAGCGTATTGTAGGTGTTTACGGCTACCAGAGTAGCTGTTCCATCAGCACTGTTTATGGCATTGGCTATTTGTGAGGGACCTGCGTAGAAACCAACCGTTACGTTCCAACGCTTGTCTCTTAGCGGCAGAACGTCTATCAAGAACTTGAAGTTACTCCAAGTAGGTTTCATGATTATGTCAATGTTGTCTTGCATTTCCATCCCTGTGAAACCGCTCATCATATCCTTCATTCGGCGAAGCTTGTCCTCGTCTATCTTGCGTCCATTCATGTCAACGCTGAAGTTGCTCGTCATACGAAATCTAGGCATATATGTAAAGCCTGTACGAATACGAGCATACTCACCCAGCGTCGCTGTGACATCAGCTCCGATGCCAGTTGTACCAATGGATACACCGGCTTCGAGATCCTTCAATTCCAGGTTCTCGCTCAGAAATTCAGATATATTCTCTTTAACTTGTGCATTAAAGTTCAAAGTGCAAGTGAAGAGAATTGCGAGAACCTGTATCCTCTTATAATTCATCTTTAGTTCTTAACTGCAATCTTTCTGCCCTTAATAATGTATATTCCTTTACCTCGAATCGTTTGTCTTCTTCTACCTGACATATCGTAAATGTCATTCGTGTCCTTCTTTGACGTAGAGACCTTATTAATGCCGACGATTGGGTCGTACTTGCCTATTATCGTTATGTCATGAGCAGGCATCGTGTTAGGTACATTTTCCCATCCGGCGAATTCGTAATTCTCTTTTTCCGGTGGCGTAATGGGCTCTATGGTACTGCCAAATTCCACTTCCTGACTGTAAATTGTCTCACCGTCGATAATATAGGTGATTGTATAGCTGTTTACAGAGAAAGTTCCGACAATCGTTATGTTATCAGCTGGCATAGTAGCAGGAATCTCAGACCACCCGCTGAAGGTATAACCCTCTTTCTCAGGCGCCTCGATGGCAGTAATTGTCGAACCGTATTCGACGGTTTGAGTCGCATACTCCTCCCCATCAACTATATAGGTCAGGCTATAGCTATTAATGGTAAAGCTACCTGTAACTGTTACGTCATTGGCAGGCATTGTAGAGGGAGTTTCGGACCATCCGCTGAAGGTATAGCCCTCTTTCTCGGGCGCCTCGATGGCAGTAATGGTCGAACCGTATTCGACAGTTTGAGTTACATACTCTTCACCGTCAACTATGTAGGTCAGGCTATAGCTGTTAACTGCAAAGCTACCTGTAACTGTTACGTCATTGGCAGGCATTGTAGAGGGAATTTCGGACCATCCGCTGAAGGTATAGCCCTCTTTCTCAGGTTCCTCGACGGCAGATAGTTTGGAGCCATATTCAACGGTTTGACTAGCAAATTCCTCTCCGTCTACTATATATGTTATTTTGTATGTGTTAATCGTATAGTTGGCAGTAGTGGTTATGTCTTTTTCCGGCATGGTAGAGGGCAGGCCAGTCCATCCGTTGAAAGTATACCCTTCCTTTTCAGGTGCTTCAGGTGGTGTTACCTCTTGACCCGGTTTTAGAGAAACCGTCTCAAAGACTTCACCGTCAACCATATATGTTATGGTATATTTTATGTTTGCCAGCGCCTCCTGGTATTCCTCTTCTGTTACGACAGTCAGTTCGGATGCCGTACCCTCCTTTACATTCAGGTAGGCTTGGTTTGCAGGTAAATATTCAGTTCCCTTGAATGAATAGAGTTGTGTGCTGGTGCTAATGAAGCCTAATTTTCCGGAGGAAGTCCGACCCAGCAAACGCATTGTCTGTTTGTTGAACGCTGTTAAAGCGTCACTGCTGTTTGGGCGTTCGTCGTTGCAGAATAACACACCTCCGAGCAAATTGCCAGTGGGCGCTTTCGCATTTGATACAACTAACTCCAAGCGGTTGCTTGTCGGTTGTGCAGACGGGCACTCGATTATTACCGGTGTCATCGCAGGAATGACGCCCGTCACTTCCTTTAATACAGCCATGTTTAATCTCTCGTCAACTTTAGAGATAATATACGCTTTCAACCCTGTGGAGTAGAGCTCGAATGGGAATGCTGCATAGAATGGGTAGTATCTCTTTAGACCGATAGATACATTGGGCTTTATGCCAAAGTAGCTTGTTGAGTTGGCTGAAACAGGAAACACATTCCAGTTTCTATATGGATAGTCGCGCGCGGTGCCCATTGCACCTTCCTCTGGTCGAGTAGCGGTTTCCATATCGCAAAGGTATTTCGTAATTCCATGAGAAGTAGCCCCAACTGTATAAGTCCCTTTACCCGGATTCGTCGTCTTTTCTACAATATCTACGAATCGCTTTACTAGTGCGAAAATACCTGTGTTCTGACCCTGTAAGTCAAACTGACCCGAACTGGTTTTGTCAATGTAGATGATGCTTGCCGGATCTGAAATGGGACGGTCTTCCCCCTTCCAGAGTTGAATTGCACCAAAGTCTCCTACGTCCCTGCTCATGTCGTAGCTACCCGTATTGTCGGTTATGTAGATGTATCGCTGTGTCGCATAGTTGCGGACGCGATAATAACCATCTGTCGTGTACTGCGCCATCATAGCCAGAAATGGGAGCAGTGTAAAAAGGCTTGTAGTAAAGAGTCTTCTCATAGTTTTTATAAAATGCCCGTCCCCTCACACTCCTTTTGGGGAGTGTTTTGGGGACGGTGATTATAGATTAAATATGTTTTGTAACAAACTTACTCAGCGATGCAGATACTTACGCGGTTCTTGTCATTCTCCTGATAAGGCTGTTCAGTATCACCCTTAGCAGAGGTTGAGATGCGACTTGGGTCAATACCCTTCTTGATGAGGATGTCTGTGGTCGTCTTTGCACGACGCTCAGAGTACATCTTGTTCAACTTGGCATTACCTGTGCCCTTATCGGCGTAAGAGGTTACGGTTACCTTTGCTGTAGGATACTTCTTCAGGTAGGCAACGATGTCGTCAACCTTAGACATTTCGCTATCATTAATAACTGATCCGCGGATGTCGAAGAAGATGTCGCGGCGGATTGTTTCGCGGGCAGGAACTTCCTTATCCTTGTAAACAACTTTCTCCACAATCTTCTCAACGGGCTTCTCCACAATCTTCTCAACGATTGTCTGGCCGCAGGGATCTTCCTTGGTCACAGTCTTTGTCACCTTACCCAGACGGACCTTTATGCCGGCGAGAGCATTGAAATACCAGTCGGGGTTCTCGGCTTTCTTTGAGTTGTAGTGATCGCTCAGGATGTTGGCGTTAGCCTCAAGACCCAAATCGACGCGCTTGCTTACGTGGAAGTCTACAAAGAGACCGGCACGACCAGTGAAACGCACCTTGGTGCCGTCCCACAGATAGCGCAGATATGTAACATCGTTACCCACAGGATTGCCCAGAGTACCTGTTGTGACGAGACGATTGGCCTCGTCATTTTCCCAACCGATGTTAGCTCCAAGTCCAGCCAGCAGTCCAACACTTACCAAACGCTTCTTGTAACCGCCCAGGAGGTTGGTGAGATCCATTGTGGCATCAACGGTGGGAGATACATAATTCCACTTCCAATATTTGCGGCCGAGAGTGGTCTTGGAACCACCCTTGCTCTGCCAACCATTAACAGACAGGCGCAAGCCCCAAACAGGAGTAAACTGGTATCCAGCAGCTATCTGTGCATTGGGAGAAATGAGCTTGTCGAAAGAAACCTCACCCAGAGTGTACTGGGCACCACCCTGTGCCTGGATAAACCAGTGGTGGTTGAATGTCTCTACGGTCTGCGTCGTCTGCGCAGATGCACTCAGGCATCCGGCAGCGAACAGAGCAGTATATAATATTTTCTTGAAATTCATAACGTTATCTTTTTCTACGGTTTAACCTTCTTTTTTCCTTTCTCTTATTGCGATTACTCGGTTACGGTCACGTAGCAGCGGTGTGTAGCAATTTGACCCGTGTAGTCCATTGCGGAGTATGCAATAGTGTAAGTGTAGCCTTTCTCCAGGCCATTGATGCGGATAAAGCGGTCGTTGCCATCGAGAACCTTGTTCAACTCTTCGTTTTGACTGTTAATAGCCTTAGCTTTAGCAGCATAATTTACACCTCCCTTGCTTACGTTTACAATAGCTACGTGCTTCTTGCAAACGGGAGCAGCAAGCTCATAGCTCCAAGTGGTAGGAATCAGGTCAATCATGTCGAGGTTCCACTTTGTGGGGTAAGCCTCAGCTGTACTCAGCAGGGTGGTACCCTTAACACCACCAAGCATTACGGGCTGCAGACGACTGTTGATGCTGTTGAACAGGCCAACCAACTTGCCATCTATCTTCTCGAGGTAGCTCTTTCCACGGTCAACATAGTTTTCTATAGCATCGGCCACATCACTTTCTACATCGTTAATTGAGGCAAGGATGTCGTTCACGTCATCCACGAAATCAGACATGTCCTTAATCATGTCATTGAGATCATCAACGTTGAGATCGTCATTGATAGACTTGGCAACATCGGTCATATCAACTGTTACATCGTCAATCTCAATCTTTATGTTACTCATGTCAACATCTGCACCTGCATTGATAATAACAGGATATTTCTTGCCATCTATCTCAACATATGCGTGCTCGGGATCATTCAAAACAATATTAACATTATTATACTTTTTCAACTCAACTGGATCAATTGATACGGTAGTCTTGAATTTTGCAATAGTCTCATCAGAAAGTCCCTTAAACTCAACCTTCTCTACCTTAATTTCAGGAACATCAATATCATCAATCTTATTGAATATTTTGTTGATCTTCGACTTTGTCGAACTTACCAACCTGTTCAAGAAGCTGTTTGCGAAATTATAACCAGGAACATGTGTACGCTCAACACCATACAGGGTACCGAAGTTCCATGGTTCAACGGCTGTTGCAGCGATGTTGTAGGTAGAACGTACGGAATGCTGCTCTCCATCGGGAGTGGCCCAAACTACCTTAACAGCGTTAGCATCCAGGTTGAAGCCAGAGAGAACATCGTAGATATCTTTAGCAAAATCAGTAAAGCTGGGAGTCTGACGGTTCCTCAGATCCTGATAAATGCCCTTCAGAGTGTTCAGGGTCTTCTCAGCATTGAAGTTAACCTTCTGAACAGCCTTTACGCCGCTAGCTTTTACGTAGGCAGGAACCTCGTAGAAACCATTTTCGCCAGCTGCGCGGGTCCAACCGAAGCCCAAAGTCTTGTTGCTCTTGCGAGCAGCACCCAACTTAACACCAGAGGTCTTAGCTTGGCTGTTTTCCAATGAGAGTTGCAGACCCTCGAAGTCGCGTTCAGCGGGATTGATTGTCAAATAGAGCGTGCCGGCATTGTTTTCCTCATCGGATACCAAATAGTCATCAGCTGCAGCAGTGAACTGCTCAACACCATTGATTACGTTAGCCTCATCCTCAGTGAGCACCTGCTCAGGACGGATATAATTAACAGTAGAACCGTCGAGAACTGGGAACTTAACCTTGTTTACGGCATGGCCGAAATAAGCCACCAGCACATTGCTTTGAATGTTAACGGGAACGCCAAAAGTACCGAATGCGGGGTTGTAGGTGCCCTGTACGATTACACCGCTTACCTGCTGTGCAATAACCTCGGAGAGAGCAGCCAGCTTGCCGTCGCATTCGCTGATCTTATTTTCCAGTTCGTCCAGCTTCGTGGTCAGAGCCTCCAAAGCAGCCACCTTGGTCTGCAGTTCAGATACATCGCCCTTAACTCCGTCAATAGCGCTGTTGAGGTCGGCAACCTTAGCATCTATAATGCCATTCAGCTCACTCACGGCAGCTTTAAGCTGGTCGTCAGCATACTTCTTCACGTCAGCCAGTTTGGTCTCGGTCTCGCTGCGAAGGGCATTGAGCTCATTCTGCAGAGCCTTGAGATCGGCAGCCTGCTTAGCGATATCAGCAGCCTGTGCCTTAATCTTCTCGTCCTGCTCAGCCTGAGTCTTATCCAGATAGTTCTTTAGGGCTGTGAGGCTCTTCTCCAGGTCGTTGATGCGGATGCTGTCCTGCTTGCTGCGCTGGTTGGCCATATTGGCATTAGTCAGGGCCGACTGCAGGTCAACGCTCATGGTGATGAGGCGAGTCTCAATAGTGCTAATTCTCTCTGTGTTGCTATTGGCAATCTTCTGAACAGCGTTAGCCAGGTTCTTAGCAGCGGCAGCATCGCTCTGAGCAGCCAAAGCAGCGGTCTGAGCCAGTGCGGCAGCAGCCTTTGCAGCATCAGCAGTGTTCTTGGCGTTTTCAGCCAGAGCGTTAGCTGTGGTGGCAAGAGCCTTAGCCTCGATGAGGCCGTTTTCAATCTCTGACAACTTGGCAAGGATAGCGCTGATGTCAGTCTCGCTACCACCAGCATTGGCGATGAGCTTCTCCAAACGAGCGATTGTGCTTTCGAACACGCTCTTGGTAACGTAGTTGTCAATTACCAGGCCCTCAATGTAGTTGTACTTGTCCAGCAAGTTGCTTAAGATGTTTTCCAAACGTGCAATCTCGCTCTTGTCGGCTTTGTTGGCCTTGAGGTTGGCTATGTCGGCCTGCAAGCCAGCGATGGTGCGCTGCAAATCGCTCATGTCGCACTCGCATTCGTTGATTCGATCCAGGCGGGCCTTCAATTCATTAATCTGAGCCTGCAGGTTGGAAACCTGGCTCTTCAAGGCTGCAATCAGGGTGTTGGAGTCCTGAATCTCAGTACGCAATTTGTTGAAATCGTCCTCGTTTGTGTCCTTACATGAAGTCACAATCACTCCCATGCCGACAGTAATTGCCAGCAGCATGAGAATCTGGGTAAACTTAGTTTTCATACGTTTTATTATAAATAATGTTTAATATATTCTTCTTTGTTCTTGTTTGTACTTGCCTAACTTTTCTCTCTCACATCGTCTTTTACATCGTCGGATTATATATTCGCTAACAGTAATCGAGGCGCACTGCACCCTTTATGTAAAGCGAAAATCCAGTGCAAAGGTACAACCATATCTTTAATTAAAAGGACTTTGTGATAATTTTTCTGACAAGAATTAAACTTTTTTAACATTTTTGACCTAAAAACGACCCAATCTTACTCTTTTTGTGCCGAAATTCGTCCTATTTTTTGCGTTTTCGCCCTTTTTGCGGCAATATTCAATTAAGTTCGTTACTATTTAGCAAAAATCTCTTTTTTCTGCTTGTCGTTTTCATGAATGCAGCATGAACTCTGCGACATAAAATTTGCGGAAAGGCCTTTAAGATTTTGCGGAAAGGCCTTTAAGATTTTGCGCAAAGGCCTTTCCGCAAAAAATGGAAGGCCTTCGGGCAAAAAACGGATGGGCGTTGGAGAATATTCAAAACAGGGGGCGAAGCGACATCTTCTCGAAGATTTTCCTGTTCGCCAGGCAAGTGAAATAGTGAAATTTTCCTTTGTATTGTCCTTGCCTTTGGGCCGAATTTGTCCTTGCTCGACAAACAAAAGAAAAAAAATGAGGTTTTCTTTTGTATTCTCCTTGCTTAATCGTAATTTTGCAGCCCAAAACCAAAAACTCATTCGATGAACTTTGTAAAGGAATTAACTTGGAGAGGCATGATCCACCAGATGATGCCTGGAACAGAAGAACTGCTCGAGAGAGAAACCGTTACGGCCTATGTGGGTATAGATCCCACAGCCGATAGTTTGCATATCGGACACCTTTGTGGTGTGATGATGCTGCGCCACCTGCAACGTTGCGGCCATAAGCCGCTGGCTCTGATCGGCGGCGCCACAGGTATGATAGGCGACCCCAGCGGCAAGAGTCAGGAACGTAACTTGCTGAACGAAGAGACGTTGCGCCATAATGTAGAGTGCATCAAGGCTCAGCTGTCGCACTTCCTGGATTTCGAAAGCGAAGCGCCCAATAAGGCCGAGCTGGTAAACAACTACGACTGGATGAAAAACTACAGTTTCCTGGATTTTGCCCGTGAGATAGGTAAGTGCATTACCGTAAATTACATGATGGCAAAGGATAGTGTGAAGCGTCGCCTGAACGGTGAATTCCAGGACGGCATGTCATTCACCGAGTTCACTTATCAGCTCCTGCAGGGCTATGATTTCCTGCATCTCTATCAGACAAAGAACTGCAAACTGCAGATGGGCGGCTCCGACCAATGGGGAAATATTACGACTGGTACTGAACTGATCCGCCGCAAGCTGGGTGGCGAAAACGAAGCCTTTGCCCTGACTTGTCCTTTGATAACAAAGGCCGACGGCAAGAAATTCGGCAAGACGGAGAAGGGCAACATCTGGTTGGATCGCAAGCGCACGAGTCCTTATACTTTCTACCAGTTCTGGCTCAACGTGGCTGACGAAGATGCCGAGCGCTACATCAAGATTTTCACCAGCCTGGAGAAGGAAGAGATTGACGCCCTCATAGAGGAGCATCGTCAGGATCCCGGCCGTCGCGTTCTGCAGAAGCGACTGGCTCAGGAGGTTACTATTATGGTACATAGCCGTGAAGACTACGAGTTGGCTGTTGAGGCCAGCAACATCCTCTTCGGCAAGGCTACGAAGGAAAGCCTGGTGAAGCTGGACGAGCAGACCCTGCTGGATGTCTTTAGCGGAGTGCCCCAGTTTGAAGTGAGCCGTACTCTCCTGCAGGGCGAGGGCGTGAAGGCTGTCGATCTGATGGCCGAGCATACCCAGTGCTTCGCCAGCAAGGGGGAAATGCGCAAGCTCACACAAGGCGGCGGCGTAAGTTTGAACAAGGAGAAGCTCGCAGCCTTCGATCAGATGGTGACCGAGGCCGACCTGCTGGACGATAAGTATTTGCTGGTGCAGCAGGGCAAGAAGAAATATTTCCTGCTCATCGTGAAATAGTGAGCGCCCTTTGAGCCGCGTTGGGACTTACTTTCGCTCGGAAGTGAAAAATAAATTGGATTTTATTTTGCATTTCCCGTACTTATTCGTACCTTTGCAGCCGCAATCGAAAGATTGGGCTTGGATTGGGCTATGGTGTAATGGTAGCACAAGACATTTTGGTCGTCTTAGTTCTGGTTCGAAACCGGATAGCCCAACCCCAAAGGGTGTGGAGAAGAAACAGCTCTCCACACTCTTTCTTTGTCTAAGGCTCTTTCGTTTTGAAAAAAACGGAAAATTATTTTGTTTTTCGTTCTTTTTTTTATACTTTTGTGCCCAAATATGGTTTTTTGACCGATGAAAAGGCTCTTTATAGAGACATACGGCTGCCAAATGAATGTGGCAGACAGCGAGGTCGTAGCCTCCATTATGAGAATGGCCGGCTATGAGGTGTGCCAGTCGCTCGACGAGGCAACGGCTGTTTTCCTGAACACCTGCTCTGTGCGAGACAATGCCGAACAGAAGATCATCAGTCGGCTGGAGTTCCTGCATAGCCTGCAGAAGCGGGGACGTCGGCTCATTATCGGTGTGCTGGGCTGTATGGCCGAGCGCGTAAAGGAAAAGCTGATAGAGGATTATCATGCAGATATCGTAGTGGGACCCGACAGTTATATGGCTCTGCCCGACTTGATTGCTCAGGTGGAATGCGGGCAAAAGGCCATCAACGTAGAACTCTCCACTACCGAGACCTATCGCGACATAGTGCCCCAGCGCATTTGTGGTCCGCATATAAGCGGTTTTGTCAGCATTATGCGCGGCTGCAATAACTTCTGCCACTATTGCATTGTGCCTTACACTCGCGGACGGGAGCGTAGTCGCGATGTGGAGAGCATCCTGCGCGAGGTGAAGGACCTGGAGGCCAGAGGCTATAAGGAGGTAACCCTGCTGGGACAGAATGTGAACTCCTACAAGGGGAAAGACAATGACAGCAAGGAGGGTGAACCGATAGCCTTTCCCGCCCTGCTTCGTCTGGTGGCCCGTAGCGTGCCCGATATGAGGGTGCGCTTTACCACGAGTCATCCCAAGGACATGAGCGATGAAACCCTGCATGTCATTGCCGAAGAACCGAACATTTGCCACCACATCCATTTGCCTGTGCAGAGTGGCAGCAACAGGATTCTGGCTCTGATGAATCGCAAATACACTCGCGAGTGGTATTTGGATCGTGTGGATGCCATTCGCCGGATCATACCCGACTGCGGCTTGAGCACCGATATATTCGTGGGCTATTCGAGCGAGACGGAGGAAGACCATCAGCAAAGTCTGAGCCTGATGCGAGAATGCGCCTACGATAGCGCCTTTATGTTTAAGTACAGCGAGCGCCCAGGCACTTACGCCAGCAAGCATCTGCCCGATGATGTGCCCGAGGAGACGAAGATACGTCGCCTGAACGAACTCATCGCTTTGCAGAACGAGTTGTCGGCCCTGAGCAACAGACGTTGTATCGGGCAGACGTATGATGTCCTGCTGGAGGGTACCAGTAAGCGCAGTCGCGAACAACTGTTTGGACGGACAGGTCAGAACAGGGTGGTCATTGTTGACAGAGACGGACATCGGATAGGGTCCACTATCAGGGTCAGAGTGACTGAAGCCAGCAGTGCGACACTAAAGGGTGTGTGTGTTGAGGATTGAAGCGTAAATAAGAATTAAGTGAATGAAAAGATCGTCTGTTTGGAGGGTTCAAGACCTCACCAGTATCATTAGTACCACAATGGTCCTGATTTTGTTGGGATTGATTGTGCTCTTCGTGCTGACGGCCCGTGTACTGGGAGACTCCGTTCGCGAGAATCTGACGGTGACCGTGGACCTGAAGGATGGAGTGAGCACAATGGATGCCAAGCTGCTGCAGGCGCAACTGACCGAGGAAACCTATGTGGCCGACATTCTTTACATCAGCAGCGAAGAGGCCCTGAAGGAGCATCGCGAGAGTATGGGCATAGACCCTACAGAATTGCTGGGCGCCAATCCGTTCCCGATCTCTATGGAGATTAAGGTTCGAGCCGCCTATGCCTGCAATGACAGCCTGCTATGGATTACCCGCGACTTGAAGCAGTTGCCGCAGGTGGCCGATGTGGTTTATCAGAAAGAACTGGTAGAGAATCTGAATCGCAACCTGCAGCGAGCTTCCCTGGTTATGCTTTTCATCGCAGGCCTGTTGATCTTGGTGTCGTTAAGCCTCATCCATAACACGGTGAGACTGAATGTGTACAGCCAGCGCTTTATTATTCACACAATGAAGCTGGTTGGGGCACGATGGAGCTTCATTCGCCGTCCTTTCATGCTGAGGGGGCTTTGCATCGGGGTCGTCTCTGCCCTTTTGGCTGTTGCCATACTCTTCTCTGGCATCCAGTGGGCGGCTGTGCACGACAGCGCCATCACCGAATACGTCAGCTTGACCAACATCGGCATAATGGCTGCCTGCGTTCTGGCGTGCGGACTCATCATCACTTTGGCGTGTACCTACTTGTCCGTCACGCACTATCTGCGCTTGAGAGAAAGTGAAATGTATTGATAATTGCATGATAAAATAGATATGAGTAATTTTGCATTTAAAAAGACGAACTATGTTCTACTGGCTATCGGTATGGCCATTATTATTTGGGGATTTATCCTGATGTCAGGCTCAGGTACGGAAGAGGGTTTCTTCAATCCGGAAATCTTCAGCGCCCGCCGTATTCGCGTTGCCCCCCTGGTAAGCCTGGCAGGTTTCAT
This sequence comes from Bacteroidaceae bacterium, assembly GCA_024693505.1. Classification (GTDB taxonomy): domain Bacteria; phylum Bacteroidota; class Bacteroidia; order Bacteroidales; family Bacteroidaceae; genus Physcousia. The sequence goes on along the minus strand of JAILKU010000113.1, from coordinate 33,475 downwards.
TTTCGTGATGTATGCCATCATGTATAATCCCAACAAGAAAAAGCAAGACGAACAGGAATAGGTTATGAACGACATTCAAGCACTCCTACTGGGCATCGTGCAGGGACTTACTGAATACCTGCCCGTAAGTAGCAGCGGCCATCTGGCCATTGTCTCGCATTTCTTTGGCGTGAACGGTGAGGAAAATCTCACTTTCACTATAGCAGTCCATGTAGCTACCGTACTGAGTACGCTGGTTGTTTTGTGGAAGGAGATCGTTTGGCTGGTGAAAGGTGTCTTCGACATGAAAGCCCCGCTTTGGAGCCGGGAACGTCGCTATGCCTTTGCCATTCTGATCAGTATGATACCTGTGGGTATTGTCGGATTGTTCTTCAAGGACCAGGTGGAGGCCATCTTTGGCAGTGGACTTCGGGTAGTTGGCGTTTGTCTGCTCATTACCGCAGCCCTGCTGACCTTCAGTTACTATGCCAAGCCTCGCCAGAAGGAGGAAATCAGCTGGTGCGATGCCTTTATCATCGGTTTGGCTCAGGCTGTGGCTGTCCTGCCAGGTGTGAGCCGTTCGGGAAGCACTATAGCTACGGGATTGATGCTGGGTAACAACAAATCACAACTGGCTCAGTTCTCCTTCCTGATGGTGATACCTCCTATTCTGGGCGAAGCCCTTCTGGATACGCTGAAGGCCATTAAGGGCGGTGCCGAGGCTGCTGTAGGAGACATTTCCCTAAGTGCCCTGGCCATTGGTTTCGCTGCTGCATTCATCTGCGGATGCTTTGCTTGCAAGTGGATGATAAACATTGTACGCCGGGGGAAACTCATCTACTTTGGCATCTATTGTGCTATTGTGGGCCTGATAATTCTCTTTATATAATATAATAATGTAAGGAACGTGGATTTCGTAGAGGGAACAGTATTATATTTTGACAAGCCCTACACTTGGACTTCTTTCAACTTGGTGTCCAGGGTGAGGTATCTGATCTGCCAGGGTATAGGAGTCAGAAAGCTCAAGGTAGGGCATGCCGGTACGCTTGATCCTTTGGCTACGGGCGTAATGATTATATGTACTGGACGTGCTACGAAGCAGATTGATGAACTGCAGGCCAAGACAAAAGAATATGTGGCTACTCTTCAATTGGGAGCTACGACCCCGTCTTTTGATTTGGAGAAGCCCGTTGATGCCACTTACGGTACCTGCCACATTACACGTTCTCTTATCGAGTCTGTGTTGCCCCAGTTTCTTGGGCGGATAGAACAGGTCCCGCCGGCATTCTCGGCCTGTAAGGTAGGCGGGAAGCGCGCATACGACCTGGCGCGGAAGGGAAAGGATGTGGAGCTGAAGCCAAAAGTCCTTGTTATTGATGAGATAGAGATAGTGGACTTCGACCCGAACCTGATGCAGCTGACGCTGCGCATAGTGTGCAGCAAGGGGACATATATTCGGGCTTTGGCCCGCGACATCGGCCAGGCCTTGCAAAGTGGCGCTCATCTTATCGGCCTTCGGCGTACGAGAGTGGGCGACATCCGTATCGAGAATTGCATGAACATTGATGAGTTTCCGCACTGGTTGGACGAACAGCTTGGCGATAGCTTGGCTCATAATGCAGAACAAGAGGTTAAAAAACAAATAGATTAAGTAGTATAAGATGAAACTTTCACAATTCAAATTCAAGTTGTCAGAAGATCGCATCGCGCAGTATCCCACTCCTTTCCGTGACGATTGTCGCTTGATGGTGATACATGCCAAGAGCAGTGTTATTGAGCATCGGGATTCGTTCCGCGATATTTTGGATTTCTTTGATGACAAAGATGTGTTTGTTTTCAATGACACCAAAGTATTCCCGGCCCGCCTGTATGGCAATAAGGAGAAGACTGGTGCCAAGATAGAAGTGTTCCTGCTTCGTGAACTGAACAAGGATATGCGGCTATGGGATGTCTTGGTGGACCCGGCCCGTAAAATAAGAATTGGCAATAAGCTATACTTTGGCGAGGACGAGTCCTTGGTGGCCGAGGTGATTGACAATACGACGAGCCGCGGACGCACCTTGCGATTCCTCTACGACGGTTCTCACGAGGAATTCAAGCGCACACTCTTCGGGATGGGAGAAGCACCTATTCCAAAGGAAATCCTACGCCGGGGCTCCGAGCCCGAGGACCTGGAGAACTTCCAGTGCATCTTTGCACGTAAGGAAGGAGCTGTCACGGCTCCCACGGCAGGACTTCATTTCTCTCCACAGTTAATGAAGATGATGGAGATCAAGGGACTGGAGTTTGCCTATGTGACGCTGCATTGCGGACTGGGGAACTTCCGCGAGATAGATGTGGAGGATTTGACAAAGCATAAAACAGACTCGGAAGAAATGCATGTTGAGCGCGAGGCATGCGAACTGATAAACAAGGCGAAGGCCGAGGAACATCAGATCGTTGCAGTCGGCACAACCGTTCAGCGATGCCTGGAAACGGCGGTCAGCGCAGACGGCAAACTGAAGGAGTTTGACGGTTGGACGAATAAGTTTATCTTCCCTCCATACGATTTCTCTTTGGCTACGGCGATGGTTGCCAATTTCTACCTGCCTTACAGTACTATGCTGATGATATCCTGTGCCTTCGGCGGATATGATCTCGTTATGAAGGCATATAAGGAGGCGTTGAAGTTCAATGAGAACGACCCTGGAAAGCGCTATCGCTTCGGCACTTATGGCGACGCCATGCTGATCTTGCAGGACTGATGAGTCGCCTCTACCTTGGCCTCGGGTCGAATTTGGGTAATCGCGAGGCCAACATCCGTCAGGCCATAGACCTCATTGGCGAGCGTGTTGGCAAAGTGGTGCGTACGTCTTCATTCATCGAGACGGAACCCTGGGGTTTCAATAGCGAGCATCGTTTTATCAATGCCGTCTGCTTGGTGGAAACAGAGCTCCAGCCTTTGGAATGCCTGCACGAGACCCAACGCATAGAGCGACAATTAGGGCGGAAACGAAAGAGCCGGAAAGGCATCTATCATGACCGCCCTATTGATATCGATTTACTCCTCTATGATGATGTACACCTGGAGAGCCGGGAGCTCACCTTGCCGCATCCGCATATCGAGGAGCGGGATTTCGTCAGAATCCCGTTAGAGGAAATTATGTTAGCGCTTTGAACCGCTGGTGCCGTCACTGCGCACGATGATGCCGTTCAGAATCATTTTCTTGGCGGCTGTTTTTTGTTCCTGTGCCTTGCGAATGGCTTCTTCGGCAATACCGGCGTCTGTTTGAACATTTTCAACAGCCGTCTTGGCCTTCTCTACGGCGCTGTATGCCTTTTCGGCTTCTTGCTTGGCCTTGATCAGCTTCTGTTCGGCTTCTGCAATCTTCTTGTCGGCATTGACAGCCTTTTGCTGTGCCTTTATTGAAGCTTTCTCAGCCTTGTCCTTTTTCTGCTGGAGCTTGGCAGTCTGCTGACTGGCCTTCTGAATCTGCTTCTCGGCAGACTTTTCACTTGCTACAGCCTTCTTGCAGATCTTCAGGTTGCCCTGAGCTGCCTTGAGGTCGGATTGCTTGGCCTTCAGTTCAGACTTCAGCTCCGGGGTCTTCTCCGTCTTCAGGCGTGCCTTTAGGGATGCAACCTCAGCCTTCAGGCCATCTACTTCATGGATGAACTGGTCCTGCCATTCCATGCAGGTCTTGGAGTCCAGTGGGTCCCTTACTTCATTTTCTTCTTGTGCCATTACTGATGCGCTGAGGCTCAGCAGGGCAATTGCCAGATACTTTTTCATACGCTAATTGTTTAAAGTTTTTTATTGTTTGTCAAATTATCTTATTCATTGTTGAATTATTTGTTGAGGGCCTCCACAGAGCAAGATGCATACCTTATCCTGAAAATCCCGTCCTTGGCTCGTCGTAACAAGACCTTGGTTGAGGATGCAGAAGCTCAAGTCGTGTCCGTTAACCGCCTTTAGGTAGCCCGACAGGCTGGAAATGGCTTCCAACGTTCCCGTCTTGGCGCGCACATTGCCCTGGGCGGGGCTGTCTTTCATCCTTTTTTCCAGCGTGCCGTCCACTCCGGCGATGGGGAGGGAGGCCGTCAGATGATTATAGACAGACGGTGTCTGATAGGCATAGTTCAGCAGGGCTACGAGCAGCTGAGGTGTCAGGTAGTTGTACATCGACAGACCGCTTCCGTCTGCCACTTGGCATGATGCGTTTCCCTGTCCGATGGATTCCAGCAGCTTTTGTACGTGCTCAGCCACTTGCTTGCGCCCCGCTTGCTTCTGACCGTCCATTGCTGCTATCTGGTAGAAGAGGCATTCTGCATAGATGTTGTTACTCTTCTTCATCATGGGCTGCAGCACCTCGTCTATCGAGTGGCTGGCTGTGGCGAGCTGTTGCGCTCCCGGGGGCAGGATTCTTGGCGCTACTGCAGCGTGCGAGAGGCGTATGCCGGCATTTCTCAGGGCCTTTATCCAGTGTTCGGCAAACTCGTCGCGGCCGTTCACCATCAGGGCCGACAGAGGGCCGAATTTGTCATCCCAGCACCATCCCCATCCATAGGGGAGGTCGTCTTTCATTGACAGGTCCGCGTAGATGCGGCCTGCCACCTGGTCGATGCCCTTACCCTTCAGGGCTGCTGCAAAGGCTGCCAGGTCTGAGGGCGAGAGCAAGGGGTCCATCCCGCCTGCCACATAGACGTCTCCCTTCAGGATGCGTCCGGCAACGCTGCCCGTTATGAAGAGCCGCGTCGTGAACTGGTAGTCTCCCCCCAGATAGTGGAGGGCTGAAATGCCGGTCACTAATTTCTGGCAGGATGCCGGCCGCATACGTTGGTTGGCATTCAGGGTATAAACAGGTTCCCCGGTCGTCAGGTCGTAGATGTAAAGGCCCAGCTGGCTCGTCTGGAATAAGGGAGAGTGGCACAGCGAATCCAGCGACCGCTGCATCTGTCCCAGCCACGAAACGCTTTCGACGACGGTCTCGACAGGCTGCTCCACTTGCACCTCGGGGGTTGCCTGAGGCTGTTGCGGCGCTATTGTTGTCAGCGCCACTACGGCATCCGGCATGGCCTGTGTGACAGGTCGCACGTATGCAGGCTTCCGCGAACCGCACGAAATAAGCCCGACAATGACTGCCAGAAGTGCAAAAGAACGTATTTTCTTTATTCCAAACACCATAAAATGCATTATTATGCGCACAAAGGTAAAGAAAAAAACCAAAATAGGATACAACCTTGCGACTTTTTCCGTAAATTTGCCGCGAAAAAGAACAAAAAATGCTGTTAAAAGCCCTTGCGAAGGATAAAAAAGGGCTTGACAGGAACCATAAAAGTGGATTTCTATGATACGTAAGGTTGATTTTCTCATCATCGGAAGTGGCGTGGCTGGAATGAGCTATGCCCTGAAGGTTGCCAATTCGGGTAAGGGCAAAGTGTGTATAATCTGTAAGACCACGATGGAGGAGGCCAATACGGCCAAGGCGCAGGGTGGTATCGCATCGGTGACCAATTTGCTGGTGGACAACTTCGAGAAGCACATTGAGGATACCATGATTGCAGGCGATTACATCAGCGATCCTGCAGCGGTGGAACAAGTTGTCAGGAATGCTCCTGCCGGCATACGCGACCTGGTGAAGTGGGGCGTGAATTTCGACAAGAAGGAGGATGGCGAGTTCGACCTGCATCGCGAGGGAGGCCATTCCGAGTTCCGCATCCTGCATCATGCAGACGATACCGGAGCGGAGATCCAGCGCGGGCTGATGGAAGCCGTCAGGCACAACCCCAACATCGAGATACTCGAGCGGCATTTCGCGGTGGAGATCATCACCCAGCATCATCTGGGCATTCGCGTCACGCGTCGCACCCCGGATATCGAGTGCTATGGCGCGTATATCCTGAACCCCGAAACGGGGAAGGTGGATACCTATCTGAGCAAGGTCACACTGATGGCTACCGGCGGCACCGGCGCCATCTATGCGACAACGTCAAACCCCAACATTGCCACGGGCGACGGCATCGCCATGGTCTATCGCGCCAAGGGAAAGGTCAAGGACATGGAATTCGTGCAGTTCCATCCCACCGTCCTCTTCAACCCGAAGGAGACCCATCCGGCATACCTCATCACCGAGGCCATGCGCGGCTATGGCGGCATCCTGAGACTGCCGAACGGAGAAGAGTTCATGCAGAAGTACGACGAGCGTCTTTCGCTGGCGCCCCGCGACATCGTGGCCCGTGCGATAGACCGCGAGATGAAGATCCACGGCCTGGATCATGTCTGCCTGGACGTCACCCACAAGGACCCCGAGGAGACGAAGCATCATTTCCCCAACATCTATGCCAAGTGCCTCTCCATAGGCATTGACATCACGAAGCAGTACATCCCCGTAGCGCCAAGCGCCCATTATATGTGCGGCGGCATCAAGGTGGACCTGGACGGCCAGAGCAGCATCCGCCGCCTGTATGCCGTGGGCGAGTGCAGCTGTACAGGCCTGCACGGAGGCAACCGCCTGGCCAGCAATTCGCTCATCGAGGCCGTCGTCTATGCCGATGCGGCAGCCCGCCATTCGCTGGAGGTCGTCGATCAGTACGATTTCAACGACAAGGTGCCTGAATGGAACGACGAGGGGACCATGACGAACGAGGAGAAGGTGCTGATAGCGCAGGACGTGAAGGAGGTGAACCAGATCATGAGCACCTATGTGGGCATCGTGCGCAGCGACCTCCGCCTGCACCGTGCCTGGGAGCGCCTCGACCTGCTTTACGAGGAGACGGAACACCTCTTCAAGCGCGTGAAGCCGACGATGGACATCTGCGAACTCAGGAATATGATTAACGTGGGCTACCTCATTACGCGCCAGGCCATCGAGCGCAAGGAGAGCCGCGGACTGCACTATACAATCGACTACCCGAAGCATGCACTAGACGCCAAGTCATGAAGAAAAGCATCTTTGGCATACTGCTCATGATGGAAGGCTTCTTCCTGCTGCTCGCCCTGATGATCTCCTTTCATTACGGCGAGGGCGACTACAAGGCCTTCCTCATCACCGCCCTCATCTGCTTCGGCGTGGGTGCCCTGTGCAAATGGGTGGGCGAGACCCGCGGGGATACCCACATGACGCGCTCCGACAGCTTCCTTGTCGTGGCGCTTTCGTGGGTCGTATTCTCTGCACTGGGGATGATACCCTTCATGATGCTGAGGGATATGGATATGGCCAGTGCATTCTTCGAGACGATGAGCGGGTTTACGACGACCGGAGCCACATGCATAAACGACATCGACTCCATGACCCACGCCCTGAAGTTCTGGCGCAGCATCACCCAGTGGATGGGCGGTCTCGGAATCGTCGTCTTCTCCTTTGCCCTCATTCCCGTTTACGAGATGAAGAACAGCAACGTGTTCTCGGCCGAGGTGACGGGGCTCGGACTGGACAAGCTGACGCCCAGGATAGGCAGCACGGCGCGGCGGCTGCTGCTCATCTACCTCCTGCTCACGGGCGTCTGCGTGCTATGCTACTGGGCCGGGCCGATGAACCTCTTCGATGCCGTCTGCCATTCCATGACGACCATCGCCACGGGCGGGTTCAGCACCCACACCGCCAGCATCGCCTACTACCATTCCACATACTTGGAATATGTATGCCCCGTCTTCATGCTGCTGAGCAGCGTCAACTTCAGCCTCTATTACTACATGAGCATCCGTCGCCCCCAGGTCCTCCTGAAGAACGAGGAACTGCGGGTCTTCCTGTGCATCGTCGCCTTCATGGTGGCCTTCTTCGTGTTCCTCTTCTATATGGCCCCGCTGGTGCACGTCCGCGATGTCGCGGCCTTGCCGCAAGGCTTCGAGGAACGTCTGCGCTCGGCCTTCTTCCACGTTTCCACGACCATAACAAGTACGGGATTCTCGGCACAGAAGTTCGACTACGTGGCCTGGGGCGCGCCCTATTGGATGCCTACGGTGGTGATAATGGCCATCGGCGCATGCGCCGGCAGTACGGCGGGAGGCATAAAGGTCATCCGCATCATCATCTGCGCCAAGAGCGTGTTCAACGAGTTCATCCTGCAGCTCCACCCCCGTGCCGTCATGTCGGTGAAGGTGAGCGGCAAGGTGGTACCCGAGGACAGGACGCGTCGCGCCCTGGCCTTCATCTTCGTCTATGTCCTCCTGGTCGTAATAGGCATGACCACCTTCACCTTCATCGGGATCGATGCCGACACGGGGCTGGGAAGCAGCATCAGCATGCTCAGCAATGTGGGACCGGGAACCGGCAGCACCGGACCGGCGGGAAACTTCAGCCGCGTGCCTGCCTTCGGAAAGTGGATGATGAGTTTCTATATGCTCGTAGGCCGTCTGGAGATCTACTCCGTACTGTTCTTCTTCATGCCCAGCTACTGGAAGGAGAGGAAATAAAAGAAACGGACACCTTTTCTCCCGAAAAAATGTCCGCCAGACTAATCTCTAATCTCTCAATTTAATCTTTTACCTAAAAACTACTACTAAACGAAATATCTCTGTTTCTCCTTTAACAATCTTTTACCTAAAAACTAAACCTATTACTTTCTTTTCTGCTGCAAAGGTATGGCATTCTGCAGTTACTCACAAAAACAAAAACAAGAAATTTATGCTCCATCTTTTTTTCTTGATATATGTCAAGCAGACCGTGCCGTTTCGGGCCTTTCCGAGCGCTAAATGCGGTCAAACAGCGTGATGCAGCCGAGTCGTGACAGATGTCAGCGCAAAATTGCGCCCACATACTTTTTCTCATGCAGACGCCATGTTTCGGAGGCTTTCAGCACGTCATTGTGAGGCTTTCCGGTCCTTCAGGCCATCCGAAACGGCATGGGTGAAAGTTAACGGGCGCAATTTTGCGCTCGTTGAAAATCAGGACAAGAAGGGCGAGCCGAGGTCGTTTGACCCGAGTAGCCAATGATCGCGAAACTGTGTTTTTTCTCATTCAACCGGCCCAAAATTCGGCCCGTTAACCATTCCAGAATGCTCCCTCAACCCCGTTTTTGTGGCCATATATGCGAGAAAATGCGTCAGGAAGGCATGAAAAACAGGGGGTGAATGCACCCCAAATAAGACCGTTTTTGCTGAAAATTACACCCCGAAGCACTTGTTCCTGTTGCATTAATCCTTTCGGAGTGCAGAGAAGAAAGAGCACATCCGGCAACTCTATCATATTGATTTCCAGCAGATTTACATGCACGACACAGGTACGCGTCTCCTCCCCTTTGTGGTCAAGTGTGTCATTAAGGTCATCGGTCATGAGTGTCATTAAGGATTTTGGATTGGGAAGGGGATTTCCGGCTCATAATATAGATAAATAGATAAATCTATTTATATATATTATGCGGCCTTTCGCATTCGATTTTGCTTAATGACACTCATGACACATGACACTCATGACCGCCCCCCCCCGGGAAAAAAAAGATGAAAAATTTTATGCGAAGTATTCGAGAACCGCAATGCCGCCGCCGTACCTTTGCACCAGAAAAACGTGGACGGCGGCTCGACTTAGTCCGGACAACAACAGAGCTTCCCCACATATCCTACAAAGGTCGGTTACCATATAACCATGTGTTCTTTGACTTAATGTTACAAACAAAGCTTTCCTGCAGCAGGCGGCAGTAAATTTTACCTAAACCCGGGTGTAAATTTTACTAGACCCGCCTCGCGTAAAAACGTCAACGATAACGTCAACGTTACGCTACGAAGACGAAGACGAGGACCCCAACGACAGCGAAGGAATCCCCCTACTCCACCAGTTCAAACTATCGTTTCGCCGCACAGGAACGGCGTGCGATATCCGCCAAGAGTTCGTAAGTCGGCCTAAGTGTTGAGATGCCTGCAGGAACACTTGAATGCCCGCTCTCGACGAAGGTGACGAAGGCCAAGAGTTCGTTGAAGTAGCCCTGCGAATGAATCTGGTTGTTGGGGAGCGTCGGGATGAAGTTGTTGCGGCCGCAGAGATGTTCGACGGTCTTTCTGCACGCCCGCACCTTCTCAATGGGAATGCCGAGGATGGTGGATGGTCGTGGTTCAAAGGTAAGTTCTTCCATCTGCGAGAGGCGGTAGATGCCCTTTGACGTGCAGACCTTGAGGGATTCCTCGGCAGCGGTCCAGGTGTAGGCAGTGGAGAGTTCGAGTGTGCCGGTGATGTGGGGATGGCGCAGCATGAGCAGGCAGGAGTCCGTGGCAACTTGCCGGCAAGCGAGAATCTCAGGTTTCCCGAACAGTCGGGTCACAAGGTCGACAGGATGGATGAACAGATCAAGGAGCGCATCGCCCTCGGGGTATGCTCCCGTAAGATAATGGAGGTCGTAATTGACAAGCCGCTCCCTTGCGAGGCGTGCCGTAAGCGTTTGTACGGCAGGGGCATACCGGTTCTGCAGCCCGACCATTGCAACGGGCGTGCGGTGAAGTTGTTGAAGCTTAATGAGAACGTCAATCTCTGCAAGCGTCTGGCAGGGAGGCTTCTCAATGAACAAGGACTTCCCGCTTCTCAGGATTCGGGAGGCGATGGAGAAATGGGCAGAGGGCGAGGCTGAGACGAATATGCCTTTCACGGCATCATCGTTCAATATCGTGTCAAGCGAGGTCGTTGCCTTCACCTGCGGGAATTTCCCTTCTATCAGCCGCGCCTTCCTTTCCGACGCAACACAGACGTACTTCAACGGCACGCCGAGATAATGGAGCACCGGGTAAAGATTGGTGAGCGAGTGCTGTCCCATGCCCACGAAGGCATAAGAACACTGGTACTTTCGGGCCAGGAAACGCTCTGTGCGGTGGCGTTTGTACCGCTCTGTCAATTGCTGTATCATAGGTCTTTGAGGGCGTGGCGGTAAGTTGTGCATGGATTATCCGTCCACTGGTATGGGCCGTAGAACTTCTCTATGAGCCGTTTGGACAGAAGTCGCTCCATGTTGCGAAGGAGGATGATGTCGTACTTGCGGTGGAAGTTAATCCAGCAGCCGTTGCAGTTCCTGGAATAACGGCACTGTGTCTGGCATGACTGCGTACTATTGAAGATCTCATCGAGTGACTGCTCATGGATATTTCCCAACAGCACATCAAGATTCTGGCAAAGGGGCACATCGCCATTGCTGTGGACGACGAGACTGCTCATGATGCTCTGACAGCGCAGCCGCAGATGGCCGTTACGCCACTGGTCGTAGAGGACTACGAAATCGTAGTTCTCCTGTGTATCATGGATGCTTTGTGGAATCTGCCCGGTGAAATCTGATGCAGCCAACAACTCGCTTGTCGTATCAAAGAAGGCCATTGTGCCGTAGATGCCGATGCGGACATCCACCTGATAGTGCTTAGCCACGTCTATGACGAAGCCCATATCAGCGAACGAGTTCCAGGGCGAGAGGCAGAACATCAGCGACAACGGCACCTCGTCCTTCAGCGTCTCCACAACCTGAATCACCCGGTCGTAACCGTCGCGTCCACGCATCCGTTGGTAAGTCTCGCGCCCTCCGTCGAGAGAGACGTACAGGTGCCGGGGCTGATAGCGGCGAACCGCATCTATAACCCGACGGGGCGCAAGACAATTCGACAGCAGTGTGTAGTTGGGGTGATGCTCGCGGAACCAAGCCATAATCTCCGATGCCTGCGGATGGAGAATGAACTCGCCACCCTCCAGTCCTACAGTTGTCCCTCTGGTGACGCACCGGCTCTTCATGATGCGCCTGATGTCATCGAGCGACAGGTGTTCCACTGGTTTCTGCCAGATATTACAATGCTTGCAGCGCGACTGGCAGGCGGTAGTTGAGTAGATCATCAGCTGCGACAGCCGTTTATGTTGCGGCCGCAGGATGTTGTTCAGGCAGAGCAGCCCGTTGTAGGCATAGTCATAAATTGAATACATAAAAATGGTTGCAGTTTTGTTCTCTACTTATAAAGTCCGAAACTGCAACCAATGACTGCGCGCGAGAGAAGAATTATTTCTTCAGCTTGCCCTCGGCATCAAGATATTTCAGGAAGGCTTCCCATTGTGCCGAACGGCGCTGGCGGTTGGCCTGAACCCGCTCGTCATTGATAAACTGAGGTATCCAGGGATAGCAATCGTAGAGGTAGTAGTGTTCATCATCGACGGTATCGCCATCTATCTTCCCACAACAGAGGACGAGGTCGTCGAAGACCTGGCTACAGACGAGGCCTACAAGGGTGGCACCACCCGTAAAGAGATACTCGTCGCCCAGATAGAAATCGATTCCACTCAGGAGCGGTATTTGTGCCCGGAGCGGCTCCATCGTGTCGCGGAAGCGCAACTCGCGGGTGGTGACGTTGAACCATTCGATATCATCGCCGGAGAACAATGCTCCAGGCTCGTTGCCGGTCGTACCCCTCGTCTCTGCAGGGCACAAGCCATAGGCTACAAGTGGCATTCTGCCCTCAGGGCAAGTGACAAAGGGATTCTCGGGTTCGTTACCGTTGCAGGCTGTCATCGATGTGCCGGCTATGGCTATCGCCATCATCCAGGCAAGGGAAATGAAGTGTTTCATAACTTTTAATACGTTTAAAAATGAATGACGCTCTGTCTATATAGTCCGCCGAATGACAAAAAGGCTGCACCGCTACCACGTAAATCTGATGCCCAGCGGCAAAGAGAAGGTAAACGGATGCTCCGTGCGGTAGGTCTCGATATTGCCCTTCATCGGGATATAGTACTGCAGGCTTGGCTCCACAAAGAATCCGACAGCAGGCGTCAGATGGATCTGCAAGCCAAGGCCCAAGGCGGGTGAGAACTGCCAAGGAGCACGGATGGAAGTCCTGTCGCCGACCTCGTAACTGCCGTTGACAAAGTAGTCGGAGTGGAGCGTTGAACGGACAGGTATCTCGGTGGTCAGGCCGAGGCTGCCATAGAGGTTCCATCGCTTCGTGCCATACATATTATATATGCCCTTGACGGGGATGCCAAGGTAGTTGACGGTCTGATGCTCGCGGATGACATTGCCGTCTGATCCCATCTCGAAGTCGGAAACCAGCCGGCTGTAGCTGAAGCCTGACTCAAGCCCGAAACGGTCTGTCAGCCTGTACTTCATAGCCAACGACCACGTGGCGGGCATTCGATGATGGCTTGTGCGCAGAATCTTGTCCTCGCCCGGGCGGCTGGCGTTGTTCAGGGCGATGCGCATGATGACGCTGCGGGTCTTTTCGCTTGCGGCATCCTGATTATTGGCCAGGTAGACAGCATAGTCTGTCCAGTTGTCTATGCTGCTCGGAATAGTCGGTTCTTGTCCTGAAGGCAGAGACTGTGCATCCGATGGAGCAGGCTTATAGCTGAACGGCTGGTTATAACGGTTCTGCTCGTCAAGCTGTCCTGCGTAGGCCAGTTCGAAGAACCACTTCCCCCCGTTCTTGGTGCCGGCATCAGGACTGTCAGGCAACAGCCCGGCCATATCGTATTGCAGCTGTTCGCCGCTGCGTATAAGCGTTGACGTATCTGCCTTTGAGGAATCAGGGATTATCGGCTCGCTGACAACCAGGTTCGACAAGGTATCAGACGCTACAGAATCTGAGACTTGGGCAATGACGGACCGCAGGGTATCGACTGAGCCGGCAAGGACACGATGCTTGGGCAAACCGGCGATTGCAGGCTCTGGAGTGCCTTCCTTGTGGGGCTCGACAGGCAGCGGCTGGGGCTTCCCATTTTCTTCTCCTTCCGCAATTCCTTGATTTTCCACTACTGGTCTGTCACCCCTGGTGACAGCCGCATCTTCTTTCCGGAACAACAGAAACGTGAGGGGTACGAGCAGCAGCAGGAGCCCGGCAACCCAGTATTGCTGCATCATCTTGCGCAGCATCTTCTTGGCCCGCGCCAGCTGAGACGATGACGAATGAGGCTCGATGCCCAGCATAGCCGCAATTTCCTTGTGCGACAGACCCTCGAACACCGACAAGCGGAACACTTTTCCATATCCCTCCGGCAGTCGGCCTATCATTCTCACCACCTCGCTCAGCGGCACCCCTCTCACATCACTTTCCTCGGTTTCGGCGGCAATCAGCTCTGTCCCGTTTGCATCTTCAAGCGAAACAGTAGGCAATGCCTCCAGATGGTTCTTGCATTTCGATGCCACATTCCTTGTGATGGCCGTCATCCAAGCCTCTGCCCGCTGCACATCGCGAAGCCTGTCAAACGAAGTGAAGATGATGACAAATGCATCGTGAAGCACATCCTCCACAGTCTGCTCGTCGCTGATATAACGCCGGCAGACGCTTCTCATCTGCTTAGCGTATACCTTATACAGTTCACCAAGGGCTTCTGCATCCCCTTGCCTACATCGCTCTATCAGCCGTGAAATCTCCATCGTCAGCATAACGTCTCTGCCTATTAAGTCCTACGACAAAGAAAAAGACTGCATCAGTACCCATTATTTTTTCATGATTTACGCTTTTCTGCATGAAAAGTGGCAGGTGAATGGGCATAAAGTTCTCTCGGAATACATAAAACAATCGCTAAACGAGCAGGCTTGCAAGTCCCTTGCAGCGCGGGGGTAGGCTTCACCACGGATTGAACGATCCCGACGATTTGGCGGATCGGACAGGGCACTCCCCTACTCCACCAGTTCGGCCCTTACGCGAAGGCGGGTGTACCTGCCGGGTCCACTGTAGAAGACGGTGATGAGGTTGGTGACCATGCCGCGGTCGTCCAGGTCGCGGGCGCGGAAGGTGACTTTAATCTTAGCCTCCTTGCCGGGCTTCAGCGGTTTGTCCGGAAGCTTGACATCGGCGCAGGGGCAACTGGTCTCGGCATGGTCGAAGAGGAGCGGCTGGTCGCCCACATTGCGACAGACGAACTGCACCGTACGACTCTCTGACTTCCCCACGCTCAGTCGTCCTGCATCGGCCATAAGGCTGCGGAAGGTAAGGCGCGGCTGCGCTGCGGCCGAGAGGGCACAGCAAACGACGATGGTACAGAAGAACACGTATTTCATCATCGTTGCTGTCTATGTTATATATCTCCCATATTTATCACCTGGTCCTTACTGCCTATGGCGCCATTGCCCCATTGGTCCATATCGGGCGTCAGGATCAGCATGCCTTTGGCCAGAGGATCGCCGAAGAAGTCATCTTCTTCCTCATCGGTGAAGCGGTTGGGATGGGTAAATGTGGTTTCATGACCGCCCTTGTCAATATAATAGAGATGGGCTGTCACCCTATATTGAGTACCCGAATAACCATAGATTGAGAACTTGACGGACACGGTATTCTTGGTGATATTCTTCTTGATGGGGAATTTCTTGTTTTTGAAGTCCTTGTTGTTTTCATCCAACGAGGGTTCCCATTTCGCTTTCTTCTCATTCCATTCATCCAGACTGAGTTTCACGCCCCATTCCTTCCACTCGCTCATCTTGGAAAGATTGGATATATGGGACTGAACGACAAACGACCAGTCCTCAAAATCTTCACCATTGTCCTCCTTGATGGCGTATCCTTGCTGGAAAAGGTCAAGATATGTGAGCGTGGATTGAGACGTTTGCGTACATGTAATTCTATTCTCTGAGTAATCAATATGATTGGATTCTCCCACTAGTTTGTCGCACAGGACAGGCATCACTTTGTAGTAACAACCAGTGACATAATCGTCGTCTGTATAAGAGAGGCTATAGGTTACGTCTGTACTTATTTTTTTATCGAATATCTCAGTATATATGTCCTTTACCGTTTCCTTACTGCCGTTATTTGTCACTCGCTGGACAGTTGCACCTGGGTCATAAATATCGCCAAGCAAGCCATAGAGGTTCAAGTCAGAGAATTTGAAATTGGCCGATATGTCTGCTACGGTGCGCCCATTATCAGATTTAATCTTAAACTCGCCATCTGCCTTGCCTATACTGGGATAAAAATACTGTGTATGTGGACCCCAGGGAGTATATTTCTCCTTGCAGAATGGGAATTTCCATTCAATAGAACCCCATTCCTTCCCCGCTGGGGATTGTGCGAATGCCTTAATCTTAGGTTTCAGGTATATTTCTTCTGAAAGATAAGTCCCCTTGGGATTCCCCCCCGTACCTATGGTTAATGCGGTGGCTTGGAAGGTGGCGTTGAATCCCAGTTCAATACCGGCACCAAGTCCGAAGGCTCCCTTTGCTACGGCTGCACCGGCTAAGATTTCTATTCCCGCATTGAATTTCAGGAAGCCATAGAGGTCAAACTTATCTATATGTGTAGAGAACTTCTTTGGGTCATAGACAAAAGAATTCGTACCCTGCTTCCCGTTTATGTACTCTACCTCTTTATGTATTCCCCCCAGGACATCAGTTTCCTCAAATTCCCCCATAAGGCCGAACTCCACATTGACTTTAGGAGCAATACGGAGAAAGATTTCCACAGCACCAGCGGTTACTGGGATGGGGATATGAATCATGAAGTTTTTCGAACTGATATCATGCTTCTTAGCGAAGTCACTTTTATTAAATCCATCAAAGGCCTTGTTCCAGACTTTTTGCAGCTTTTCCGAAGGATCAGCCATTTTCTTTGACCATCCTATTTTGGCTTTAGTCTTTAACGTGGCGGTTTCGTCATAAATATCTTTTACGTAATCCTGCCCGTCGGAAATCTTCTGGATATGGCGTAAAGTGGTCTGTTCATGATAATGGCATACGAAAGAAATCTGAAGCCCTTTATCAATCAAATTAGGGAAGGGATAAGGAAATTTTCCAAGCTTTTTCGCGTTAAGTGTGAAAAGGCGTACGGATCTTTCCTTCGATTTTAGCACATCGGTATCTTCATCCTTGGGTGAATACGAGGAATTACCTGTCTCGCCCTGCTCGTCGTCATCATCATCGTCTGCACGCGTCAAAGCCCTTTTTGCCTGAATCCGCTTCCGTATCTGCGTCTCCTTGCGGTCCACCACTTCTTTTCCGAAGAAAGCCCAGTCGGTGAATACCGTGACCGTATCGTTTTCCATCAGAGTAGCATCCTGTTCCTCGAGGTATTCCTCGGGGTCGAAAGACATCTGCTGGTCATAGTTGATGTTAATATCAACATCAAACTGCTTGTAAACCTTCGCCTGCGAGACTCTCGTTGTCACCATACGATACATCCCATTCGCCTGCGTCAGTTCAATCACCTTCGAGCAAAGACCGTGCCGCAACAGTTCGTTACAGCCCATTGAAACGTACTGTCCCACTGGAACGAGCAAGTCCTTGGGTATATTATCGCTGAAGTAGAGCACACTGTCTCCCTCTAC
The DNA here is from genome assembly GCA_024693505.1 of Bacteroidaceae bacterium. Lineage (GTDB taxonomy): Bacteria > Bacteroidota > Bacteroidia > Bacteroidales > Bacteroidaceae > Physcousia. Next base: position 16,310 of record JAILKU010000113.1, on the reverse strand, counting down.
GGCCACCAAATAATCCATGGCCCTCTTGCGCATAACCCTAGTGCTGTCGCCATACTGGAAGGTGATGTTACCATATTCCGTCTCCTCTGTATAAGGTTCCTCAAAACCTACTTCCTCCAAGTCCACACGTTCCTCTTCCTGGGTCAGGTCTTCCATCATCAAGGTACAGCCATCCAGGAAGAAAAGGGCAAGTGCCACAAATATAATATTAAAGAAGCGCCTAATCATATCTGTTGTATATTGTCTAATTAAATCTCAGTTCCAACGGTTTGCTGGGCGAGCCATGCGTCTGTCCGTCAAAGGGGATAGTGAGCAAATTGGAAGACTTCTGCATCTGCAGGGTACGGGGATTATAGGACCGGAAGGTAATCTTCTCGTTGCCCGGATCCCCTTCCGAGACATAGAACTCATCGCTCCAGACACGGAAACGATAGAGCGAGCGGTCGTCTCTCAACGGCACAGCCAATCCGCGCACCTCGTCGTTGCAGAATGCACCGAAGATCATACGGCTACCTGGCTCATAGCCCGTCACCAGGATGTGAGTATAGACTACCATGTCGTTGATATAGTCATATCCGCTCGGTTCCGTCCAGCGCGGCATGACAATAACGTGACACGTGTCCGAGGCGGCATGGTTGACTGAGATGGCTACAATCTCCGTTTCCCCCTCGCCTGCAGCAAAGATGGTATCGTTCTGAATGCCCACCACCTGTTCGTTTCCGCTGAACATATACAGGATGTCGTTGCTCACCGTATCGGGGTAGATGTAGGGAGCCAACAAGAACGTATCGCCATTCATGACGTAAACTGTGTCGTAGTTGAAACGTATACTAATGACCTGTTGTGTATCCTTGTCGAACTCCATGTCGATGAGTCCGCAACCTGTCAGCATGACTACGAGGCAGAAGCATATCAGTCTGGATAGTTTATGTTTCATCATTAACTTGTATATTCCTTAATTATGAATTATGCCATGCAAATCATTTCGCCGGCCTGGTCACACTCACTTCGTTGGAGATGCGGCTCTCGCGCCCGTCATCGAATTTCAGTTTCACGTAGTAGGACTCGGTTTGACTGGGTGCCAACATCGAGGAGCGGCGTTCCTTCTGGTCAGCCGGCACAGAGATATGGAACGTGTAGTTCTCGTCGCGCGGTCCCTTACGGTAGATACAGATGTAGCAGTCACCCTCCACAGCCTTACCACCGTTGATGTCCCATGTAAGCACCGTTTCATTCTCCTTAGCCAAATACTCTCCACGCAACTGGATTGGAATCGGCAGGACACGAGGTCCTGCGTAGGAGATGGAGAGTACCAGGCTATGTCCGCTTGACACATCGAAGCAGGAGAACGATTCCATACAATATTCATAGTCACGTTGGCGGTTATAGGCGGGGCGGTCGGTGTAGTCCAGCACGTTCTCCCAGGCCAGCAATGAATCGGCCGAATAGACGCCCAGCGTATCCCACTGCTCCTCGCCCTTGAGGCGGCGCATGAGGATGTGGCGGTCCATGATCTGCTCGTTGCTGCACGCCCACTTCATGTGGATGCCCAGCGAGTCGGTACTCGACTCCAGCAGATGGGGTGCCTCGGGGATGAGTCTGGTGGGACGAATCACCTGCAACGGCGGTGTATCCTCGCTCTGGTTGGTGGAGTAGTCCACGGCCCGCACCTTGTAGTAGATGTACTTCTGGTTGACATCCATAGCCACTGTATCCACGTAGCGGGTCTCCAACAGCTTACCCTGGTTGAGCTGGACAAAGGAATGGGTGGTGTCATTGGCGAAGAGAACCTCGTAATACTCGATATCGTCATCCAGCGAATCGGGCTCCCAGGTCAGGGTGATGGTACCGTCCTCAATGCTGGCCTCAGCCTTGAAGTTCTTCATGGGAGCGGGTGCCTTCACATCCTTAATCTGTACCATTCGGGGCAGTGAGTAGGCTACGTTCTGGGCTGTGTCGTAGGCAGCCACCATAACGATGCCCGTGCTATATCCCGTCATATCACAAGTATAGAGCGAGTCGCCCGGCGGCAACAGGCCGTGAGTGAGTTCCTTCCACTCTTCTCCCGTATGGCGCTGGCTATAGTAAAGCAACTTGAAACCGGTAAAATCTTCCTCGAGGGTATCCTTCTCGAAGTGGAAGGTCGCCATTACCTTCTTCGCCAGGTCGGTACTGTCCTGACGGTCTATCTCCACCAGCACCAGGTTAGGCGCGCGGGGCGCCTCCATATCGGGTACGTGGACGCTCAGTGTGGGTGACGGCTTTGTCAGGTCGCCAAAGGGATCGTGACCCAGGATGCGATACTCGTAGTCACCTGGTGCCGGCACGACGTCGCCATAGAAGCAGTCCAGCGAATCGGGCAGTTCCTCGCCATCAACGACGGGTTGCATGTTCCAATAAGGCTTTGTGGTGAGGCGGTGCCATTCCGTTTCGCCCTTGAGGCGGCGATCTATCTCAAAGCTTGAGATACCGCTGTCCTGCCACCACAGACGCAACCGGCAATGCCCCACGATTGTGTCGCCCATCTCGATATTGAAGTCGGGACGCAGATAGCGTTTGTTCTCGACCTTGAGAATGGCGGGGGCGATGATGAGCTGCATCGTGGTATCATATTCCACCGGGCGTACGATGTATTCATACGTATGCCCCGGTCTGACATTCTTGTCAATCCATCGCAGAGCCATGTGATCGGCCAGGTCGCGACGCCACTCGGCCACCAGGAGACGGAAGGCCTGATTCATCATCTGATCCTGATAGATTTCATAGAGCGAGGCAAGACTACCCGGCGAGGCCTTTGTCTGGTCGGGACGAAGTCCACTCTTGCTGAACATGATACCCTTTGCCATAAGGGCTATGCTGTCACTCTCGGCATAAGCCTCGTCAAACTGCTGCTGAGTCCACGGACGCAGATTGGTAACCAGCGTATCGCAGAAGGGGTCATCGCCCTCGGGATTGTAATCATATCGCACGACCATTACACCCACTTCATCCAATGTCCGCTGCGTCACGTAATCCTCAGCACCCCACCGCAACACTATGCTATCGCCATAAGAACGGGCCAGCAGATGAATACCAGCCTGGACGAGCCCATACTGACGGGGCAAGGAGTCTGAGTCAGCAGGGAGCGCCTTCTGCTTGTCATCGGGGCCTTGCGTGCTGAAGTGCCCGCCGAAGCTCATACCTCGGGAAGGTACGAACAGCAGCAAGAGGCTTATAGTAAAGATGGAGGCAATCGCCTTATTCATTCGTTTCATATCTTCATATATTGCATAAGAGACTTATCTTCTAATCACTTTTGAGCCCAGCGAACGATTTTCCTTCGCAGCCTGCGTTTTCATCTGGTTAGCTTCAGGAACATACTTGCGAACGTTTTGAGCCCTTGTCTGCATAGTCGGTTTCTTGGTCGACAGGCTCTGAACTGAAGTCCTAATCTGGTCAACCAGCCGGGTGGCTTTCGTGTAGGCCTGCGGGTTCACCTGTGCATTTTCCCGTATGTAGCTCAGTTCTGCGTTTGCATATGTCAATGATGAAATCTCCGCTTCGGTTATGTCTGCCACCTCTGTGTATGCCCCTGTAATCTTCGGAGCCAGGTCAATCATGATTTGAGCCTGGGCCGTACAATTATTCAGCGCAGTTCTCTGGGAGGATACCGATGCACCCTGCTTTCGCAGCTGCATATAATTATTCCAGTAGGTATTCATCCGATTGCGAGCCGTCATGAAGGACTCAAAGTCCGTGGTATTCGTTCTGTATAGCTTGTTCACCTTGACAGCATCCGCCGCAGCTTTCGCCTGCTGCTGGGACAGACTGGTCAGGTATCCCGGAATCGTTATCTCCGGATTGAGCTGCGGTTTCCCGTTCTTATCCAAATAAGCCTGAGCCTCTTCAACCTTCGCCTTCAGCGGCCCAACTTCCTTAGCATAGCGGTCTGGCAGTGTCTGCTGATAGGTCTGTATCAGTGCCTCAGCCGCGTCAATCGTCTGCTGACAGGGTTTCTTAATCTCTTCTGCCATTGCCTTGGCTGAATTATACAAAGCCTGATAGCTTGGCACAGACGAGTTATCACCAGAAATCATATCCATATAGCTCTGTGCTTCGCTGATGAGATTGGATGCCTCCTGAACGCGTTGGGGCCACCCATGGAACTCGTAGAAACGTTGCAGTTCGCCGGCCACATTCTCGGCATTGACACATGCGTCGCTACAACGTTTCAATGCCGCTGCATACTCGTATGATGGCGTCTGTATGTTGGGCATCAGTGCCTCATAGTTGCTCCACTCCTGAAGGGCATCCTTCTTACGTGTCTCAAACGACCTGATGCTATTACTCGTCTCAGAGTTGAGCGTCTGCCTCATGCTATCGAATAGCTGAGCCCGATACTTTAGGGCAGACAACTTATCTATTGCGAAGCGTACCGCTTTGGTCTTCAGTTCCACACTCGGGTTCTCAAGGTCTTCCTTGGCCTGCCAGTAGATACCGTCGACGTTGTCCTCGCCTTTGGCAAAATGAGCTTCCATCTCATTGAACCATGCCTTTACCTGATTAAGACTATTGACGGCCTCGTCGTATCTGTTCTCATCGGTCCATAGCTTTCGTGCTTTCTGCACAGTCTCATGACTGTCATCGAACCCTGCAGAATGGAAGTCTTCCCATACGGGTTCAGCAGCCGTCTGAATGAACGAAGGTATATGGTCAAGTTCTGCATAGTACTCGCGGTATCTGGCCAGTGCATCCTGGTACTCCTCGCGCCCGTTGATACAGATGGGAATCTTGTTCAGGTCACCTTTCATATAATCCTTCTTGGCCTGAACAATTTTCGAGTAGATGCCTTGCAGCTTATCATAGCCGCTGCGACGCATATCTTCGGTGTCAAACTTGCTGAGTCTGTTCTGCACCACGGCAAGCAGCGAATCAACACGCCCCATCAGACGGTCAGCAGTCAGCGTATCACGTCCTTCAGCCTGATCCAGCTGACGCTTGGCGTCCTCGATGTTTTGCATGATTTTCTCCAACGAAGGCAGTTTAGCCTTTGCGTTTACGATTCTCGTTGAATCCTCACTGAGTTTATTGTGTACCTTCCGTACCTCATCATAATATTTTATGCAATTCTTGTAATAAGCGCATTGGTCGTTGAAGGTCTCGCGAATAACTTGCTGGTATCCTCCATCTCCGGCAATTTCCTCCTCAAAGCCAACCAGGCGCGCTGACAGTTTCTGCAGCGTGACCAGACTCACATCTATAATGTCATAGTCGGCAATGACGGTTTGCAGGTCGCTGATGAGTGTCTTGAGATTATCAATTTGTTTCTGTTTCTGCTCAATAATCTTTTTCACCGTATTTGCTGACAACTGCTTTGTTGCCTGATCTGCTTTCTTAACCCTTTTTAATACACGTTTTGCTACACGGTCATTTTCAGGAGGTATCACTGCTAAAACAGGAATTGTAAAATACACTTCATCGGATGAATCATCTATGAAGGCTTCAGGCTTTCTGACATTCTTAGTGGAGCCCTTTGGATTGGTGACTTTAACGTTCGTCTTTGGATTGGTGACCTTAGAGTTCGTCTTTGGATTGGAGACCTTAGAGTTCGTCTTTGGATTGGTGACCTTAGAGTTCGTCTTTGGATTGGCGACCTTAGGATTAGTCACCTCTTTCCCAACATTCAGCGTTGTGGTCGTCGTTTTCCCGACAGTCGCCTTTGGATTGGTCACAGTCGGTTTAGTGATTGTTTCCTTTAGCTTCGGATTAATCAACTTCGGATCAACCCCCTCGGGAGTAACCAAATACAGGTCGGTCACCTTCGGATTGTGCACAGTTACTTTGTCTCTCCCTATGATTTCGGTGGCACCAGAATTAGTCTTTTTCTTCGCATCAGACAAAGCCTCGTTAGCTGCCGTAACAGCCTTGCTCATCTCGGTTGATATGTATCCCTCAGAAACACTCTTGCATCTTGCAGCGTTGAAGGATGCAGTCTTTGCCTTCTGTGCATTCTCGGGCGTCATCTTCTTCAGCTCCTTCTCGGCCCAGTTTGCCTTTTCGATATGAACCTTGACATAGCCGTTGGCGCGATAACGTGAATGATATACAGAATCGTGCCACTCGCTCAGTTTACTCTCCCACGAATTCACTTCGTCCTGCATACTGCGATAGCGCTGATACTGCGTATTATTCGGGTCACTCTGCGGAGTAATATATTTGTCCATGTAATAGTTGAGGTTCTTCACCACAGCCTTCATAGAACGATATTTCACCTTTCCTGACGTAAATCCTCCATTGGTAGAAAGCCACAGAATGCACTTGTCTATCGAGTCACGCCATACACGGGAATCCTTGACATAGTTTGACGTTCTGGTCTTACTGCTCAAGTAGTATGAACTATATTTTTCACTACCAGTCGCATCCGCGTAGAAGGTCACACCATCAATAGCCTCCTTCTCAGCATTCAGGGCAGCCTTTGAGTGTTTCTCTGCCCACTTCTGGTAATATGGCCAATATGGCGACTGCCACTTGTTGAGAAGTTCACATGTGTCATGCATCGCCACAATCAGTTTCAGATACTTGTCCATTTCTGCACTGCTAAGCGAAGTAGTAGATACATTCATGTCAATACCGACTATGCCGCCCCCTTGCGTAGTTCCATAGGAAGTGCCCGATGTGTTACCAGGATTAGAACTTACCACACCGGCATATGCTTGATCAGTGAGAGGATTCGATGTATTCATATTGAAGGAACCTTGACCATTTAGCAGGTTGTTAGCCACCCAGTAATGCCCGCTGTTTATATCATAACTATTCACACGATATACTGTAAGTTTGGCATTTTTAAAGAGTTTCTTTGCCTCTGAGCTATTGAATGTCTGTTGTGTCTCAGCTGGTACTTCATAATAGTCCCAGTAAGTATGAGTAACTGAATGTCTATTGCGTCCGGTCCCTGTACGCGTGGTATATTTGTGTTTATAGCCCTTATACCATGTCATACCAGTCAATTTGCTCCACACAGGACCTTCTATTTTGGCACGGTCATTATTATTGGACATCTTCTTGTAGGCTCCACTTATGTCCTCCAGGGCACAAATGCTCCACAGTACTGGGAATTGATATACTGGCACGTAGAACGACCAATAGTCATTCAGTGCATGTTCATATCGCCCATTCTCACTGATATAAGTGCCGCGATGATTGGCATACCACTGCCTCAGCAAATCTTTCTTTTTTGATATCGCCTGGCTGGTAGAGTATGCCTTGGTACCATTTGATATGTATTGCTGATAAGTAAGATCGCCGTCATCCAATGGTCTTTCATACTTACGTTGTTCATTCTCAACGGAAATGGCCACTTCGTTTATTTCATAACTAATCCAACTTGTACGGCTATAAACCCTCTTTATGCTCTCAAACACAGGAGCGACTCGTTTGTATTCGTTCGGACTCGAAGTGGGCTGATAGTACATAATGCGGTCGTCCACATCATGTACATAATCCCAATCACCATAACCGTTCTCATGCCAGTATTTACTCAAGGGGTACTGTATAGGATACTGGTAGCCAATCTTTCCATCGCTCAGCTGCATATAGGTCGCGGGAACGGTATAGACAACCGTATTCTTTACATCATCAAATCCATTGTGTGAACGATAGGTTTCACCCTCTGTGTATTTGCCTTCGTATTTGCCACCCTTGCCTGGATCCTGGAAAATCATAGATTCTGAGGTCGTCACCTCGATACCGAAGAAACCGCGTTCTGTAATCTCCCAACCTGCGGGGAACACAAAGTTACTCATGTAGGAGATATAGGTGAACGGACATTTGGTGTAATAGTTGCCTTGATGAATATCTATATCCGACTTTGTTCCACTGTATGGACGGCTGATGGTCGTTCCCGTAATCTTCTGTGCAATGAAAGGCTGGTCGTAAGTACAGCTCTTCAGGCCGTTCCCGATGCTAACTCCAGTTCCAGTTTCCCATGTCTTGTCAGCTGGCAGTGTTTCTACATAAAGTTTTACCAGTGTAGTATCCACCGTCTGATACGACTTGTCGTCAGGATTGAACTCGTCCGTAGCCAAATACTCGCGAGTGTAGTAGTCAAGCTGCAGGATGTACTTCTCACCAGCCTGGGCATTCAGTTTGCGCTTAGGCTCCATGTTAATTGTCTGAATGTTTCCATTCTGGAGCTGAGTGCCTGTCACCCAGGCATTCTCCACGATGTCAAGCTGTTTGCCCATTGGCGAGAGCAGACGCCAATAGAGTCTGCCTTTCCTGAAGGCCTTGGAGTGGATGTCCTCAGTCAGTGCGATTGTGGGTGCCTGCACATCACCAAGATAAGCCTTGATGTGTTTTACACTTCCAGTGGCCTTGTCTGTATCCGACTCTGGCGAACGCAGTTGGTTGTAATGGCTGGGATAGGCAATGGCTACATAATCCTGTAGCGGGGCCTTATCGTTGACGATATTCTCTTTTTCCGTCTGGAAATAATATTCGGTGGCCTTTACCCATGCAATGTTGCCCACTTTTTTCCCGCCATTATAATAGGTATAGGGATCCACTTCTACGCCCTTCTGTATTTCCTTGGCATAGCCGGCAGCCACAAGGCGGTAGAACTTACCGGCCTTTAAGTTCTTGCTCAGCTCGCCAAGATTGATATAGTGACGGCTCTTGCCTCCGCCCTTCTCCAATGGAATGGTGTACATCCTTTTTGCGCCACACCATTGCATGGCTGCAGCCTTCTTTGATTCGAAAGTAGCACTTTCGGACGGGGTATAAGCCGGTTGTGTGTAGTCCGAGGGCTTGTCATACTCATAAAGCCATACCTCGCCAAAGTCTCTGAAGATGAAGGTACGCTTGGCCTGCATCTTGCTTCTCTCCCATTCCTCGGAACCCTCGCCGAACTGCCCGGCAATACGCTCCAGCTCATTTTCATCAAGCAGTCGGAAGTGCTCGGTAAGCGGGGCTACAGAGTTGACGTACTGCGGCGTGCTTACGTTCTTCTTCACCTTGGGTTGCATGTCAGCGCTAACAGATGCAGTTTTATTCTTGTCTTCCGTCCATCCTTTGGTGCGAATGGTGTCGCCAAGGGTACAGTCATCGAAGAGGATGAAGTCATCCAGCGGGTTGCCCTTGAAGAGTTGGCAATACTGTCCACAATCAAATTCGAAGCTCTTGTCGCACGTAAAGAGTCCGCCCAGCAGACGGATCTTTGCACGCGCCTTGCCCTGGAAGTAGTTGGGGCTGGGACCGCCCATCTTCAGTACACCGCCAATCTCAGCGCTGGCCAGATCGATATCGTAAGTGACGAAGCCCAGGTTAAAGTGCACGGCAAGCAGGAAATACAGGTAAGCATAGAGCTGTCCCTTTCCGTACCATCCCCGATAGCCAGGTATCTTGCCGAGGTTTACACAAATGCCATTCTTATAATGAACCACAGAGACATCAAAGCCCAGGATAGCCTCAAGTTTTCCCTTGAGGAGACCCAGATTGATAGTAATATCGCCATAGGCCATGGCTCCCATCATCACACCACCGGAAATATCACCGTTGAAGCCCTGGAGAGCCATCTGGCGGGCAGATTGTGCCTGTGCCGCGTTGTCGCTCTGGAAGTCACCGTGCTTAGAACCATCCAGGAACTTGGCTATCTTGTCGGGCAGTGGCGGCAGCTCACCGTTGTTAGGCAGTTCATTACCAACGCAGACATAGGCATTGGCACCTACGTGACAGTCCACGATACCCGAGTCGAAGTCGATAAGGGTAAGCGTACACCGCTTGTCCTCGGCCGGTTCACCCAGATAGACATGCCATTTGGGCTTCGCATAGTTAGTTCCGCCTGCTCGCCATGTAATCTTCACGTCGAGCGAGATGGTAGCTCCCATCTTGGGCAGTCCGCCTTGCTTTGAAGTCTGGGAATTAGCTGCCACATTGGCCGCGCTTTCCTCCGGCGTTGATATCTCATCAGGATCCTTATCTGCATCGGCATCATTTGCTTTAGCACCGATCTTACTGCTCAGGCCCTGCTTACAGTCGGTAACAATTTCCTGGAACTTATCGCCTGCCAATTGCTGCATCTGCTCCTTGATGGTACCCAGGTTAGCTCCGAACGAATCGAGCGCACCGGCCATTGACTCAGAACTGAGCGAGGCATCGGCCGTGATGTTGATTTGCAGGTAGCGGTCCTTCTCACTGTTCTCATAGACGAGAGTCATCTTGGAATTGATGATACCACCCACAGCCTTGACGTTACCCGTCATGGTAAAATTGGAGAGGCATTTCCTCTTGCGGTTGTAAACCACATTGAGCGTCAGATTTCCCTTGAGAGTCTCACCGTCTGGCGTTGCCATCTCCAGTTCCATAAAGATACCCACCAGTCCGGCCACGTTCTTTGGTTTCTCTTTGTCACCGGCCGGGTTACGGGAACAGTTCATATAGAAGCCGCCGCCCAGTTTGGTAATGGCACACGGGCCAAGCTCTATCTTACCACCAATACTCAGGTGAACCCATCCCCACGAGTATTGTTCTCCATTATTATCATAGTCGAAATAGCCGCCGTCACCATGAACTGTAAAGAGTTCACCAGGCAAGGTGATGTCAAGCGTTGCAGCAAAGCCTTTACCAACATCAGGATTATCCCCCTTATCGGTGAATTCCACAGACCCTTTGACGGTCATACCGCAGAACGAGGCATCCACTCCGATTGCCTTGAGCTTCACGCCGTCAAACTCACCGCTTATCTTCGACAGGTCGGTACCGATATTGGTCATCTTACCGTTTATGTCGAGTGAAACTTCGCCCGCAATGTCAATACCCTTTACGAGGGCCACCTTTCCGGTGACCTCGAGTCCGAGGCTAAGATTGCTGCCACTGAAGTTCTTTTTGATATTGTAATCCTCAAGACTGAATTCGAACGGACCCAGTTGTTTCTTGTAGGAAGCCAACGACCAGGAACCAGTATGGAAGAAGAAAGTAGCATCGCTGCCGTCATCCTTCTTGCCGTTGTGCATTTCCTTACCCTCCAGGAAGAGACCGCCCATGGCCTCCGACTTCTGCTTCTTGCGTTCCTGGTCTATGTCAACCTGAATGTCTGTGTACTTCGACTTCCACGCCTTGCAGTTAGCCAGTCGCATACCCACGAAGTGAATGTCAGGCAGGCTGAGTTTGTAGCCCACTTTGTCCTTACCCCACTGTTCGATGGTTTCCTTGCCGCCAATCTCGATAAGGCCGCCCATGAGCAGTTCACAGCGCGTCTTCAGCTTGCTCTCGTCAGCACTGGTCTTCTCCGGCTCTGCCTCCACCACCATATAGGTCAGTTTGTCGTCGAGCACCAGTTTGGCCAGGAATACATCGAGGACATAGTCACCGGTCAGGCTCTTCGTATTGAAGACATAGACGAACTCGTCACCCTTGTTGCCCTTTTCATCGATTTGCTTGCGTATCTGGCAGTTCAGCCCTATCTCCGCAGCCTCGCCCTTCTCGTTCTTCAGCAATGGAACGCTGAGCTTACCATCGATGTGGCAGTTGTCAAAGTTGCTCTGGATGAAGGTAAGGCCTACGCGATTTATCTCGAATGAGAAATCACCCACCTTGGCTCCGATGAGTTCCTCCAGATCAGCATCCAATGTTACGCCACTACGGTCAAAGAGCATGTTCTTGCCCGCAATCTTGAGTCGGCCGTCGGTACCCGAGATACCCTTTGGCATAGCAACGGATATCTCACCGATGTACAAGCCTTCCCATCCGTCAAGGCCATGCTCCATATAGGCAGCTTCACCCACACCTTCCTGCTTGTCATACCCCTCGGGGAACTTGAAGCTCGACATAGCAGCAGTGTTGCTGTTTAGCGAGTGGTCATAGCTGATATTGCTAGCCTTGAAGGTAAAGCCCGGCAGTTCCTCAGCTTCAAATGCATCCATCGTGACATTCTCAATCTTGAAGTCATCCCAGCTTGCTATCTGGCCCACCATCTTCAAGTTTGGTGCCTCGTCAGTCAGTTTGTCAGTTTTCTCGTCGTACTTCTTCAGCTTGGGTATCTTCATGTCGATATCGACACCCATCACCTCGAACTTATAGTCCTTCCATGCCACATAGCAACCATCGGAGGGATGGAGCAGGTCGGACGGTGCATTGAACGTACACTCGAATTCTGTACTTGAATCTTTTACAATGAATTTGTCCAACAGAGCCAGTGTACCAGCCTCGGGAATCAGCTGGTTCGGCGAGATACATAGGCGCGGTGCGCCGAAGATGAGCAGATCGCTGGCCAAACATTTGCTGTCTGGCATGGTGAACTCGCCTATCAAATCCATGGTGGCCCATGTGGGCGCGAACTTCATGGTGGTAATCTGGATGTCCACCGGCGAGGAGTTGAGTGAACTCAACTTATCCTTCGGTAAGCAGATAGGCATGTAGATATCGGACGTACCGCCTGCCAGAATGTCAATGACACTCTCCGCGCTCTTCACCAACGAGTAGTAGTTGGCTAGGCCGTCTATCTTGTCGGAGATGGTCTTTTTGGCTCCCGAAGTCAGCTTGTCAGCGTAAGGTACACCCGTGCTTGCCAACATATCCTCCAACCCCAGGTCAGAGAAGATGTTCTCAACCGCCTGATAATTGGACATCTTATCCTCAGCATACGAAGAGGCCAGACCGCCAATAGCAATATCATCCGTGTTGATGCGCAGGGTGTCAAATTTCACATGTACCATAGCGGTACCCAACGGCAGTTCCCACTTTACGCGACCACGCCCCGTAAAGCCTTTTTCAGCATCGCCACTCTCTATCTTGTCAATGGTAAGCTGGTATTCACCCAGTCCCACTTCCTTGCCAACAAAATCTTCAGCCGACTTGGTGGTAAGTTCGTAGTTCTCAATGAGAACAGTATTGGTACACTCGAAGTACGAAGGTGAGATATGCTCCGAGAGCGTAAAGTCACGCACGTTCAAAGAGTCGTTGACAAAAGCAATAGAGGTCTCTTTCGTGCAGTTAGGCTTCACGCGCAATACCAAGTAGTCCTTCAGGGAAGCCTTCTCCTTAATGTCATCCCAAGGGATGGTAAGTTTGTTACCAGCAATGGTCTCCGAGAATATGGGTTCCGTGGCAAAAGCCTTTGCCGTATCAGCCTCATTCTTACCGTTATAGAGCTGTACGGTATATTCCATATCCAGGTCGTAGGGGTTCTCGCCCAGGCCACCCACATACCAGGCAGGATCCCACTCGACGTAGATGTCGGCCAAGTTATAAAGACGACGCACATCGCCGACCTCGAATCGGGGACTTCGGATATCAGGATTGCGGAACGTATAGTCCACGCCGGGAACTGCGTCTTCGGCGATATCGCCCATAATCACTTTAACGCCACGTCTTTCGTCCTCGCCTTCGTCTTCTTCGTCCTCCTCGTCGCCCTTTAAGCTCTTATCCACCAGACGGAAGATGCGAAGGGGGCTCTTACCGCCATTCGTCATGTTGACGTAGTTCGACGCGCTGGCACCCGACTGCACGGCTGTCACCTGTGCCACATACAACTTTCCAACTTCGAACTTGGTCTTCAAGGTGATATCGTCCAGGATGAGTATGGGAGCCAACAGGTCGGAGCTCTGGTAGACGACAGGATTATTGTCCATCGCTACGTCGGGTTGCTGATGGATTTCTTCCATCAGCTCCACGATACGCAGGGTGTATGTATAGGCGAAAGCCATGGGATTGCAGGTCACCACAGGCTGTGTCCAAGTAAACTGTGCGTTATGGACATCCACCTCAGCCATCGTCAGGTCATCCATTCCCATCCCGATGACGGGAGTCAGGAAAGTGGGGGCCGATGCATTGTAGCACACCTGGAAGAGAGTTTTTCCACTCATGGGGTTACTGCACGCCACTGGCTCGACATACTTCGGCAGTTTCCACTTATATGCCTGGAACTGCACCTCGTAGGTACCCTCAGGCAACAGACCGAACGAGCCGTTCATGTATCCGTCCATCAGTCCGTCGGGAATCTGCATGGCCGACGACGGGATGTGGTTGAACAGGTTCATCATGTCCACCGTCGTCAGGTGATAGCTTCCGCCGGCAGGAATCACGAAAGGCGCGTTAGGCTGGTACTGGGGAGGGGTTGCGATGCGTAGCCCGTCATCGGGCGTAATATGCTCCAGTTGCAGGCCCAGATAAATGAACTGGTCCTCGCTGGTGGTGTTCGAGATACTGACATTGAAGAACTTTCCGGGGTCGGTCAGGTAGAGCAGAAGCTGCGGGGGCAGTATCTGCTGCGTAGTAGTCACCGTGATGGTCACTTCCTGGGCCATGATGCGCATCGCACTCATCATTACCGTCAGAAGAACCAGCAAAGTCTTATATCTTCTCATATCGCGTATCTCTAATATATGTCTTTATTCTATATACTATATACTATCCTTTCAATGCCTTCTCCTTCTGTGCCTGCACTTCCTTGGCGCGGCGCTCTGCCTCCTCCTGCTTATGCTTCTTGCTCTTGATTGTGAGCAGGGTGAAGGTGTAAGCGTAGTTCAGGCTCAGTGAAATATCCTTCATATTCAGATTGCTGCGCGTCTTGGTGAGGTTCACGTCGCCAAACTTGTTAAACGAACCCGACGCACCGAACACATGAACCTTGGCCAAGGTATAGCCCACATTGAAGTTGCAGCCAATCGACAGGTTCTTCGACTGATGGCGTACCTCGTTGTAGGCCATGGAGCCCGTAAACGACACTTTGAGGTTCTTTTCCTGCAAGAAGGAACGGCTGGCCGTCAGGCTGAGCACGTCACTGGAGTATCTCTTCTGGTAGCCACGGCTCTGCTGATGGCTGAATGAGAAACCGAAGTTCACCTCCCACGGATGGACATCTGCACCGTATGAAGCACCAAAAGCCGTCGTCCTCACATCCGACTCGCCGGTAGCGAAGCGGTTCAGGTCTCGGTTTCCGGTAATGTTGAGGGAGAGGCTGGCACTATGCCCTATCAGTTTCGTATCATAATTATATGAGGGAGTGAAACTAAAGCTGTTCATCACACGCCTTACCTCTGTGGTGTCGTTCACCTTCACTTTACCATCGCGCTGACTCTGCAGGTAACCATTGTATCCGGCAGTCAGGTTGAGGTGCTTACCCACGCGCATTGAGGCATTGGCGTTATATATGAAGCCTTGTGTGGTGTAGAGCTGTTCCTTGGTCAGGTTGTCAGCCTGTCCGTTGAAGGTAGCTGAGAGAGAAAGTTTCTTGAAGAGGGAGCCGCTGGTGGTAACGCCCAACGACTGGTAGTTGTTACTCATATACTGGTTACCCAGCGATGTATAGTCAGGCTGTATGAACTTATAGGTCAGACTTGTATTGAAGCCCTTGAATGTCAAGTTCATATTGGCATCGCCTGCGAAACGCATCAAGGTAGAGTAACGCACGTCGAACACCTTGTCAAACGCAGTTTCGGTAGGCACCTTTTCCGTCCTCGTATCCGTACTGAAGACACTCGCTGCTGCATTCGCCGTGAAGTTCATCCATTTGAAGGGGGTCACACAGCCCTTCATGCCTACCACCACGTTATCGTGTGGCGACACCTTGGTAAACCACCGTTCGTCAAGGGAGTTCAGACAGTCAAAGGCATAGAGCAGATACATGTCTATATAGTTCTTACCGCTGCCATAGCCCGCCTTCACGCCCCAGCCCACACGCCTGTATTGCGGCGAACGGGCAAGTGGGTCGGTGGGATCGTCATTGATGGCCTTGCGCAGGCGTCCGTAGAACGCACCTCCGCGCCATTTCTTTTTGTCATTATACTCAAATCCTATACCCGTGAACGACATGTTCATCACGTAGCTGCTCATCGCCATCGAGTTCTCACCGAAATAGCCGGTCCAGTACTTATAAGAGGGATGCAGGGAGAAGGAAAGGAGAGGATAATTGAACTGGAAATTGTTGTTCACATAGTAGAGTGAGAAGGGCATGGCAAAGCCATAGACGTTGATGTTCAGGCTGGCATATATGGTGCTGTTCAGCGGAGAGGCATAGTCTTTACCGCTGGTGTAGCGATACGTGTTCTTCGTACCCACCGCACCGGTTATGACCAGCGGGTCAGCATTCTTTATCTGCTCGATGTTCTGTGCTGCCAACAGACTGGGCAGCAGGGCAACGAACATCAGCACCCATATGGCTTTACGCGCTCTCATGCTTTACCTTTAGCCTTCGTTCTACTATAATGAACTGTAGGAAACTGCGTTTGAACCGCCTTGCCACACGGGCAGGGCAGTTCAAGCACAGTCTTTTCTCAAATTAATTACTTAACCAGGACTTTCTTGCCGTTCACGATGTAGATGCCCTTCTGCATCTT
>JAILKU010000093.1 GCA_024693505.1 Bacteroidaceae bacterium | reverse complement strand
ATATCAGTCCCCGGAGGCTTCTATTTCGCAGAGATAAATGTCGACGAGAAGAACCCCTACTTCAAGTCTGCCTGCGGCATCTTGTATTCATACGATGGGAAAATACTGAAGACCTCTCCCGCCGGACATGCGACAAAAGACTGGACTCAACGCGACAGATACAGGACCATTCCTGATGAAGTGGAGGTCATAGACGACTACGCCTTCTACAGGAACCAGACTTGGCAGCACGACCTGGAACTGCCCAAGTCCCTGAAGAAGATAGGCAACTATGCCTTCTGCAGCTACGCCTATATCCCGAATAAGATATTCTTCCCCCTGGGACTGGAAAGCATCGGCGACTACGCCTTTGACCAATGTACGGGACTGACGTATGCCTCCTTGCCCGACGGGCTGAAACGGATAGGAAAAGGCGCATTCAGGGGAGCCATGCTGGAGGAATTCGTCATCCCCGAATCGGTGGACAGCCTTATGGACCTGGAAATAGGCAACTTCTTCTGCCTGAACTCCATAGTCTGCCTGGGATCGGTCCCACCGAAAATAAGGGACAAGGAAGACGCAGTCAGCCAAATAGAGAACTTCAATATCGGAGAGGTGACACTGGTCGTTCCGGTAGGCTCCGCAGAAGCCTACAAGAACGACGAGTGCTGGGGACACTTCAGGGGCATCACGGAAACAGACCAGTGTGCAGCGCCAACCGTCACGAACCTAAACGGAAACATCGTCTGCACCAGTGCCACAGCCGGAGCCGAGTGTATAACAACCATCACGTCACCGGACGCAGGAACGTACTCAACATCGGAGATTCCCCTGCAAGCTGTATATTACATCACCACATTCGCCAGGAAAGAGGGCTATAAAGACTCTAACGTGACAAGGGCCACGCTTTACTGGGGCTTGAAGGATATGCAGAGCAACTGGGCAGAGGTCAATGCCCTGCGCGCCAATGCCGCCCCCGTCATCGTATCAAGCACGGGCAACACCCTGACGGTACAGGGCGCAGAGGACGGGGAAAGCGTCGCGGCCTACTCACTGGACGGCAGGCAGCTGGGCAGCAGCGTGTGCAGAAACGGTCAGGCAATCCTCAGGCTCAATGCTAAGCCCGAGAGTGTTATCCTGGTGAAGGTAGGAGACGATACAATAAAGGTGAGGGTGAAGTAAAGCAAGCTCAGAAACAGACATAGCCCATCATGTTGCTTTTGTTCAGGGCCGTCATCCGCTGTAATCCCAGTAGGTGGCGGCCCTTTTATTTGTCCCCAGAAATCACGATTAAGACGACTTTTGAGGCAAAGCTCATACTGGCCGAGCTAAAACATAAAGAACAGTAAAGTATGATCTCAGTAAGACCTAAGTAAAGATTCTACAAACTCTCTATAAAACCTCTATAAGATCTCTATCCCTATATAATAGAGACTTTATAGAGAAATTATAGAGAAATTATACAGAAAGCTCTGAGGAATAAGTTCCATGTGCTGTATATTGATTTGAGTGGTTTGCTTGGGAAGACTCAAACAACGGCGTTGTTTTGCCTTTCCTACACCACAGATTGCAGAAACGCGGTCTATAATCCCGGCGGGTTCAGGCCTTGTTTGTTCACTACATACTGCAAAATGACAGGTTAAGCAAGAAAAGATACACTTTATTTAATAAGTCGCAGGTAAAAACATTATCTTTGCAGAAACGTAAAAGACCCTATAGTTATATGAAGAGAACTTTTTCCCTTTTGTGGCTGATGCTATTTGCCCTCTGCGGCTGGGCACAGCAAGTGTTTCAGTCCAAGGTCGTTGATGCCGAGACGGGGGAGCCGTTGCCATATGTAGCGATATATGTAGCGAAGGGCCGTGGCACACTGACCAACGACGAGGGCCGCTTCTCCATACACGTTCAGCCCAGCGATACGCTGATCTTCTCATACGTAGGCTATGAACGGGAACGGGTGAAAGCTGCGGAGCTGGGCAAGACCTTGCTGCTCCATCCGATGCGGACGGCGTTGCGCGAGGTTACGGTGGAGACAACCGAGGCAATCATTAAGAAGGTGATTCGCAAGATGAATCAGGACTACAAGAAGTTCAAGAAGCAAGAGGGAACATTCTTCTTAAGGATGACCACCGAAGACCAGAGTCATGATGAGCTGGCCGAGGCGTTCATCGGGGCACGTTCTGCCATCAACCTTCGCGACCTGAAATATATCAGCGGCTACCGGGGGGAGTTGGAGGGGGAGAACGTCAGCCAATCGCACATGAGGTTCAGTAACGCGCATTACCTGCTGCAGCTGGGGCCGATGGTCAGGCAGTCGGACTTCTGGGAGTTGGACTTCATCCCCCTGAACAAGGCGAGCTGGGGAAAGCGCAAGGGTATCGCGCTGTTCAAGACGTACCGCTTTTGGCATGAGACGCTCGTGTCGAAGGAAGGAAACCTTATGTATAAGATAGACATGAGGTTCCAGGCCGACACGTTGACGCATAAGGTTGTATCAGAGAGCGACGGACAGCGCGTGACAGAGATGACAGTGAAGATAAAGGATGCCTTGCCGATGGAGAACCTGAATGACAGGCGAATCATCGCAGGCACTCTTTATGTGGATGCCCAGACATACGAGCCACTGAGCTTCACGGGTCGTGTCATGAACTTCTACATGAATCTGAAGATGGCCAACAGGGACTTCCTGGAACCCATCAATATGGATTTTCATGTGGACTTTCAGCAGACAAACGGGTTCACCGAAGTGAAGAGCTTCACTGCCTCGCTGAGGAACAAGCTCCTCATTCTACGCGCTCTGCTATTTAACGTGAACTCTGTTCCCGCCGTCAAAGGCAGCAAGGCTGGCGAGAACATGCAGGAAAGTATCGACAAGGCTGGCTTCGACTCCTCACTTTGGACAGAGGAGATTGTCCTGAGAACCAAGCGGGAGGAGGAGATGGCCAGGAATAAACGTGCACAATGAAAAAGAGATTATCAGCAATCATGGTAGTTTGCCTGCTCCCGGCATTTCTTTATGCCCAGCTGCAGGAAGTCAGAGCCCGTGTGGTGGATGCGGAAACGGGAGAGAAAATGGCATATGTCAGCGTATATCTGGGTGAGGCGCGCGGCACTCTGACCAATGATGATGGTGTATTCCAGATTCAGGCGTCCGAACAGGATGTATTGGTCTTTAGCTATGTGGGGTACGAGAAGCAGAAGATAAAAGCCTCTTCACTGCCAGCCACCATCAAGATGAAGCCCTTCGTAAAAACGCTGAAGGAGGTCGTGGTGACGCCAGTGGAAGCAAAAGAAATCCTGAAAGAAGTCATGCGGCACCTAAGTGAGGACTATAAATCCCATAAAAAGACTACGAAGGGGTATTTCGTCCGTCATCTGATATCGAATGCTGAAGATTCCTATCTTGTGGAAGGCTTCTTGATGGCCTGTTCTGCCGTAAACTTGCGGAACGAAGCCTTCCTGAGCGCTATCGGCGGCAAGAACACAGAAGGAAAAGAAAGCATCATCCGTTTGACAAGTACCAATATTCATCTGCTGACAGAAGTGGGAGCCAGGACATATCAAAGCACGTACTGGAGACCAACCATCAAGCCACTCGAAAGCATGAGAACTATTAGAAAGTATTATCAGGCGGATATTGAGACCCTGTTTGGAGAAAACGGGGATAAGCTATATCGCATCACCTTTATATGGAACCATAAGAGAACAGAAAGCTTGCGCAATACACGATATATCACAGGCACTCTATATGTGGATGCCAAGACCTGCCGTGCCATGAGTTTCGACGGAGTGGTGAACAATGCCTATCAATGGGTGGACTTTTTCCGACGGCCCAGCCACATCAAATTTCATATGGATTATGATTATACCGATGGATATGCAGCCGTATCGAACCTCTCAGTCAATGGCGGAAACGAGATGATGAAATACCGTATCCTGCTGTTCAACGTTTCCGACGCTGATTTACCTCAAGACAATCAGGTTTCAATGGGATCCAACACTCTTGATGCTGTCTATAGGGTAGGTACCGACTCTACACTCTGGACCAAGGAAATCATCCTAAGGACTAAACAAGAAGAGGAAATAGCCAGAAGAAGGTATTAGAATATTCGTCGAAGGACAACAGACAAAAAAACGGTTGCGGGCGGCTGGAGTCCGATACTGAAAGAATGCCAAGGGAGCCCTGTTTCACTTGAATCAGTATAATTTATACATATAAAGATATTGAGAAAGGGAAGGAGATGGTGAAGTAGGATAACTCAGAAACAGACATAGCCCATCATGTTGCTTTTGTTCAGGGCCGTCATCCGCTGTAATCCCAGCAGGTGGCGGCCTTTTTATTTGTCACCAGAAATCCCGGATAAAACGACTTTTGGGTAAAGCTCGAATGTAATTTATCCCAAACCCATGTAAAGCATTTCCTTTACACCAGTAGAATAAAAAGATGCTATTTATAGAGGAAATCGGTCATTAGCGTTATGATGATCGATTCGGGTTCAAGTAAATGAGAGGAGCAACCAGCCGAGTGAATCGGAAGATTCACATAAGTCAATCGGGGCATTTTGTCGAGCTC
>JAILKU010000063.1 GCA_024693505.1 Bacteroidaceae bacterium | reverse complement strand
CTGCAATCCGAGAATGTTGACTCACCCATGGAGGTTAGGTGCTCTGGAAGGTTAATAGAGGTCAGTCCAGTACACCCGTAGAATGCAGAACTGCCTATTGACGTGACACTGTTTGGAATAATGATGGAGGTAAGGCCACTGCAGCCACAGAAAGCATTATAGCCGATGGAAACTGTGCCCTCTGGGACAATATAATCCGTGATTTCCAACCCATCAGAGCCTATCAGGTGAATGGGGATGCTTCTTTGAGATCTCATGAAACCTACGATGTCATTGTTGCAGAAATCCATCAAGTCAGTTACAACGATATTCACCTCGTTTAGTTCAGAGCAACTGTTGAAGACACTATTACCCATGGAGGACAGGCAGGATGGGATGGTGATGGAGGTTAAGCTACTGCAGCCCCAGAACGCATAGTCGCCGATGGAGGTTAAGCTCTCGGGGATGGTAATGGAGATGAGGCCGGTGCAGCCATAGAAAGCATAATTGCCGATGGAAGTTACACCCTCTGGGATGGTGACGGATGACAGTCCATTGCAGTTTCGGAACGCGTAGTTGCCGAGGGAAGTCATACCCTCTGGAATCGTGACGGTTGACAGTCCGGTGCAGCCGTCGAAAGCTTTGTAACTGATACTTGTTACACCCTTGGGTATAGTGATGGAGGACAGTCCGGTGCAACCAGAGAAAACGCACCCGTTAATGCTCGTCACACCTTCGGGTATGTTGATGGTCGACAGTCCGGTGCAACCATAGAAAGCACCTTCGCCGATGCTCGTCACACCGTCAGGAAGGGTGAGAGTGGTGAGTCCTCTGCAATTGCCGAAGGCATCGCTGCCGATAGAAGTTACGCTGTTTGGGATGGTGATGGATGACAGCTGGGTGCAGCCAAAGAACATGCCAGGCCCGATAAGCGGCAAACTTAAAGGTAAGGTGACGCCCGTGAGTCCGGTGCAGTTATGGAATACATTTTTGCCGAGTTTCGTCACACTCTCGGGTATGGTGATGGATGATAGTCCAGTGCAGTTCTCAAACGCATTGTTTCCGATGCTTGTCACACTCTCGGGTATGGTGATTGAAGACAGTCCGGTGCAACCGGAAAAAGCGTCGTCGCCAATCAATGTCACGCTGTTTGGAATGGTGATAGAAGTGAGTTCAGTGCATAAATAGAATGCCCCGCCATGATTGGAATACTCACCGCCAGGTGAGAAGTAATAGAACTCTTTGCCACCGTTAATAGCCACGACATCATAGGTGACACCTTCGTATGTCACATACTCCGGAATCACTATGTTGCCCTCATAAAAGCCCTTGGAGGGGATCTTATTGCCGCGATCATCGGTGTTATAAGTAAAAGGCCCACAGGTTACCTCTGCACACTTGGCCTTCGCTATCAGATTATAATATATACCGTCAATCTCCACAGCATCTGCATGAACCATAAGCGGCAACAGTATAAGTATGAACAATATATTTCTCATTGTTTACAGTAATATGTCGATGTTAATGCTATCTGCGGGCAAAGATAAATAATAATGTATAATTGACAAAGGATAATGGACAATTATTTCGCTTATCAGGTTAAAACGTTGATGCAGCAGGAGAATAGTACGATGAATAGAAGGAATTCAAGAGGTCTGTTCCACAGTTAGCCTACTTGTAATGATTATATGCATAGTGCAATATGAGATAAACTAGAGTCCAATTAGAGTCCAATTAGAGTCCAATTAGAGTCCAATTAGAGTCCAATTAGAGTTCAATTAGAGTTGAATTAGAGTTCAATTAGAGTTGAATTAGAGTCCAATTAGAGTTCAATTAGAGTCCAATTAGAGTCGAATTAGAGATGAATATGAGTTAAACATGAGATTAACATGAGCAAACACTGACAAAAAGAAGGCGAATGCATGTTTTTCCATTTATTTTTCATACACTTGACTTCGGGGGAATTTAGGGAATTTCCCGATTCTCTGAAAATTGATAAAATAAAAGCCCGAGTCTTAAGGCCCGGGCTTTATCTATAATATCTATAACCAGATTATTGGCAGTTATTCTGCGTAGGTAATGTCGAACTTCACGATGCGGATCTGGGATGCTGCTCCTGTACTGCCATCGTTGTTGGTTATTGTTACGCTCTTGTCATTAATTCCGGTTATGGAGATTGTCGGGTCGGATACGTTTACGTTTCCCTTGCTGGCCTTGACGTTCCCGTTAGCTACGCTGCCCGAGAAGCAGGTCAGCTTAATGCTGCTGATTGTTTTTCCTGCAGAGATTGTGATGCTGTTCTTTGGGTACATGCGCAGGTTCGACCCGCTGTCATAATACTTAGGCGTATTGTTGTTGCCGCCGCCATCGGTAGTGATAGTCAGACCGTTGTAGGTTACTTTGTCAAATGCCGCGCCATTGGTCAGGCCCAAGTCGGCAGCGTTGAACGAGGAGGCATCCCCTGTCGCACTGCCACCGCCGCTACCGCCGCCGGCTGTCTCATCATTGATAGAATAGAGCTGGCTTCCTGTAATCTCGGGAGTCTTGCTGTTGTAAAGTGTCAGCACGCCCCAGACGATGACCTTGTCGCCGACCATCAAGTCGTCCTCCGACTGGAACTTCTCACCGCCCAAAGTATAGCCGCGGAAAACCTGGAGTTGCTTGTCGGTCTTGCCATCGTCGGAGATGTAATAGGTGGCGTTGCCGTACTGCGTACTGATCTCATCAATCTTGGACACAATACCTGAGACGTAGACCTTGTCCTTGGTGTAGGTGCCAGCATTGATGATTTCCAGTGCCTGAGCAACGGTGTAGGGATTATCTAAGGTACCGGCATCGCCGCTTGGCGTGTCTCCTCCTTCGCCATTTTCAAGGATCTCTACATTAGCATTCTTGATTTCGGGCGTAACCTTACCGTCCTTGACGTATTTCATCAGGTTGCCGGTAATCTTTACCTTCATGCCGGCCTTGAACTCGTTGACGCCCTCGGGCAGGTTTGCATAGTAAGCCTCGAATACCTTGCCGCCATCCTTGGTGTCGGCCATCCAGAATGATTGTTGGTTTCTGCTTACGCTGCCAACCACTTCGGTGATATAGCCGGCAACGGTGTAGGTCTCTAAGGAGGTGGCCCCGTCAGCCAGTGCATTGGTTAGTTCGGCAGCCTTTGCACAGGTAATCTCCGTGCCACTGGGCGTATCTTCACCGCCTTCGCTATTTTCAAGAATCTCTACATTCGCATTCTTGATTTCGGGCGTAACCTTACCGCCCTTGACGTATTTCATCAGGTTGCCGGTAATCTTTACCTTCATGCCGGTCTTGAACTCGCTTACGCCCTCAGGCAAGTTGGCCCAGTAAGCCTCGAATACCTTGCCGCCATTCTTGGTGTCTGCCATCCAGAAGGTCTGCTGATTCTTGCTTACACTGCCAACAACTTCGGTGATATAACCTGTGACGGTGTAAGTCTCAGAGGAAGTACCTCCGTCAGCCAGTGCATTAGTCAGTTCTACAGCCTGGGCACATGTAACCTCCGTGCCGCTGGGCGTATCTTCACCCTCGCCGTTTTCCAGGATCTCTACTGTGGGATTCTTTATTTCCGCTGTAACCTTGCCGGTATTGCTGTTAACGTACTTTGTGAGGTTGCCGGTAATTTTAACCTTGGAGCCGGCAGTGAATGCGCTGACGCCCTCGGGCAGATTGGCCCAATAAGCCTCGAACATCCGGCCCCCATTCTTGGTGTCTGCCATCCAGAAGGTCTGCTGATTTCTGCTTACATCGCCAACAACTGCGGTGATGTAGCCGGTAATGGTGTAGGTTTCTGTAGAGGTGGCCCCGTCAGCTAATGCGTTTGTCAGCTCAATAGCCTGGGCACAGTTAACTTCAATGGTAGTCGGCTCATCACCATTACCATTACCGTTGTCTGGAACGGGGTAAGGAGCGGGCACGTCTTCGCAGCTTGCCAGGGCCAGCAGGCCCAATGTGGCAAAAAGTAAAGTTTTGAAAGTCTTTTTCATAATTATGCTGTTTTATTTTTATTATACTGATTGGTGTTGATTCTCTTATTCTCGTGTTACTGGCGCAGGTCGGTTTCCGTACGCATCAGGATTTGCCACGTGCCGTTGAAGATGGTGCAGACACCGTAGATGTCCACTGGTCCAACTGGAATGGGGAGTGAGGCGAAGTCGCTGTAGGTGCTGGTACGCAAAACTACTTTGGAACTGCCGTTGATGTTGCGGTTGGCGCAATTGCTGGTTAGGCGTACGCTGCCGTCTTCGGGAGCCAGGATCTGCTTGCCTTCGCCGCTAATGGTAGCACCGGCGATGCGTACGATGCGGCCGGTCTGCGTGTTGTAGTCTCTGATGTTGCCATCGAAGTCGATGGTATCCACCTTTGCATTCACGATATCGTCCTTTACCAGGCGGATATGCTTCTCCCATTCTTCGCGGTCGATTCGTCCGATGCCGCCGTTGTAGAGCGTACCCAGCTGGGCCTGGCCGCCGTAGCCTCCGATATAGAGCCCCTTCAGGTTGATGAGCAGTTTCTGTCCGACGGGCAGAAATGCGAACTGGTCAGTGGCATTGATACCGATGATGATGCCGCCCGTCTCGTCCTGTACGGAGATTTGCTTGTAGATGTTTCCGCCGGCATCATTTCCGTTCACTGCGACTTGCAGCTGTACGTCGTCAGTAATCTCTTTCTTGCTGTTGGCGTCAATGACGCTCTTGTTTTGCGCTTTCAGCTGGGCAATCGTGACGACTTGCGAAGCGGGATATTTCTCTATCTGATTGTTTCCGTAGGGGGGATTGTCCTGAATGCTCTCGGGCACCTCCCATTCCCTGTCCATGCAGGCACTCAGTGCGAGACTGCTTGCGGCTATGAATAAAATCAGTCTGTGATTCATAATGTACTTTATTTCTTTGTTTCGGGATTTCGGCTAATATTTTTCTCTTAGAAGCGATAGTTGATGTTCAGCATGCCGTTGATGCCCTGTGCGTAGTACTTCTTTGGATTGCGGGTGAAGTTATACGTTCGGGTGTTGATTTCCTGGTCGCTCACGCTATAGTTCATGCGGCTCTGCTCGTAGCCTCCGGTGGTAATCTTGGTGTTATTGGTGATGTTCGTGAGCATCAGGTTCACGCTCAGCGGGTGGTGAGCCACTCGGAACTGACGGCCGATGCTGGCATCGAGCATGAAGCCTCCCTTGCCCTTGGCCTGACCGGGCACGGCATAGATATATTCGCCTGTAGCGTTGTCTATGCTGGCACCGTTATAGTTGTTCCTGGCCCAGAGTTGCTGGGTGCTCTCAAAGCGGGTAACAGGTGTGTAGCTCATATAGATACGGTCGTAGTAGTTGCCGATGAGGCTCAGGTACCAGCGGCGGATGCGGTAGTTCAGGCCCAGGCTGACTGCTGCCAGCGGCGTTCCGCCCTCGCGCATATTCTTATTGAAGCACTTGGTCTGCTTCATGGTTCCTTCGGTGGAGAGCATATAGCTGACATCGGTATTGCTCACGTACTTGGCATCGCTCATGGTCCCTATCAGGTTGATGTCGAAGCTGCTTGTCACGCGGAAAGTGGCACCCAGCTCAACACCGTAGTAATTCTTCTCGACACCAGTCATGGAAACGTAGGTGAAGCTGTTCTCGTTGTCATCGTAATAGTTCTGCCATTCGGTGCCTTCGTAGGAG
Organism: Bacteroidaceae bacterium; assembly: GCA_024693505.1. GTDB lineage: Bacteria > Bacteroidota > Bacteroidia > Bacteroidales > Bacteroidaceae > Physcousia. The sequence goes on along the minus strand of JAILKU010000063.1, from coordinate 7,436 downwards.
TGTGTGAAGTAGCCGTTCAGGTTCATCTGGAGCCAGGAGATGTTCAGTGTGTAGCCCAACTCGGCCGAGGCCATCTTCTCATTCTTCAGGTTATCGACGAAGTTGTTGTTCATCTCGGGGCTGACGAAGGCTGTGCTGGCCTGCGGTGCACGGGTCTCGTAGCCAAAGCCCATGTTCAGGGCATTGCCGTGGCCTACATTCAGGACGCTTCCCATCTTGAAGCCGCCGTCGAGGAAACGCGCCGTGCCGCTCTTCCCGAAGCTGTAGTCGGCACAGAGACCGTTGCGCATCTGACCGTCTCGCCACATCTGCTGACCGCCTATCTTGGCGTTGATGAAGTTGTGCGAGATGCCCTTGTCGACAGCGTACTGTGCAAAGGCTGTGGCGCGCTGCACCAGCAGGTTGTAGTCGTAGCCGAAGCGGTCGCCTACCCGTACTGCGCCGTTGGGATGGTTCAGGTCGTACTGCACCCGGCTGTCCGAGGCGGGATAGGTGCCGATGGCATAGGTGTTGACGTTATGGAAGTTCTCGCTGCCCAGCAGGTCCTCCATGGTCTGGTAGTGCATACCTTTGTTGCTGCCTAACTGCAGCCCGGTAACGAAACGGCGGGTCTTGTCAACATTCCAGTTGAAGGTCGAGCTGAGGTTTGTGGCCAGATGGTCGTTATGCTTGGCCTGAATGTAGTAGATGGCATCCGTGCCAGTGCGGTTCAGCTGGCGGTTGGCGAAGTAGAGCTGGTCGAAATTGATCTGTCGTTTGTAGTCAGGCCCGACCCAGTTCTCGACGCTGCTCCAGAACGCAGTCAGGTTGTTGTTGGCGCCGTCCGTCTCGCCCCAGACATCGTAATTATAGGAGGGAAAGTTCTTCCAGTAGTCCGGTGCGGGGTTTGTGCCGTTGTAGTTCAGCTTGGTGCTGCTGTACATGGCGTACTTGACGAAGGCGCTGGTGGTCAGCTTCATGTCGTCGTTTATCTTGAAGTCCCAGGTGAGGAGTGCCGAGGGTTCGTAGTTCTCCACGACGCGGCTGGAGCGCTTCTTGCCGTCCTGATATCCCCAATAGGGATTGTACTGGCGGTCGTTGGCCAGCCAGTATGCCTCGTCGGTGCTGGCCCCCTGTTGGGCGCGCTCGGTGGGGTTGCCCCAGGTGGATAGGTTCAGCGAATGGCGCTCGTTGAATATCTTCTGAAGGGCCATGAAGTATGAGAGGCTGTTGTAGAACGTGCCCTCCACGGCAGCCGTCTGCATGTTGGCCCAGCGGTAGCCTACGGTGCCGAAGAAGGCCCATCCGCGCGGTGTGATGCCAGTGCCGTAGCTGTACATGCCGCGCAGCGTATAGTTGCGATTGGCACCCGAGAGGGTTACCTTGTTGCCCACTGCATAGTTCGAGGCCCGCATGTCGTAGTTGTTGCTGCCGCCTATGCCGGCCATCGAGAAGCTGTTGTCCTCGAAGGGACTGCTGGCATCGATACTCCTGACGGCATCATTTATGCCGCCGATTGTGGAGTAGTTGAATTGCCCTGTTTCGGCATTGTTCACCAGCACCCCGTTCATGTAGATGTCGTTGTAGCGGTTGTTGTAGGCGCGGAACTTGAAGCGGGCCGGGCTCCACAGATAGCCCACGTTACTCTTGTAAACGTTGGTGTTCGAACCCACCATGATGACGTTCTGTGTCATGTCGTCATCTTCGCCCAACTGCGACTCGGTGAAGACGAAGGCGGCATTGTCCTGTTTCAGGTCCTTGTCCGTCTCCGTGGCCGTCACCTGGGCATAGCCTGTGGTTCCCAGCAGGCTTAGTAGGGCTACAGTCTGAAGTCTTTTTCTCATGTGGATATGAATGATGTTTTTATGTAATATTTTGTGCAAAGTAAGCAAAAAAAAACCGATAATGATGCACGAACAGTTATTTTTTTCCAAAAAAGAGGAGTAATTTCAACAAAAGCCCTATCTTTGTGCCAACTTATAAATATAAATAATGTAATTCATGCGAAAAAACCTACTTTTGCTGTCGCTTTTTGCGGCTTTGGTCACAGCCTGCCTGGCTCAGAAGCAATATGGCGTCTATTCCGTTGCTTTCTATAATATGGAGAATCTGTTCGACACGCTTCATGACGAGAACAAGAACGACTACGATTTCCTGCCCGGCGGTTCATACCGTTGGAACAAGATGAAGTATGAGCATAAGCTGGCCAACATGGCTAAGGTCCTGCTGGATCTGGGCACGGATAAGTTGCCCGGCATCGGCGCCAGCATAGTGGGCGTGGCCGAGATAGAGAACCATCGCGTTCTGGATGACCTGCTGAAAGTGCCTGCCGTTCAGGAGCGGGGCCTGAAGTATGTGCATGTCGAGGGACCCGATAGCCGCGGCATCGACTGCGCCCTGTTCTACAACCCACGTTTCTTCACCATCGATCGCTATTTCCTGCAGCCTTACGACGGCAATGCCATCGAGAAGGGCTTCCTCACCCGTGGCTTTCTGGCCGTTCAGGGCAAGCTGGCCGGTGATCCGCTCACCGTAGTCGTGTGCCACTGGCCCAGCAGAGGGTCGGATGCCAGGTTCCGCGACTGGGCAGGAGAGCAGGTGCGCCATCTGACAGACAGCATCATGAAGGCCGACCGCGATATGCGCATCATCGTGATGGGCGATATGAACGACGATCCCGACAACGCCTCCATGTCAAAGTGCCTGGGAGCCAAACGGAAAATGAAGGAGGTGGGCGAGCATGACTTCTACAATCCCTGGTGGGACATCCTGCGCTCCAACGGACAGGGCACGCTCACCTACAAGGGTGCCTGGAACCTCTTCGACCAGATTGTGCTGAGCCGCAACCTGCTCGACCCGAAGGGAAAGAAGGACTATCGCCACCTGAAGCTGCTGAACCAGCACATCTTCCGTCGCGACTACCTCATCCAGCAGGACGGGCGCTACAAGGGCAGCCCGCTCCGCACCTCGGCCGGCGGTACCTGGCTCGACGGGTTCAGCGACCATCTGCCCACGGTGACATACCTGGTCAAGGAAATGTAACTTCCGTCTTGCATTTGGCCCATTTAACGCCATTCTCCCAAAAATAACTTGGCTAAAGCAGTGCGTAAACCAATTTATTTTCGTACCTTTGCACCCGCTTAGCGAAACTGAGGCTTATGAACAAAGATTTTGATTTTTGAATTTATTAATTTTGAATTAAATATTAATCATTATGACAAGTTACAAAGAACTGGGTTTGGTGAACACCCGTGAAATGTTTGCCAAGGCAGTGGCTGGCGGCTATGCCATCCCCGCTTTCAATTTCAACACACTGGAGCAGATGCAGGCCATCGTACAGGCTGCAGTAGAGACCAAGTCACCCGTCATCATGCAGGTGAGCAAGGGCGCACGCAACTACGCCAACGGTACCATCCTGCGCTACATGGCACAGGGTGCTGTGGAGTATGCCAAGGAACTGGGTTGCGAGAATCCCCAGATCGTGCTCCATCTTGACCACGGCGATACCTTCGAGCTCTGCAAGGACTGCATCGACAACGGCTTCTCCAGCGTGATGATCGACGGTTCTTCTCTGCCCTATGAGGAGAATATCGCCCTGACAAAGAAGGTCGTTGAGTACGCTCATCAGTTCGACGTTACCGTCGAGGCTGAGCTGGGTGTGCTGGCCGGTGTTGAGGACGAGGTGGCCAGCGAGGTTTCTCACTACACCAAGCCCGAGGAGGTTGTTGACTTCAGCACCCGCAGTGGTTGCGACAGCCTGGCTATCTCCATTGGTACTAGCCACGGCGCCTATAAGTTCACGCCTGAGCAGTGCACCCGCGACCCGAAGACCGGCAAGCTCGTGCCTCCTCCATTGGCATTCGACATCCTGCACGAGATCGAGAAGCGTCTGCCCGGCTTCCCCATCGTGCTCCACGGCTCCAGCAGCGTGCCTCAGGACGAGGTGGACACCATCAACGCCCACGGCGGCAAGCTGCCCGATGCAGTCGGCATTCCCGAGGAACAGCTCCGCGAGGCCAGCAAGAGCGCTGTCTGCAAGATCAACATCGACAGTGACAGCCGCCTGGCCATGACAGCTGCCATCCGCAAGCACTTCGACGAGAAGCCCGGTGACTTCGATCCCCGCCAGTATCTGAAACCCGCTCGCGAGAACATGAAGAAGATGTACATCCACAAGATCGTGGAGGTGCTGGGCAGCAACGACAAGCTCTAAGCCCTTTCCCCTTTCTCCCCCCTTGGCATCCCGAGGGGGGATTTTTTATCTCCGTTTAAACCTTGAACTCCTGGAGCAGCGAGAGCCATCGGAAGCTTGCTTACCAATGGCCGAACCGAGAGAGCAGCGAGTGGAGAGTCATGCTTGCATGAACTATCCCGAGTCGCGTTCGAGGAAGACAATAAGTCAGTCGTGAAGTGAGTAGAGCGAAGCTCAATTTTGAATTTTGAATTTATTAATTTTGAATTAATGAAAATCCCCCTCTTAGCTTGTTGTATCCTCATGAGTAGCCTCGTTTGCGGGGCATACAATACACAGAAGATTGTGAACGGTTGCGACCTGCGATGGCAGGACGACATCACCGACAGCTTCTACGAAGGCGCATTCCTGGGCGACGGCCTCCAGGGCGTCATGGTACTGGCCGATACTGTCGATACCACAGCCATTCGCATGCAGCTGGGACACTATCGCGCCATTGCCCACCATGTAATCGGAGGATGGGAGTTCTGCGATTCCCGGGTACTTGCGGGAAACATCATCCTCCGTCCCCGCGGCAGCCTGATACACCGTACGATGCACATGGACATCTGGAACGGCGAGGTCTCCGGCGAGATGATTACCTCGCTTGGCCGCATTTCATGGCAGCTCATTTCCGACAGGCAGAACAAAGTGTTCCTCGTACAGGTTCGAGGCACCGGCGGCGAGAAGGGCGCACAGGCCGAGGTGCGGGAAGAGTGGGGCATCACCCCACGTTTCTATCTCGAGCCGCAGAAGCGGACACAGGACTATGCCGACGAGCTTCCGCCCAGGCCCACAACCGTTTCCGATGCCAACGGCCACCGGCTGGTGCAGAACCCGATGCACGACCGTGGTGCGCATGTCGTGGCCTCAGCCAGAAAGGGGAACACACTCTTCGTAAGCATTGGCACCAGTGACTCAACGGACATCCCGCAGGCCGTCAGAGCGGCCTCAGCCGATGCCGTCCAACGGCTCGACCAGTCGATGAGACTGGGTCTGAAGACCGTCAGGAATGCCTCGCGCACATTCTGGCACGACTACTACACCTCCTGCACGCTGAGCCTGCCGTCCTCGCCCCGCTGGGAACACTTCTGGTGGTTGCAGATGTACAAGTTCGCCTGCTGCACAGACGCCCAGAGCGATAATATCATCGACACACAGGGGCCCTGGGTTACAGCCAGCGCATGGGCCGCGATATGGTACAACCTGAACGTACAGCTCTCCTATATGCCCATGTACACCAGCCTGGCCACTTTGCGCGAGGGACATTCCCTTGTGGCAGGCATCGACCGTTACTACCGGAGCGGGGCGCTGCGCCGCAACACCGGCGGGCACGGGATAGGAGTGGGCAGGGCCGGCACCTATACGGGAGACGCCCCCTACATCTCCGAGTTCGGCAATATGCCGTGGCTCCTGCAATGTTGCTACAAGTACTGGCAATATACCGGCCAGTGCGACCCCAGGCAACTCTTCCGGCTGATGCGCGAGAGCCTGGAGTACCTCGAGACACAGATGACAACCGGCCAGAACGGACGCCTCGAGTTCGTCTCCTCCATCAGCCCGGAGTACTTCGAGGGGAACAACGACCGTTTCGTAAATGTCAACTACGCCCTGATGTCCACCCAGTGGCTGCTGAAGACCCTCATCCGCATGGACCGCGAGCTGAACATGAACTCGGGCGAGGTGGCACGATGGACCGCTCTTCAGCAGCGGCTCACACCCTTCCACACCGACGGCAACGGCCTCCGCATCGGGCGCGACCAGCCCTTTTCCACCGGGCACCGCCACTACTCCCACTTGCTGGCCGTCTATCCCTATCACCTCATCAGTCCCGACCGCGAGGATGAGCGCCGCCTTATACAGACCTCGGTGGACCATTGGCAGAAGCTGACACGGGCCTCGGGGCATGCCGGATACACCTTCACCGGCGGTGCGGCCATGTATGCCACTCTTGGACAGGGCGACAAGGCACTGGAGACGCTCGACCAGCTCGACGTACATCATAACATTACGCGCAACACCATGTATCGCGAGGGAGGAGGCCAGGTGGTGGAGACACCCCTCTCAGGCGTGGAGTCCATCAACTACATGCTGCTCCAGAGCTGGGGCGGCGTCATACGCATCTTCCCCGCCTTGCCGTCGTCATGGCAGGAGGCAGGCTTCACCGACATGCTGGCCGAGGGCGGGTTCCAGGTGACGGCACACTACGACCACGGGCGCATCACAGCCTCCGTCCGCAGCTTGCGTGGAGGGGAGTGCCGCCTGCTCAGCCCGTTCGGACAGTCCCTGACCGTGCGCGACAAGAAGGGCAGGGTAGTGGAGACCACACCTCTTATCGAGAACGGCCATGCCGTCAAGGCCTATTATCACGGCCGGGATGCTGAGATCTACTGCTTTCCCACCGTGGCCGGAATGGAATACCGTCTTGGGGATTCAGACCTGTCCGATTAGCGGGAAGGCTTACGCAGAAGGGCATCCCCAATTTCCCTTAAGGCTTTTCAATGGTCTGTGATAAAGTGCGAATATTCGAAACCGGCTAACTTAGCGCAATATTTGAACTAAAGCAAAAATCATAATTCTCCAAATGCAAAAATGCAAAAATGCAAAAATGCAAAAATGCAAAAATGCAAAAATGCAAAAATGCAAAAATGCAAATTGTGTTAACAGCAAATCGTTGACGTTATCGTTTTCGTTAGAGGGTGTAGCGACGCGCCAGCCCATTCCCCGCCCCTGTAAGGGGAGGGGCAGGGGGTGGGGTAGGCAAGGAGTGATGCTAATGGCAATTGTAATGAATGATGCTTTTACTGAGTGTTTACCCCACCCCCTACCCCTCCCCTCAAAAGGGAGGGGAATGCTAGCGCCCCTGCTCGCTGCTCCTAGCCCCCTTGCTTCCTACTTCTAGCGCCCCTTTCTCGCTGCTCCTAACCCCCTTGCTTCCTACTTCTAGCGCCCTTGCTCGCTGCTCCTAACCCTCTTTCCCCCTGCTCCTAGCCTCCTTGCTCCCTGCTCCATGCGTTCAAGAGATTGCGCTATTTCCCAACTTCCAAGGCGTTCCCCTTCTCCCCTCCTCTTGGGCAATTTCCCCTCAAAAGGGCGGGGAATGCTGGCGCCATGCCACGTTGCTTCGGGAGTTGAGCTGAGAAGTCCCGTAAACAGGGCAATACGGCGAATCCGACACCACCTGTTTTGGCAGCTGGGACATTTAGGACAATTAGGACAATTAATT
>JAILKU010000020.1 GCA_024693505.1 Bacteroidaceae bacterium | reverse complement strand
GGAATCCCCCAGCGGCTGGCCTCGATGGATCGCCTGGTGTCCTCATTGATCTGCTCGGCTGCCGACTTGGCATCGTTGGGGACATTCCCCTCCCAAAGGAAATGGCCTATGTTGCGGATGTGACCCTTGGCATAATCCCTCTTCTTGAAGAAGTCCTTGTAGAAGAGCAGCTGCGCACTGGCCTGCTCGGCCTTCTCCTCGATCGTCATCTTGCCCAAAAGGTCTTCCACTCGTTTCTCCATCGGCAGACTCGCGTCGCGGTACTTGTTCTCCTCTTTTCCCTGCGGTGTGCAGGCTGCCAAGGCTATCAGCATGATGCCTACGGCGAATAGTTTGTTGCTACTCATGATATTGATTATTTATACGTTAATGATACTTCAGTCCAAAACCGTTTTCAGCGCTATTTCAGTGCGTTCTTTACGGCTTCTTCCACGCTGCTCATCGGTTCCGTCGGCTCGAACCGTCTCAAGACCTGTCCGCGGCCGTCGACCAGGAACTTGGTGAAGTTCCATTTGATGTCGCTCTTCTGGTCATACTTCGGGTCCTGGCGGCGAAGCATCTGGTCCATCATCTGCCCCGTGCGGTCCTTCAAGTCGAAGCCCCGGAACGGCTGTTCCTTCTTGAGCAGGGTGTACAGAGGCGATTCCTGCGCCCCATTCACGTCGATCTTCTCGAACAAAGGGAATTTGGTCTGGAACTTCTCGGTGCAGAACTGTCTTATTTCCGCTATGGATCCAGGTGCCTGCTGGCCAAACTGGTTGCAGGGGAAATCGAGCACCTGAAACCCCTGCGCACTGTATCTGTCGTAGATTTGCTGCAGCTCCCTGTACTGGGGCGTGAACCCGCAGTGCGTGGCGGTGTTCACGATGAGCAGAACCTGACCCCGATACTTCTTCAGGCTCACTTCCTTGCCTTGGGCATCCTTCACTTTCAGACTGTAGATCGATTTCGCGCCGGCACTGACTGTCAAAAGGGCCAGCAGCAGGAGGACTAGACTCTTCTTCATACTTCTTTCCGTTTTTTGAATCATTTCGGCTACAAAGGTATAACTAAAAACCGAAATATGCAAGGGTTCGCACGTTTTCTGACGATAAAAAACCGTTTCAGACCAATCCGTAGCGCCTGAACATCTGTTCGTAGGCCTCGGCCTTCCGCTCCAGCGAGAGGGGATAGGCGCGGCTGCTGCTGGGAAGGCGGTACAGCTCCAGGCACGTGCCGGGAATGGCGAGGGCTTCGCCTACGGCGGGCATACGGGGAATCCCCATCGTCTGGCAGACTGTCCCGGTGGCTTTCTCGCCTGTCGTGACGATGGCCAGAAGTGCCCGAAGCCGGGCAATGAGCGCCGGGATGTCGGTAGGCTCGACCACCTCCAGGAACTTGTCGGAAGCATTGTCGCGAAGGCGTCGCACCGCCGTGGCCGTGTCGTAGAACGCTATCCCGCGGCTGCTGCAGTGCGACTTGATCTCCCCGAGCCGAAATGTCTTGTGTTCCGCGTCCACAAAGTAGTCCCTGTCGGCATGGAACACCAGCCCCTCGATGCGCCAATGGTCATTTATCCAGTTGGGATAGAAAAAGTCCATGCACCAGCGCTGCCGGGGCGGAGGAAAGCTGCCCAGGAAGAGCACTTTGGCTCCCCTGGGCAGAAAAGGCTGTAACGGATGACGTTCAACCGTTGCCGCTGGATTTATGTTCACGCTCATTGACTTCACTGAAGCTCTTGATCGTTTTGAACTCTTGTACACCTTGGGGGATTTCATTCCTCCTCGATAATGATGGCAACACTCTTGATCTGCTGCCATCCCGCCTTGTCGGTCAGACGTATCATGAAGTGGTAGTCGCCGTGCGCGGCGTCTTCGGGAATGGGTATGTCGACGCTCGCCTTGTAACTTTTCATTCCGGCGGGAATGGAGAAGGAGTGATTGTACACCCAGGCGTTTTCCTCTCCGTGCCCTTCGCCTTCCTCGTGCTCCTGCTCGTGGGCTTCGCACTCACTGCCCTCGTGCTCGTGGTCATGGCCCTCGGTGCTGTGCGTGTGGTGGTCGAAGTTGTTGTGAATCTCCAGATTGAAGTTGCCCAGCTCGACGTTATCCTCGAAAACGTAGCGGAAGGGAATGACCTCGCCGGGATGATAGACCTGGCAGTTGATAGGATTGCAGGTGATGCCGGTGTCAGTGATCTCCGGAGGCGTCATGTCCTTAGGTTCGTTGTCGTCACCGCAGGCCAGAACGCCTGTAATGAGAGCCATCGCGAGGCTCATATATAAAAACTTCTTCATAGTTGTGTACTTTTAATTGTTATTTGTTTCCTTTTCGTTTTTAATGCTTGTACACTCGTTGTACTCCTTGTCCTTGTGGCTTAGAAATCCACTCCCACCATCAGCGCCATGTTGAAACCGGGTTCGGGCACGTCGATGAGGCGGTAATAGCTCGTGTGATCGTAATAGCGGCGGTTCAACAGGTTGTCGGCATGAACCGAAACGCGCAGCTTCGTCGTGTCGGTCAGTGGGAACTGCTTCCCGGCCGCCAGGTTCAGCGTCCAGTAGCCGTCAGTCGGCTTCTCGGGCGGTACGATCTCATGCTGGTCGCCGACCAGATGTACATTCAGGCCTACGAAGCCGTCCCCGTGCCAGTGAAACTTGTACTTTCCTCCGGCATCGGCCGACCAGGGGGTGGAAAAGGGCAGCGTGTAGCCTTTCTTCTCGCCCGACTCCTGGCGCGCATACAGATACTCGCCTTTCATCTCAGCTTCCCAGTGGGGCGTGATGTGCCAGGTGGTTTCAGCCTCGACTCCCCATCTGAACACCTTCGCCTGGGTGTATTGGTAAAGCTGCAGGCCCTCGACATACTGCGGCGTAGGGCTCAGGTAGATGTAGTTCGGGAAGTAGTTCACGTAGGGATCCACTTGGATGTCCAGTACACTGTTTCCCCAGCAGATGCCGGCGTCCAGCTGATAGGACTCCTCGGGATCAAGGCCGGCATTACCCTGTTCGTATCGGAAGATGTGGTAGTTCACGCCGTCGGCAGCCAGTTCCTTCGGGATAGGCACCCTGAAACTCTTGCCCAAATTGGCTTTCAGGACCCATCCGCCGGTGGTATAGTTCAAGCCGGCCGACCAGGTAAGGCTGTTGAAGCTGCGGCAAATGTCGCCAGCCCTCTGCTTATAGACTGAGTCGCCCGGTGCGACAGGCGTCAGGTACCAGTCGTTGTATTTCTCCACGTTTGTGTGGCTGAAATCGTATCGCAGGCCCGCATTGGCGATGAGGTTCTCGCTGATCGTCCACCGGTCTATGGCATACAGTCCTGTACTGGCAGTCCTGAAGTCGGGGATGATGAATCCCCATCCGCTACGCTCGTTGCGCTGGTATTCGGCGTTCAGCCCGGCCTTGAGCTCGTGCTGCTCGGCGATTGTGCGCCGCATCCCCAGCTGGGCAGTCAGCGTATTCTTGTTGAAACGGCGTTCCATCGTACCGTCAGGGCGTGGCATATAGCCGTGAGAGATGGGTTCTGCGTGTTCCTCCCGCTGATTGTTCTGCCAGGCCAGACTACCTTCGAGTGACCAAAGCTCCCCGTGCCAGTTCGTATGGCTCACTACCTTCATGTGGTTCACCCATTGGTAGGGGAGGTCCACATCTCGTCGGGCATGGTCGTAATCTATCTCCGAAAGTCGTACCTCCAGCCCGTGGGCGTCTGCAAAGAACCCGCTGCGCGAGTAAGAGTCGGAGATGCGCACATCCGCATGGAAATTATATCCTGCATAGCCCATCATCAGGCTTCCGTCGTACTCGCCTCCGGCTGTATTGCGCAGGCGCTTGTCTTTCAAACGGATATAATACGAGTAGTACTGGATGCTGTCTGTCGGCACCCTGTAGTCGGCATAGTTGATGAGGGTGGCATTTGCCCGGTAGAAGAAATGATCCTTCAGCCCGCCCACTTTAACCGATGCGCCCAGCGATTCGTTGTTTGTACGGGTGAAGAGCGTGGCGCTCCCCTGGAATGGCTCTGTAGGCAGGTGGTTGGTATAGAGGTTCAACACGCCGCCTATGGCATCCGAGCCGTAGAGCAGAGCTGCGGGGCCCTTGATCACTTCTGCCCGGTCTATGGCAAACTGGTCAATCTCCAGGCCGTGGTCGTTACCCCATTGCTGTCCCTCGTGCTTGATGCCGTCCTCGGTCACAGCCATACGGTTGAAGCCCAGGCCGCGGATGGTGGGTTTTGACTGCCCGCTGCCTATGCTCATAGCCTTCACGCCGGGAATGCCCTCCAGGGTCTGCATCAAGCTGCCCCCGAAATGCTGTTCCATATAGTCGCGGTTCACCTGGACACTGTTCTGCGAAGACTTCATCAGATAATCGCGCCGGGCATTCCCCGTTACCGTTACGTCCTTCAGCTCAACTATAGTATCTGGAGCGGCTACCCACAAAAGAGCGGCAGCCATCAGATTCAAAATCATTGTCGGTTATGAAGTAAAAGAGAGTATGTATATAAATAATGTATAGGTGGGCGAACAGACCTTCGGCCTTCGCTCATCCCTGAGAGAAATTAATTATATACAGCTTGGGGGTGCTCGCGAGCGGAGGCTGTCCACATTCATGCAGACAACCGGTTGGTCGGCCAGAACGTAGTGGTGCTGGATGACCGGGATGAAAAGAGAGATGCTTGTGGTCTGGGCCTCCAGCGCCGGCAACGTCCTGAACTGGCAGAGCACGCAGTCGTGGTGAGCGGCACCCTGACTGCTGATATGACCTGCATGAGGCTGATGGCTGACGCATTGGTGGCATTCGCTGGATAAAGCCAGCTCGGGATGGATATGCAGTCCAGCCAGCAGTAGCATCGGCAGGTAAATTGCCAACAGTATCAAAGCCGATATCCGGCGCCTTACATCCACTTTCATGCTGCAAAGGTACGATTAAGCGAGCACAATACAAAATAAATCATGAATTAATTTTTATTGTCGAGCGAAAGTAGCTTCGACATTAGTTAAAGGTACGATTAAGCGAGCACAATACAAAATAAATCCCGAATTAATCTTCTTTATTGAGCGAAAAGCAACTTTATTCAGATATTTTGTATAATTTTGCAGCATTAATCAGAGAAATCAGCCTCCTAAGGAGGTAAAACGCGACGAAACATGAAACAGACAAAGGCTTTAATCCTTTTTGCGCTGGTCCTGATTGCCCTCGTCCCCAGAGTTAATGCGCAAGACGAGCAGCGGTTCAAGAAGATTGTGCGCGAGTTGAGCAGCGCCAAGTATCAGGGGCGCGGCTATGCCCGTAACGGCGTTCGCAAGGCCGGGAAATACCTTGCGCGGGAGTACGAGAAATCGGGGGTCGATGAGGTGACGTTCCAGCCCTTCACACTCGACATCAATACGTTCAGCGGCAAGATGCAGATGTGGGCCGACGGACGCAAGCTGCAGGCCGGCTTCGACTTCTCGATGCGCGAGTACTCTCCGGGCGTCGTGGGAGAGTTCCCCGTTTACCACGTCGATACGCTCAACTTCGACCCCGACCGCATGTTTGCCGACCTGGCCAAGCCCGAGTATGCGGGTTGTCTGGTGGCCTGCGAGTTCTGGTTCACCTATCGTCACAACAAGGCCTTCTCGCAATTGCAGAAGGCGGGTGTATGCAACAATGCCGGCCTTATCTATACCTGGCCCTCGCCCATCAAGTTCTTCAAGGCCTACGGCCACCGTGTTGTGGATAAACCAATCGTATGGGTTACGCCCGAGGCCATTGAGGGTGTGCAGCGCGTAAGGCTGAACGTGGAGAACGAGTTCCTGAAGGGCTACGAGACCGAGAACGTCATCGCTAAGGTGCTGGGCCGCCGGCACGACAGCTGCTACGTCTTCACCGCCCACTACGACCATATCGGCAACCTGGGGCGTCACGTCTTCTACCCGGGCGCCAACGATAACGCATCGGGCACCGCCACCCTCGTCACCCTGGCCCAGTACTATGCGCAGCACAAGCCCGAGTTCGACATCTACTTCCTGGCCTTCTCGGGCGAGGATGCCAACTTGCGCGGTTCCACCTGGTTCGTAGAGCATCCCGTTGTGCCCCTCTCGCAGATACGCTACCTCTTTAATATAGATATGATCGGCGACGACAACCCCACCCTCTACTGTGAGCTCAGCGAGGCCGGTATGTCGCGCTTCGGTCAGTTCGAGGCCATCAACCGCCAGCTGGGTCTCTTCAAGAATATCCAGCGCGGCGATCTGGCTGCCAACAGCGACCACTACCCCTTCGCTATGCGCGGTGTGCCCTGCATCTTCCTGGAGAATCAGGAGGGCTCGGCCTTCCCCTACTACCATACGCCCAAAGATGATTTCCACACGGTCAAGACTGATAGCTATGCACCCGTTTTCCGTCTGGTGACAACCTTCATCGAACGAGATCATTAAGTAGGAATATATGAAGTATTAGGGGATTTTGGCCTCAGTTTGGAATGACTGTTAGGTCCCTCTTTCTCCGGTTTGAGGTTGGCTTGCAGCTTAAAAATGAAAATAATTACCCTTTTTCTTTGTATTTTAATCGGTTTGCACTACCTTTGTGCCCGAAAACAAATAAAACAAGTAAAAACGAATAAAATGGACGACTATCCGGCGGACAATTTTAATGAGTAGCTGTCCTCCCCAAATGTAGGTCCGACGCATCGAAGTATTGCGGGCCACACCTTTGGGAGGAACGCCCCAAAAGTGTGTAAACGTAAAAAGACCCGAAACGATGCGAACTTTCTGGAACACAACGAATGGCCTTCGCGCTATTGATGAATGGGTACCCAATTGCTGGACCCAAGTGACTTGCCCTACACAAGAAGATACTGACTTCCTCGAAAAAGAACTGGGTATTCCTGATTATTTCCTCAATGACATTGCGGATACGGAAGAGCGTGCCCGTTATGAGTTTGATGAGGGGTGGATGCTTATTATCCTGCGTATCCCTTATGTTAAGGAAATACGTTCACGTACGCCTTTCACGACTATCCCCTTGGGTATCATCATGAAGAAAGAGGTCTGCATTACGGTTTGCAACTTCGAGACGAATATGATGATTGACTTCGTTTCCTTCCAACAGCGGCGTGGCTGCGGATTCACTGATGCCGTCGATATGGTGTTCCGGTTGTTCTTGAGCAGTGCTGTCTGGTATCTGAAACGGCTGAAGCAGATAAACACCCTGCTTGAGAAATCAAAGGAAAATCTGGACCATAACATTGATAATGCAGACCTTATTCGTCTCTCCAAGTTGCAAGATAGCCTGACCTACTTCATTACTTCCATCCGTGGTAATGAGACACTGCTGTCAAAACTGAAGTTCAAGTTGCCGGTGGACGAACTGGACGCGGACCTGATTGAAGACGTAAATATCGAAATGAGTCAGGCGCGGGAATCTGCGGGAATTTACGCGAATATCCTGGATAGTACGATGGACACCTATGCAAATATTATCAACAATAATATGAATAGCGTGATGAAGATGCTGACCAGCATTAACATCATCTTGATGTTCCCCACTTTGGTCGCCAGTGTGTTTGGAATGAACTTGATAAATGGTATGGAGACTGTTTGGTGGGGATTTCCCGTTGCAATCTGTATTTCTGTGTCCGTAACGGTGCTTTTTCTGCTGTATTTCAAGAGAAAAACGTGGATTTGAGTGTTTTAAGATAAAAAAAAAGCTCAGAGATTAGGCTGAAACATTTTTTTTGCCGTATTTTGTAGGCCAAATCCCCTGCTATTTTCTCTCGCTGTAGAGTGGTGGGCAGGTGGATGATTATTGTCTAACTTACAAAATTAAACATGATGGACTCCTTAGAGACTAATGAAACTACTGCCCAAAGGCAGTCTTCTGAACTTGTCAACGAGAATGTGGCAGAGGCCGTTCAGGCTCCCGCCGAAGAGAAAGTAGAAGAAACTCCCGCTCCTGCCGAAGAGAAAGTAGAAACCCCTGCACCTGCCGAAGAAAAAACGGAGGAGGTGCCTGCGATTGAAGCTGAATCGGCCGTAGAGGAAAATTCGGCTCCTGCCGGTGAGGAAAAAGTAGAGGAAAATACTGTTTCTGAACCTGGTACGGAAGAGAAGGAAATTTCCGAAGAGGAGGCTCTGCCGGTCTTCCTGACAAAGGAAGAGGTCGTGGCGCGCCTGAAGGAACTGGCCAATGGCGAGGAAGTGCCGGGAAAGGCCGAGGCTGACTTGCTGAAGCTCCTCTTCTACAAGTATCACAATGCTGAAATCCAAGAGGCTCACCAGGCATACATCGAAGCTGGCGGCGATCCTGATAAGTTTCAGCCTCAGACAGATCCCTTGGAGCCCGAGTTTCGTGCATATATGCAGGTCGTTCGTGAACGCCGTGCCGCTGCACAGGAGGCGCTCGAGCAGCAGAAGCAGGACAACCTGAAGCGCAAGCTGGAGATACTGGATCGTATCCAGAACCTGGCTTCCACACCCGAAGAGGCAAACAAGGCCTTTGACGAGTTCAAGGCCCTTCAGGCAGAGTGGAAGGAAATTAAGGCCGTACCGGCTGAGCGTGCTACAGAGCTGTGGAAGAACTACCAGCTTCATGTGGAGAATTTCTATGACCTGCTGAAGTTAGGCCATGAGCTGCGCGACTATGATTTCCGTAAGAATCTCGAGGTAAAGACCCGTCTGTGTGAGCAGGCCGAGGCATTGGCTGATGTGCCAGATGTCATCCAGGCCTTCAATCAGCTGCAGGGGCTCCATCAGGAGTGGAAGGAAACCGGCCCGGTGGCAAAGGATCTCCGCGATGAAATATGGGATCGCTTCAAAGCTGCCTCGACTGTGATAAACAAGCGCCATCAAGCCCATTTTGAGGAAATGAAGGCGGCTGAAGAGAAGAATCTGGCTGAGAAGACTGCGCTTTGTGAGGAATTGGAGGCTATCAAGTCTGATGGATTGAAGTCGTATGCCGACTGGGATGCCATCACCAAGAAAATCATTGACCTTCAGGCCCGTTGGAAGACCATAGGCTATGCCCCGCAGAAGATGAATACACAGATCTTTGAGCGTTTCCGTCAGGGGTGTGATGCTTTCTTTGAGAAGAAATCCCAGTTCTTCCGCGACTTGAAGGACGAAATGGCGGCTAATCTGGCTCGTAAGAAGGAACTGGTGGAGCAGGCAGAGGCGTTGAAGGACAGCACCGACTGGCGAGCTACCAGTGAGGCTCTTGTCAAGTTGCAGAAGCAGTGGAAGGAAATAGGCCAGGTGCCGCGTAAGTATTCCGAGGCGCTTTGGAAGCGTTTCGTGGGAGCCTGCGACCAATTCTTCGAGGCACGCCAGGAGGCTACGGCTGGCCGGCGTGAGCAGGAAAAGGCCAGCTTGGAGCAGAAGAAGACGATTATCAGCCAGTTGCGCGAGCTGGCACAGCAGGAGGGTGAAGACGTCCTCCAGCAGTTGCGGCAGCTCCAGCAGCAGTGGAACGAGGCCGGGCATGTACCCTTCCGCGACAAGGATAAGATTTATAAGGAATACCGCGAAGTATGCGACAAGATTTACGATGCTCTTAACATTAGCCAGGCGAAGCGCAGGCTAAACAACTTCCGTGCCGGACTGGCGCAGAAGATTGAAAAGGAAGGCGCTAATCTGAGCAATGAGCGTAATCGCATGATGCATGCCTATGAAAAGCTGCGCGACGAGATTAAGACGTACGAGAATAATCTGGGCTTCCTTACCACCAATAGCAAGAAAGGCAATGCTATGGTTGATGCAATGAAGAAGAAAGTGGACAAGCTGCGCGACGAGCTCAACCTGCTGGCACAGAAAATCAAGGCTGTGGACGAGCAGATGACCGACGCGGAGTAAGCGTCATAAAACCGGGCTAAGAGGCTTCCCCCCGCGGGCTGCCTCTTGGCCCTTGTACATTCCATTTCTATTAATCTATTAAATCTTTGATGCAGATGAAAAAAATAATTTGCGGTGCCTTGATCCTGGCACTTGGATTGTGTGCATTGGGATACGAAGTGGCCGGTGGTATCCGCGACTTTAAGGCACAAGACCGTAGCGTTACCGTTAAGGGACTGAGTGAGCGGGACGTACCCGCCAACAAGGTTACATGGCCCTTGATGTACAAAGAACTGGGCAATGATCCTGTGCAGATGTATCGCATCCTTGAGGAAAAGAACCAGAAAGTGCTGGCTTTCCTGAAGGCTGGCGGCATTAATGAGGACGAAATCAGCGTGAATCCGCCTACGATCTCCGACCGCCAGGCAGATAATTACGGCAACGAGATCATGAACTACCGTTATAAGGCAAAGAGTGTCATTACGGTAACCTCCACCAATGTGGACAAGGTCCGTCAGCTTATCAGCCGTCAGGCCGACCTTATGAAGGAGGGTATTGCCCTGGTGACCCCCGAGTACGATTCGAATCCTGTCACCTACGAGTTCACGGGCCTCAACGATGTGAAGCCTGAAATGGTGGAAGAAGCAACCCGCAATGCACGTCTCACGGCCGAGAAGTTTGCTGCCGACTCCGATTGTAAGCTCGGCAAGATCTGGTCGGCCAGCCAGGGGCAGTTTTCCATCGAGGACCGCGATGCCACTACGCCTTATATCAAGCACATCCGTGTGGTCAATACCATCCAGTATGGGCTGAAATGAGGTATTACCTTATTGCCGGCGAAGCCAGCGGCGACCTGCATGCCAGTCACCTGATGGCTGCGTTGAAGGCTGAGGATGCGCAGGCTGAGTTCCGTTATTACGGCGGCGACATGATGCAGGCGCAGGGGGGTACTTTGGTATGCCACTATCGTGAGCTGGCATACATGGGCTTTATCCCCGTGCTTCTGCATCTGCGTACCATTCTCCGGGGCATGCGCCAGTGTCGGCAGGATATCCTTCAGTGGCAACCCGATGTGGTGATACTGGTCGATTATCCGGGCTTCA
Source organism: Bacteroidaceae bacterium (assembly GCA_024693505.1). Taxonomy (GTDB): domain Bacteria; phylum Bacteroidota; class Bacteroidia; order Bacteroidales; family Bacteroidaceae; genus Physcousia. The sequence goes on along the minus strand of JAILKU010000020.1, from coordinate 1,560 downwards.
ACCTGAAGATAGCCAGATATCTGCGCGAACACACGCATATCCCGATTTTTTATTACATCCTGCCGAAGCTTTGGGCTTGGAAGGAGTACCGTATCAAGAACCTTCGGCGCGACGTGGATGAGCTCTTCAGCATCCTGCCCTTCGAGGTGGATTTCTTCGAGGGCAGGCATCATCTGCCGGTTCACTATGTTGGGAATCCCTCGGCTGATGAGGTCGCAGCCTATCGTGCCCAGGCCCTTCCTGCCGGTGAACCGTATGCACAGAAGCCTCTTCTGGCTCTGCTGCCGGGCAGCCGCATCCAGGAGATACGCGACAATCTCAGCCGTATGCTCCAGGCGGCAGCTCCCTTCTCTCAGGACTATCAGCTCGCGATTGCTACCGCTCCAAGCATCACTGCCGGCGTCTATGATGAAATCATCCGGCAGGGTGCCTCTCTCCTTCCCGGCGGTGCATCGTCTGTGATGTTGGCAAGAAGCGGTACCTACGATTTGCTCTCCCGTTCGGTTGCAGCCTTAGTCACCAGCGGCACGGCCACCCTGGAGACCGCTCTTTTCCATGTGCCCCAGGTCGTGTGCTATTACATGAAGGCCGGTTGGCTGGCCTCGCTGGGCAAGAAGCTCATCCTCAAGATACCCTACATCTCGCTCGTCAATCTCGTGGCGGGTCGGGAGGTCGTTCCCGAGCTGGTTGCCGACCGTATGACGGTCCGGAATGTCCGCCATCATCTGTCTGCCATACTCCCCGGCGGCCCGGCGCGTGCTGCCCAGCTGGAGGGCTATGAAGAAGTCGCCCGGCGGCTCGGAGAACCAGGTGCTCCCCAGCGTGCCGCCCGCCAGATGACCCGCTTGCTTCTTGGCAAATAAAACGTGTAAATATTTTTTCAACTACTCTTAAGCAACGTAGTTCTTTTTGTGTAAATATTTTTCACACTAACGGCTTAACGACTATAGAATCAGGATGTTAGCCCGCTCTCGCTGATGAGAATGGATTGCTGATGTCTGCCTATTGTGTCGATGGCTTGCCGAGGTCATCCTCTAGTAGCCGATGACCGCGAGCTGGGGGTTTCCCCATTTAACGAGCGCAAAATTGCGCCCGTTAGCCATTTCAGAAATGTTCCCTCACCCCCGTTTTTGTGACATTATATGCGGAAATAGCGTCAAGAAGGCATGAAAAATAGGGGTGAACACCCCCGAAATAAGACTGGATTTTGCTGAAAAATGCACCCCGAAGCACCTGTTCCGGTTTGCACCACACTCCTTCTCCGCGAATTGACAACGGGCTGAAATCTCAGCCGGTTGCCTTCTCCGCGATTTGCCCCGGGCTGAAATCTCAGCCCGGCTGCTTTACCTGTGGATTGACACTGGGCTGAGAACTCTGGCTTCTGAACCCCGTCAACACACTTCGCGGTGTGATGTGTCATTAAGGTCATCGGTCATGAGTGTCATTAACGATTTTGGATTGGGAAGGGGATTTCCGGCTCATAATATATATAAATAACTATTTATATATATTATGCGGTCTTTCGCATTCGATTTTGCTTAATGACACTCATGACACATG
>JAILKU010000006.1 GCA_024693505.1 Bacteroidaceae bacterium | reverse complement strand
ATTTATTCCACCGAATTGCTTTCTGCTTACAAACTTTTTCCGTATCTTTGCACACAATTAAGCCATAAAACGCTTCGGAGACACAACCTTTAACAATATCATAAGCAACATGAAAGTACATCAGTTTTTCTTTTCAGTCCTGCTGGGCGCCGCATCCCTCATGCTGAGCGGCTGCAACCAGCACACCCTTTTCAGAAACGGTGCATCGGAGTATAGCATAGTCATCGCCCCCGATGCCCCCGAGAGTGAACAATACGCAGCCCAAGAGCTGAAGAACTGGATCGCCCAGGTGAGCGGCGTGGAACTGCCCATTACCGACCTGCAGGGCGGACAGGCGGGCAAGCGCCTCGTTGTGGGCTACAATGCGATTACGGAGGAGCTGGTGCCCTCTGCCGAGAAGCCCTCCGACCGCGACGACGCCTTCACCTGGTGCAACGAGGGCGGGGACATCCTGTTCTGGGGCGGAAGCAAACGCGGCACGCTCTATAGCGTCTATTCCTTCCTGGAAGAAGAGCTCGGCTGCCGCTGGTATTCCAGCAAGGTGAGCGTGGCTCCCAAGCGCGAGACCTGGTCGTTCGGCACGCTCTACAATCACGAGGAGCCCAGCCTGATGATTCGCGACAACTGCGTGCTGGATGTGCGCAACCAGCCCGTCTTCTCGGCTCGGATGCGCAACAACTTCGTGAAGCTGCCCAGCCTGGACGGTAAAGGGACGATAGCCGGCACGGCGGAGGGATACTGGGGCGTTCATGCCATGGGCTACTTCATCTCGCCCGGCGAGTACTATGCCCAGCACCCCGAGTACTTCAGCCTTATCGACGGCAAGCGGCAGGAGAGCTATGCCCAGCTGTGCCTCTCGAACCCCGAGGTGCTTAGCATCTGCATCGAAAAGATAAAGCAGAAGATGCGCGAAGCCCCCGACTACCTTATCTACTCCATGGAGCAGAACGACAACATGAGGCCCTGCCAATGCGAGGCCTGCCAGGCCCTGGTGGAGAAGTACGGAGGCGAGTCGGGCCTAATGGTGTGGTTCGTGAACCAGGTGGCCGATGCCGTGAAGGATGAGTTCCCCGACAAGTTCGTGGGCACCTTTGCCTATCAGTATACCCGCCACGCTCCGAAGGATATCGTGCCCAGGGAGAATGTGGTCATCCGCCTGTGCAGCATCGAGTGCTGCATGCTTCACGACTACGACGACTGCGAGCAGAACAAGTCCTTCGCCCAGGACCTGAAGGACTGGTCGGCCATCGCCCCGCACCTCTACATCTGGGACTACGTGACGGACTTCCTGCTCTACTGCCTGCCCACTCCGAACTGGAAGACCCTGCAGACGCATCTTCAGGACTACGTGAACGGGCATGCCATCGGCATTCTGGAGGAAGGCGACTATCAGACACCCTCCTGCGAGTTCCGCGAGCTGAGGGCCTGGCTGCTCTCGAAGCTGATGTGGAACTGCAATGCCGACGTTGACGCCCTCATCATGGACTTTACCGAGGGATACTATGGTGCTGCCGCGCCGCACATCCGCGAATACCTGGAAATGGAGGACCGCATCCTGCGCCGGGAGGGCATGCATACCGGCTGCTATGCAACGGTTGCCCACGAGATGTACAGCCCCGAGTTTATCCGCGAGGGAAGGCGCATCATGGCCGAGGCACGGGCTGCCGTAGCAGACAATCCAGAGCTGCTGAAGAGGGTGGAAAAGGAGGAACTGCCCCTTTGCCTGCTGCAGATGGAACACCTGCCCCTGGAAGGCATAGAGAGCGGAGCCGACACGATGTTCAGAAGGGTTATCCAGCAGGAGGGCATCAGCCAGATGACGGAGTTCCAGCCCAATATAAACGCCACATCCTATATCGAGTCTTTCCAGAAGATAGCTGAGGACATCAACAATGCGCCCCACTTCCCGGCAATGAAGGCAGAGGTGAAGGGAGAGAAAGGCGTAGGCTATACCCGCTACGAGGGCACCTTCAAGTCAACTGCCGAGATGCTGGCAAACGGGAAAGTCGTGAAGCGCGGCACGATGCCCACTATTGCCATCGAGGAAGATGAGAACATCGACCACTTCGGCTACGTCTTCGATGCCTGGCTGAAAGTGGAGCAGGAAGGCCCCCATCAGTTGCGCGTTGCGACAGACGACGGAACGGTAGTGATGCTGGATGACAAGGAGATCATTAACCGCGACGGCTCTCATTCCCCTCAGACCCAAACGGCAATCATGAATCTCGAGAAGGGGTTCCATCGCCTCTGCATCCGCTACTTTGACGATCACGAAGGGCAGGTGCTGGATATTCAGCTGACCGCTTCCGACGGATACAAGGGCCCGCTCCCAGAAGAACGGCTGTTCCTGGTGGAGTAAAGGTTCAAAGTTCTACTGTGCCGGAGGCGTCTGACCTGATGCATCGACCCATGTCTTGCTGGCCGGATCCGTGCAGATGAGCCACTTGTTCAGGGTGATGTCGAACACCTCCTGGCCATAGTTGGGATAGTAGGAAAGCCGCTCCTCCGAAGTGCATATCTTCTTGTGCAAGTTGTTCTTCGACTGGAAGTTATGTCCGCTATCGTCTGCCCATAAATGGTCCGTTACGTTTGGCAGGCTGCTTCCTCCGCGGTTCATCGTGTAGTTGACCTGCCCGTTCCATTGGCCCGGAACCACTTCCGTGGCGTAATGTCCCTCGCCCTCGATGGCGAACCATTGGGGCCAGTATTCGAGGTTCAGGTTATAAATATTGATGGTCTGCTTGCCGATGTTCGGAGCGAACTTGAAGAAGTTGGCATTCGCCTCGTCTGTGCAGTCGATGAGTGTGTTGGTGTGGCGAGAAGACATGTCTGGGCTATAGTAGTTGGCGTAGGTGAAGCCGTATTTCCCATAGCATGCCACGCACTTGATGCACAGCAGATGCTCGCCTCCGCAGGCGAACCCTTGTCCGAAACCGAAGGCATAGACGGCCTCCCAGACGTAGTTCCAGGAGTTGGAGTTGAAGTAGCAGCCGCAGAGGGCGATGCATCCCTCCACGGGAAGGTTGATCTGGTCGGTAGGCGTCTCCCAGGAGGAGTGGTTCTCGACAACGCACTTCAGCCGGCGGCATTCCATCGAACCCATCTGCCGCCCGTCCAGGCAGACGATGTTCTTGCGGCCTTCCGGAATGGTCACCTTCATGTCTGTGAACGAGAAGTGGCAATAGTCAACATGGTTGGCACATGCGAAGAGCGAGTAACTCCCCTGGTCGTCGAGGGCCTCGTAGCCGCTTTGCGACAGATGAACCACAGAGCACTCCGTGTTGTGGTTAGAACCTCTAACTGAGAGGCTGAACACTTCGGGGTCGGACTTCAACGAGGGGAGAAGCACCGCCACCCGCCCGTTCCTGTTCTCGCGGCTAAAGCTGTCGATATAGTAGTCACCCGGGAGCAAAACGATCGTTCCGCCCTTCTTTGTCAGTTTCCGCCCGCCTGCCAGAAGGTCGATGGCTTTCTGAAGTACCAGTTCGTCGTTATGTCCGGAGCATACGAAGTCGGCCTGTTTCTTGTCGGCTTCCAAAGAGTTCTTGGCGGCGATAAAGATGGTATTCTGATTATGCAGTATGTCCTGAGCCTTGATACCTGTAACTGCCAGAAACGCAGCCAGGAAAGCGCATAGTTTATAGTTCATAGTCCAGTTCATAGTTCATAGTCCATAGTTCAGTTCGTAGCTGTTGCTTGTTCTGCACAAAGCGCTTAACTTCCTATATGAGTCCATTTACGGCTCCCGAAACTTTGGTATGAGGTTAAGCCCAAATGGAAAGTAAAAAAGGCAGGTACCCAATAGAGGAAACCTGCCTTTATACATTATTTTATTTACGCGCACGAAGGAATCCCTACGTGGCGCAGGGAAGTGGGGAGACTATTCGTCGCCCCAGATGTCCCAACTGTTTTCTTCCTTTGTCAGCGCGTCGCCGCCGTCAACGGTTTCGTCACTAATGGGCAGGCTCTCTGCCAACATGCTTGTTACCTCTGCGAAAGCTACTTCCGTCTGAGGCTGGATATATAATTTCTTCATAGAAAAAGTGTAAAATATTAAACGTCAAATAGCCCACCCCCTCCGAAGAGGGGCGGGGGTGGGTTGTCCGATTCTTACTTCAAGACCTTCTTGCCGTTGATGATATAGATGCCCTTAGTGGCTTTCTCAACGCGGCGGCCGGAGAGGTCATAGATTACGCCTTCGGGAGCAACAACTGAGGTAACGCTCTCGATAGCCGTTTCGCCACCATTGATGATCAGGGTGAAGCCCTTCACGCCATTACCCTGAGCCTCCAGGTAGGCCTTGAAGGCTGGGATAGTACCCTCGGCCTGGTAGAAACCGATCTCCTTGCCCTCAGGCTTAGCCAGAACGTACTTGGCAGTAGCATCAATCTCAACCAACGTGCCCTTCAGGTCGTTGTCGAGCAGATCCACATTGGCATTCTTAATCTCGCAGGTTACATTACCATTCTTGGCCACATACTTCTGGAGCTTACCAGTGATGCGAACCTTAGAACCTACCTCGTAGGCTTCAGTACGGCCATCAGCCAGGTTAGCCCAGTATGCCTCGAATACCTCACCGCCATCCTGGGTGTCAGCAATCCAGAACACCTGCTGGTTGCGGCTGATCTTGCTATCGGTAGAGGTGATATAGCCCTCAACGGTGAAGATCTCATCGGAGAGACCATTGTCAGCCAGAGCAGAAGTCAGCTCGACAGCCTTGGCACAAGTGATAGCGTTGTCGCCAACGGTAAGTTCATAAGTACCGGGGGCACCCTTTACAACAACAGCCGTGTTGGCAGGAACACCACTTGTCAGAGGAGCCAGGGTCAGAGACTCGTCATTAACCTTACCTGTATAGGCAGTAACACCCTCGCCAACGGAAACAGCGAACGGCAGGTAGAGCGTTGCATAGCCGGCATCGCCAATGGTCAGAACAGGATGGAACGTGTTCTCCAGGGCCTTCTTTGCACTTGTAGCATCGAAGTCAGCCTCAGCAACCATATAGTACATATTACCGGGATCGGCAGTCATCCAGTCATTGATAACGTATCCGTAAGGATCGTTGCCATTGGTGTTCAAGCCAAAGTTCTGTCCGTTCTGCATATTGAAGAAGAACATGAAGTAGGGGCTTGCCCAACCGTCGCGAGTTTCAATCTGGATGGCATCAGCCGTACCGTTGGTAGGCATAGCAGCCAAAGCACCTGTGTTGGTGACAAACTTCTTGTCGGCCACGCTATAGAGATAATAGTTGTTCTCGTAGCTGATCACAGCAAACTCGCTGGCAGAAGCGCCTGTGAGGGTGCTATGAGCCGTAGAAGCCAGGTAATCGTTCTTGGTGAGGAGAGCGCCGCGGTCGCAACGGATAAGATAAGCCTTTTCGTTGCTCAGGTCGTCCAAGGTCTGTACTACACCAGCCTTGAAAGAACGGATGATAGCTATATCGCTATTCTCATTACCGATAGTGCCCTGGGTCTCATAGTCATAAATATAGGTGTTAGCCAAAGAGGCAGGTACGAATGCGTCGTCGCCGGCTTCCTGCTTCACAGTCAGAGGATTGCCGACCTTGGTGGTGCCATCAGCCTCATAAACCTGATAGGTCACGTTAACGATGTCGAAGACTTGCTCAAGCGTCCAGATAAACGCGCCATCATAGGTGTAGCAGGGATCGGGCTCTGCATTGGCAATCTCATAGGTCCAGAAGGCACGGCCTGCATCGTTCCAACTGCTCTCGCCATAGGCAACATTGCAGGAACGGATGGCTACCTTACCACCGCCGTCCATGAAGAATACCTGACGCTCCCAGTCGCCACGGTTGTTGCTGCCGTCCAGACGGAACACGCCCGTACCGGGCTTCAGGTTGGCCTTGTCGTTAAGCAGCGTGGTGTTGGAGAAGTGTCCATTTGCACCTGCAATCTCAATACCCTCATTATAGAGTCCGCCACCTGTGCTCTTATTCAGAGTGAAGATGGCACCTGCGCCCTTGGTGCTGGTCATGGCACCATTTGCAGCCACATAGTACTTGGTGCCGTTCACCTCAGTCACGATACGGTAGTTGCCACCATTCTCGATAGCAGCCATTGCGTTCTCGTAGTACTTGTCATCGAGGGCTTTCAGAATCTCGGTAGCGTCGAATTCAGCTTCCTCAACCATATAGTACATATTGCCGGCATCTGCAGTCATCCAGCTGTTGATTACATATCCGTAGGGATCGTTGCCGTTGGTGTTCAAGCCAAACTTCTGTCCGTCAGGCATATTGAAGTAGAACATGAAGTAAGAATTGCTCCAACCGCTCTTGTTCTCCATCTGGACAGCATCAGCTGTACCATGGATAGGCATCTCAGCCAGTTCGCCAGTGTTGGTGACGAACTTCTGGTCGGTCACGCTATAGAGGTAGTAGTTGCCACCGTAGCGGAGTACAGCAAACTCGCTGGGCTCGGCGGAGGTGAGGGTGTTATGAGCGGTAGAGGCCAGGAAGCCGTTCTTTGTGAGGAACTTACCACGATCGCAGGTAATCTTGTACGTCTTGGCGTTGCTCAGGTTAGCCAGAGCAAAGACATAACCGGGCTTGGGCGTACGAGTAATGGTTATCGTGCATGCCTCATCGCCAATAGTACCAGCCTCATACTCATAATCGTAAGTTACATTCGAAATGAGGGAAGCAGGAACGCTAATCTCGCTGCCAGCCTCTTGCTTCTGGGTGACAGAAGACGCAACAGTGCCGTCAGCATCAACGAGCTGGTAGGTTACGGGCAGAGTCACAACGGTTTCCAGTTCCCAGATGTATGCGGTTTCATAGGTGTAGCAGGGATCGGGTACTGCCTCCTTAATCTCATAGGTCCAGAAAGCACGGCCTGCATCAGCCCAGCTGCTCTCGCCATAGGCGGTATTGCAAGAACGGATGGCGTATTTGCCCTCAGCATCCATGAAGAACACCTGGCGTTCCCAGTCGTTACGGTTGTTGCCGCCATCCAGACGGAACACGCCCGTACCGGGATGCAGATTAGCCTTATCGCTCGTAAGTGTAGTATTGGAGAAGTGACCGTTTGCGCCAGCAATCTCGATACCTACCGAATAGAGTGCACCGCCCGTGCTCTTATTCAAGGTGAAAATGGCACCCTTCTCACTGGTGAGCGCACCATTGGCAGCTATATAGTACTTAGTGCCCTCCACTTCAGTTACGATACGGTAAGTACCGCCATCGGTAATAGAAGCCATAGCGGCGAAGTACTCGATGTTATCCAGAGCATAGAGAGCATCGGTAGCATCAAAGTCGGCTTCCTCAACCATGTAATACAAATTACCGGGATCAGCAGTCATCCAGTTGTTGATGACATATCCGTAAGGATCGTTGCCATTGGTGTTCAGACCATACTTCGTACTCTCGTCCATATTGAAATAGAACATGAAGTAATTATTGCCCTTGTCTTCCATCTGGACAGCATCAGCCTCGTGGTGAGTTGGAACAACTGCCAACTCGCCGGTATTGGTGACAAACTTCTTGTCGGCCACGCTATAGAGATAGTAGTTATCCTTGTAGCTGACAACGGCAAACTCAGTTGCCTGGGCATTCGTAAGGGTGTTGTGAGCCGTGGAGGCCAGATACCCGTTCTTAGTGAGGAGGGCGCCGCGGTCGCAGGCAATCTTATAGGTCTTGGCGTTGCTCAGGTCAGCAAGGGCTTTAACAACAGTCTTAGGAGTGCGGGTGATGGCAATCGTGCAATCCTCATTGCCGACAACGCCACCCTCGTAATCATAGCTGTATGCGATGTTAGACAGGAGGGATGTGGGAACAACGATATCACTGCCGCCCACCTGCTTCTTGGTAATGGAAGAAACCACCGTACCGTCAACCTCAACGAGCTGATAGATCACCGTCACGGCAACCACGCTCTCCAGATTCCAAACGAAAGTGGGCTCGTAGGTATAGCAGGGATCGGGCTCTGCATCCTTAACCTCGTAGGTCCAGAATGCACGACCGGCATCGTTCCAGCTGCTCTCGCCATAGGGGACATTGCAGGAACGGATGGCATACTTGCCAGCCTCGTCAAGGTAGAAGACCTGACGTTCCCAGTCGTTACGGTCGTTGCCGCCATCCTGACGGAACACGCCCGTGCCGGGCTTCAGGTTGGCCTTGTCGCCGGACAGCGTCGTGTTGGAGAAATGTCCATTGCCACCGGTGATGTTGATGCCTTCGTCAAAAAGGCCGCCGCCAGTAGCCACCTGAAGCGTGTAGATGCAAGCATCCGCTGCCACGCTGGTCAGGGCGCCGTTTGCAGCCAAATAGTACTTGGTACCCTCAACATCAGTTGTGATGTGATAGGTTCCACCATTCGTAATGGCCGCCATTGCATTATCGTACAGAGCCTTATCAGGATCTGCGGCATAGGCAGTGCCATAGGTAAACATTGTTGCTAACGAGAGCAACAAGAGAGATAAAATTTTTCTCATAAGTTAAATAAATTAAAGTTTATAATTAGGTCTTTTAATTGATTTTCACGGCAAATATACATATTATTCACAAAATGACAAATAAATTCAGGCCTTTTGGAATCGAAATACAGAAAAAAAGTATTATCTTTGCGCCCAAAACAACACTAAACGTCATGAGAAAAAGGTTTTTTACCATCTTTATATGCATTTTTGCATTACTGGGAAGCTTCCCATCTACAATTTTTGCCGACTCCCCCATCGAAGACGGCGTATATTACATTTCAAATACTGCGACAGAAGGCTATGTGGGCCTGGGTGCCTATCACGATGCCGACCCATATATATATTATGTAACAGACGGACAGACAAGAACGGAAGATGCCTATTGGATCGTTACGAGCACACGGTCAGGCTACACCTTCCGTAATGCGGCCTCGGGCGAGATGCTGATTTTCACGACGAATCGTGTTGACAGATATTACAAGTATATGACCTTGGCAACAGAGTCCAAGGGCGACAAGTCAGAATTCTGGAATATCATCGAGGGCAACGACGGCGCGTTTTGCATACAGAGTATTGCAAACCCCGGGTATTATTGGAACCTGAGGGCCGGAGCGAATCTGCTGGGCACCTATCAGGGCAGTAGCGGCACGGCAGCAAACGAACGGTATTTATTCTACAAGAAAGACGCTGACCCAGAACCACAGACCGACCCGTCTTCGCCCATAACCTTCCCTGAGGCCCTGCATGTCTTCCTTACCGACGGACGCATAGAAGCTTACCCGCTACAGTATGTGACCAACCGCTCAGAAAGTGACGGCAAGCTCACCATCGAGACCAACATCGGGCAAAATTTCACATACAATCTTTCCGAAGTGGAATCTGTGAGCGAAACGGCTCCAACCGACTTCCCCACCTTCGAATCATTCAAATTCAACAACAAGTTCAACGACCAGCTCTTCACCGATGCCGTTGGCGAGATAGTTGACGATACCGTCTTCGTGACGGTTGCCGCCATAGGAAAGCGCCTAACCCCATCGTTTAAGGTGCCAGACGATCAGGTGGAGGCCTATGTGAACGGAGAACTTCAGTTGAGCAAGCAGACGCGCCTGCGCTTCGACAAGGACATCTACTACCTCCTCGCCCGTAAGGGCTGCACCATGCTGTTGCCGAAGAGCGACACAAAGGGGACGTCCTATTCGATGCAGCCATATGGCAGAGGCCTTCGTGTTCACGTTGACTGGCTGACAGACAAAGCCGAAGTGCCCACCATTTACATCAAGACCGCAGACGGACGGGACATCAACAGCAAGACGGTTTTCAAGGACGCTGAAATAAGGATTGACGGGCACGGCATCTTCCCCTCAATGGAAACCACTCCTGTACAGATTAAGGGAAGGGGTAACAGTAGCTGGGGCTGGCCCAAAAAGCCCTACCGCATGAAGTTCGCAGAGTCCGTAAAACCACTTGGCATGACCAAGGGAAAATCGTGGGTGCTGCTCTCTAACTACCAAACCGGCTCGATGATGTCGAACGCCATCGGTATGAAGGCTGCAAACCTGATGAAAGCCTCGGCCGCCAACCATATAATACCCGTAGACCTCTACCTAAACGGCCAATATCAGGGCAGCTATAACTTTACGGAAAAAGTGGGGTTCTCGAATAATAGTGTGGACCTGGAAGACGAGAGTGCTGCAGCCATGCTCGAGCTCGACTCCTACTATGACGAGCCCTGGGGCCAGAAGTTCTACTCCGAGCCATATGGCCTGCCCATAAATGTCAAGGAACCCGACTTCAGCGAGGGCACAACGACCTTGACGCTGGAAACCATTTCCTCCGATTTCAACAGTTTCATGTCCACCCTTTATCGCGGACGGGACATCTCGCGACACGTTGACATCGAACAGCTCGTGCGTTATATGATGGTGAATGAGCTTACGCTAAACTATGAGTTCTATCACCCGAAGAGCACCTTCTGCTATCGCGAAAGCTTCGAGTCCGACACCAGCAAATATGTATTCGGCCCTATATGGGACCTCGACTGGGCCTTTGGCTATGAGCGTCACGGGAACTACTTTGTCAACGAAGCTACCACCAACTACTGGATTGAAGGTCCTAACATGGAAGTGGTGCAGTTCATACGCGACCTGCGTTTCAAGTATGCGCCCCTCGATGAGGTGTATCGTCGGTTATGGGAAGAATTCATGGCCAACGGTTTGGAGGAACTGCTCGAGTTCTGCCAGGACTACTACGACTTTGCCCGCAAGTCCTTCGAGGCGAACCGGAAGGTCTGGGGTGATAATACGAACTATGCCCGACAGGCCCAGACAGCCGCCAACTGGCTGAGGATCCGCTCGGAGCAGATCTACGATGACCTCCTCTCGGGCCGTCGTCCGGATATGCCTGAACCTATAGAATTTGTTTCATTTGAGAATGACAAGCTTTATACCATTAAGTGCCGTCGCGGAAGCCTGGTGCTGAATTCCTCTCATAATGGCCTCGATGTGGGGCAGGTGCGAACGAATGCACCTAAGGAGGACGGTCAGTTCGCCATTATCGGTATTGAGGGAAACAACTACCTCTACAGTCCTGTAACCAAGAAGTTCCTGGCCTACAATAACAACGGGCGCTGGGTGAACACATTAGGCACGCCCATTGTCTTCGATCCTTCCAGAGCTGACGGCAAATACCTCTATATGATGTCTGTCACCAGCAACGAGGGCCAGACACTCTACTTCAACAATAGCGGTTCCCAGCTCGTCATCAACGGATGGGATACTGCAGACGACGGCAACCGGTGGCTGATAGAAGAAGTGGCTGACTTTGACCCGACAGAGGCTATGGAGTTGGCTTCGAAGTCGCTCTATGCCGTAACGAACCGTTTCCTGTTCAACGGACAGGAGGTCGGTTCTGAAACCCGAAAGATGCCGAAGGGTTCGATGCCTCCCGAACCGTCCAAACAATGGACGAATGCTTTCATCTCGCTACGAGAGCCCGACGACATCCCCTATCAGATTGTCGAGGAAACGACGATTGACTATGAAGTGGTATGGAACGGCCCCTTCCTTTTCTCAACCGATGAAACAGCCTTCTGGTACAATATGACCATCCGCGGCAACTATTATGTGTGCAAACAGGATAATGAGCCCTATTATCCCGTTGGCTGGGCCAATGATAAAACGCTGATGTCGGACGACTATCTTTGGGCCTTCGGTGGCAACCCCTACCACGTACTGGTTTACAATCGCGCTTCAGGTTTCGAACAGACCCTTGTGGCCGAGGATGACATGGCTGTCATGCGGCCAAGCGAGTATGCATGGGATTTGCTTCCCAATGGCGATGGTTTCGTCCTGCGCATTCCCGGCACGCCTTATACCTGTATTAACCAGTTTGGCGGCGGGAATGGCCCATTGAAGTTCTGGGACGATCAGAGCAGCCCCACCGACAACGGCTCCACCTTCCGTATCTTAGGAGGCATTACCGATGGCATTCACGAAATTGACGGCGATAAGAAAAAAGGCGAACAGTCAGATGGCATATTGTATGATCTCGCCGGTCGCCGTATCAACAATCCTGCTCGTGGCATCTATATCAAGGATGGAAAGAAAATTCTTATAAGATAAAGTTAAAGAAGAACTAACAGACGGGGTAATTGCCGCCCAATGTGTTAAATAATACTAAAAGAAGAAAGAATTGTTAATAAAAATGAGGAAGATTCCCTGCAAAAGGTCTACCTTTGTACTCTAAAAGCTGTAATTCATCCCAAAAGGACCCATTAAAATACGTAAAACAAATAACAAAATTTCAACCTATTCTTAAACTATTTAAACAATGAGAAAACTGTACTACTTATTGACGTTGTTGCTTCCATTAGCAACAATGATGTTGCCGGGCCGTGCTTATGCAGCAGATCCCGACAAAGCTCTGTATGATGCAGCTATGGAAGCCATCAAAGAAGGCTCCTACTACATCGCAACGGAGGTGAATGGTACCAAGTACTTTGTGACCACTGGCGGCGGTCTGACAAATGAAGAGGACAACGCCGGACTATTCGCCATTTCAAAGGTGTCTGGAGGTGCGCTCTACGATGTGGGTATCCTTATCGACCCTGGAACAGGAAGCCACTTCTCAAACTCCACGCTGGAGAACGACAAGTGTAAGCTGGACTTCGGTTCCTACCGTCTCGATCCATCTAACAACCGTAACGACTGGGAACGACAGGTGCTCTACCTGAATGAAGAAGGCAAGTATGCCATCCGTTCCTGTAATGTAGCCTATGGCGAGAGCAGTTGGAACGATGCAGGCCGTGCTTTCTGGAGCTACGAGGTTGAGGATGTCATGGATGCAACCCCCGTCCCCTGCTACAGCTACGAACCCGCTTTCTTATGGACGCTGGAGAAGCCTTCTATTCAGTCGCAGATTTACAACACGCTGAATGGCATCTATATCGACTACGAGACTTATGTCTATGATACTGGAGAAGGCGAGACCATCAATGTGGGTCAGGGATTTGGCCAGCTGTCTGACGTTGACACCTGGAAGAAGTTCTTTGCCCTGCTGCAGCAAGTGGCTAAGTATGTGGACGACATTCTGAATGGCGTTTACAACTATCCCGATGATCCCAACGCTCCCACGTTGGAAATGGCCGAATCCATGAAGGCAGAAGCCGACTCTCTGTATCAGGTTCTTCTGGATAGCGAGGTACCGTATTCTATTCCCAAAGATGGTTACTATCGCATTATTGCCAACCTGCGCTATCAGACATCTGACGGATATGTAGATAAGGCTATCCTGGGTTCCATTGACCCCGATCATGCAAACAAGGGTATGTATGGTACCATCAAGAGAGACAGGTCCAACTACCTGTGGAAACTGACTCAGGACAACGACAGCATTATCATGCAGAATGCCGGTTTGGGCACATACATCAGCTTCTCCTCATCGACTGAAGGCAGGATGATTCTTACCGATGCCGAGAATGACAGAAGCCGTGTAGTATTTGACTATGCAGGCGAAGACTATGTTGAGGGCGACGACGGCAAGGGAGAAATGAAGGACATTTTCTACATCCGTCTGGCCAACCAGCCAAGGCATAGTGACAAATATGTTCACCAGCTGGGCCACAATAAAGGTCAGGACTCTGGTGTTGACCTGGAATTAGGCTTCTGGAACGGGACCTATACCTATGGTGCTCCCTACGACACCGACAAGGGTACCAGCGAATGGTATCTGGAGTATGTGCCCGATGAAGAGGCTCAAGCCCTGCTCAACTCTTCTGCCGACCTGGAGCACGACAAATTAGTCCTGAAGAACAATACTTTGCGCGAGCAAGTGCTCGAGGCTATCACGGTTACCAAGGATCCTATTAAGACCGCTCTGATTACGAATGCCGAGCAGTTCTCATCTCCCTACAGTCAGAATGATTGTGGCGGAAGCCGCGATGGTGGCGACCTCTCTGCCGGTGTCCTCATCGACGGTGAGAAGGGTACTTTCTGGCATAGTGTTTGGTCTGGCGATGATATAGGTGGCGAGTTCCACTATCTCCAGATAGCAGACATGGACGAGATGATTGGCGACTGCGAGCTCTACATCTGCCGCAGAAGCACAGACAATGACCATCCAACGGTATTCCTTATCAAGGGTTCAGACAATCCCGACGCTCCCGATGAGGAATGGGTAGACATGATTACCATAGATGTGCCCAATGGCTCTTCTGGCCAGGAGGCCACCGTTAATTTCCACATTGACAAGGCTTATAAGTACATCCGTCTGAATGCTGTACATTGCGCTCCGAGCGACCGTCGCTACTGGCATGCTGCCGAGCTACAGATATACAGCCTGAAGGAGAATCCCAACTCGCGCTTCAATGCAATGGGCGACCTGGGTCCTGCACTTGTAGATGCGTACAATGCCAACATGGCAATTCCCGATGCTGACATCACCGAGGCAGACTATCAGGCATTGCTGGATGCTTATAATGATTTCTATGGCCCCATCAGCAATCACAACGAGCTGGTTGAGCTGAATGCAGAACTTCGCACTAAGGTACTCGCCGCTTTGGAAGAGGCTAAGGATGTGAAGAAAACAGCGATGATTACTTCTGCCGACCAGTTGTATAGCCCATACAGCGACAGGGACGAAGGCAAGGATCTCGGAGCCTTGATCGATGGTGACAATTCTACGTTCTGGCACACAGACTGGCATGGTGAAGAACACCCCGAAGGTATGGAT
>JAILKU010000154.1 GCA_024693505.1 Bacteroidaceae bacterium | reverse complement strand
GTGATTGAGAAGGTTAAGGAGAACACCGGAAAGACCATCACGAAGGAAGAAATCTACGACGGCAGCCACGATGCTGACGTACAGGATGCAGTGGAAGACGTCATCATCGATGAGATGGGTCTGGAGCTGGCCTTCGAGGGCACTCGTTTCTTCGACCTGAGCCGTGTGGCACGTCGCCGTAACGATCCCACTTACCTGGCTAAGCGTGTAGCAGCCCGTAGCGGTGTAACCGACATGACGCTCTACAACTACCTGAGCCAGAGCGAGAAGAACTGGTATCTTCCCCTACCCGAGAAATAATCATTCTCCTCTGCTCTCAAGAGCAGAAATGAATAAAAAGTTCCCGTCACATCTAAGTGGCGGGAACTTTTTTTATGGGCTAGGTCAACCTTCGCTCCTATACACTACCCAAGCTTTACCCAAGGTCTACCCAAGGTCTACCCAAGGTCTACCCAAGGTGTAGGCAAGCTCAAATAGCTTGCTTGAGCTTGCCTAATCCTTGCGATGTCCTTGACAAATGCCTGACAAATACGTACTACCCCCTTGCTACTCCCTTGCTACTCCCTTGCTACCCCCTTGCTACTCCCTTGCTACTCCCTTGCTACCCCCTTACCACTACCTTACCACTAACCTTTGGTTCAGGGCGCCTTTCATCGCCTGCGATTACCCAGGGCGCTGCCCTGGGCTAAAGTGCTCATTGGCCCTTCAGGCCGGGTCATAAGGAAGAAGGAGCCGGGTCAAAAGGAAAAAAGAGCCGGGTCAAAAAGGATATATGCTAGGGGCAGACGATTAAATGGCCCGGGGCGCATGATCGTTCGCCTTTAGCCATCCAACCATTTGCCCCTAGGCGTTTCAAAGTGTAAACATATCATCCCGACGTCAGCTTTTTATGACGCTACAAACCCATAGACGATACAGCTTTCTTTTTACTCTATTATGATGTTTATTTACCTTGCCAAGATTCGCCCCTTTCATACTTCCTGAGGGACTTTAATAACGCTTTTCGCATCATTTATGCTGCAAAGTAACAACTTTTTTTTAGATACTCAAAAACCATCCTTGCTTTTAAGCATTTTTAACTAACAGATTTCACCCCAATTGCAGAGGCGTGTCGGTTTAATGGGCGATTAGGGGGAAGGCTTGGCACACCATTACTCGAAGATATATACACGCTTAACGCGATTGCTCACGCCGGTGAGTATTTCGTATGGAATCGTACCGATCTTCTCAGCCAAGAGGCTTGGACTAAGCTCTTGACTAAAGATAATAGCCGTATCGCCCTCCTGACAGGGAATATCCGTAACGTCTATCATACATACATCCATACAGATATTTCCCACATAGGGCGCCCTATGTCCGTTGACCAGGCAGAAGCCCTGCCGATTGCCCAAACGACGATTCAACCCATCGGCATAGCCAATAGGCAGAGCGGCTATGCGGCTATCCCGATCCAATACGGTACGACGACTATAGCCTATACTCTCCCCCGCCGGTACATCATGAATCTGCAAAATGGTCGTCTTCAGCGTGGAAACATTATTCAACAGTTCATTCGTGCAACTGTCTATGCCATAGAGCCCAAGTCCCAGCCGTACCATATCCATCTGACGCTCAGGGAAACGGCTTATGGCTGCACTATTGCACATATGTCGCAGGATATGATGGTGGAATACAGCCTGCAACGCATCTGCGCCCCGCTCAAAGAGCGCGAACTGACGTGATGAGAACTCATCAAAGTCCTCGCTGTCACTCCCTACAAAATGTGAGAACACGGAACGTGGTATGAGTGCTGTCTGACGACGCAAACGATCAATGAGCTGCGGCATGTCGGCTATGGGGTCGAACCCCAGGCGATGCATACCAGTATCTAACTTGATGTGAACCGGGAAATCCGTGATGCCCTCCTTCTCCGCTGCACGAATAAGGGCATCCAACAAACGGAAGCTATAGACTTCGGGTTCCAAGTGATATTGGAACAAGGTATGAAAACTCGTCATCTCCGGGTTCATCACCATGATATTGGACGATACGCCTGCCTGGCGCAAGGTAGCCCCCTCATCGGCTACAGCCACGGCAAGATAGTCAACACGATGGTCTTGCAGCGTCTTGGCTATCTCAACCGCACCAGCACCGTATGCATCAGCCTTAACCATGCAAACCACTTTTGTCTCCGGGCGCAGGAACGAGCGATAATAGTTCAGATTGCCTACCACCGCATTCAGGTTTACCTCCAGAATGGTTTCATGCACTTTATATTCCAACAGGTCGGTCACTTGATCGAACTGGAAACTGCGCGCACCCTTGATAAGCACCAAAGAATCATGAAGAGCCTGGAAAGCTTCACTCTGCAATAACGAAGGTGTGTCGGGGAAGAAATAGCATTGAGCGCTGAGGTGCTGGAAGCAATCACGATGCGCACTAACCACCGGTCCCACAGCCATCAGACATTCCAAGCCCCGACTCTCAATGAGTTGTGCCACATGACTGTAAAACATCATGGGAGGCACACCCGTCTGGAGTATATCGCTCAAGATGAGTGTACGACTGCGTCCCTGACGCTCTGGCCTGCGATTCATAAAGTCCAAGGCAATATCAAGACTATTGAGATCGCTATTGTAAGAGTCATTGATGAGTGTGCAACCACGCTTTCCCTCCTTCACCTCAAGGCGCATAGCCACAGGTTCGAGTGCAGCCAACCGCTTCTGCAAGACAGCCTCGTCCATACCCAAATAGCGACATACGGCAGCACAGAGTGAACGGTTGTCCTCCAAGGCATCGCCCGTACTGTGGCAGGGGATCAGCGTACCCCGGAAATTCATTTCTCGCACGCACTTCCACACCACCGCGTCATCCACGGGATAGATGAGGGCCTCTGCATCATGGAAGAGTTGCAACTTCTCGCGACACTTTTGTTCCATTGACTGGAAATTCTCCTGATGGGCAGCCCCCAAGCTGGTGAACACACCAATGGTTGGCTGTATAATACGCTGCAGGGCAGCCATCTCGCCAGGCTGGGAGATAGCCGCTTCGAACAATCCGATCTCACTGCCCTTCCATAGCCCCCAGACGGAAAGTGGAACGCCAATCTGCGAGTTGAAACTACGCGGACTGCGCGTAACAGCATGGTCGGGCGACAATAATTGGTATAGCCATTCCTTTACAGTCGTCTTGCCATTACTGCCTGCAACACCAATCACAGGGATATTGAATTCCTCGCGATGGCGCTCAGCCAAACGCTGCAACGCTTGTAGCGCGTTGGGCACCAAAAGGAAGTTGGCCTGCGGAAAGTCGCCAGCCGGGACTTCATCGACCACAAAACTGCGCACACCGCGCTGATAGAGCTCTGGGATATAGCGGTGACCATTGCCACGAGTCGTACGTATAGCAAAGAAAAGTGTGGTCTCGGGAAAGCAAAGGCTACGGCTATCGGTAAGCAACCAATCTATTTCCTGTTCGGTGCAACCTATGCGATGCGCCCCCATAAGGATGGTGATATTTGATATGGAATACATTTTTATATGGGAATTGATGGGAGTTAATGGGAATTAATGGGAGTTATGGGAGGGATGGGGAAAGGATACGATGATCATATTTCAGAGCCAAGGCTTCTCGCATGGTTTCTATTTTCTGAAGGAAAGCCTGATACTGCGGTGAATCGGTATTTACAGGTCGATGAGCCAAGGCACGTCGCAATGGTTCGTAGTCAGTCAAATAAGTCTGCAATTGAGGCGCCATGCATTCCTGCACTAACCGATGCCATACATAATCTACCGCTACGGGAGCCGGATGAATCATATCCTCGGCATAGAAACGATAGTCACGCAACTCGTCCATGAAGATTTCGTAGATAGGCAAATACATACACCAATCACAGTGCCGACAGACCTCCTCAACAGCCAGAAGTAACACAGCCTTTGAGAGCTGACTACCATGAAAGCCATACTTGGCGTAACGATAAGGACTTACCGTAAATACCACTCGCAAAGTGGGATTTAAGGCACGAGCCGCCTCCAGCAGTTGCAGAAGCGCCTGGACACACTCCCCTACCCCCATGGAATATTCCTCAAAGAGGGAAGCCGGCAATTTATGGCAATTCGTCACGACCAAGTTGTTCTCGCGCAAGCGATAGCATACATTGGTGCCCAAGGTGATGAAGAGATAAGTGGATTCGGACAAAGCCTTGCGCAATCCCTCAAACACATTGGTCATCAACAGACGGCAGGAAGCCTCATCATCGGCTACAAGCTGCGTACCGGCCAGCCAACAATACCAATGGCCTTCATGCTGAAACACAGGCCAGTGAGAATCTGTCTCCTCTGCCGTACTCTGCACCACACGCAACAGGCTCAGCGGGTTGTACAACACACCTGTAGGGTTGCAGAGAACAGGCAAACCATATTCGGCAAAGCGACGGCCGATATGTTCTGCAAAACAAGAACCGAGGAAAACAATGCGGTCACCAAGTTGCATAAGACGCTCCATTTTCGGAAGCTCCACCACCGTCCGAAAGGTCATTTCACTGCTTAACATCACTTAAAGTCTAATTTTCTACCTGCAAAATTACAGAACTTCGGTGAAAATATGTAATTTTGCAGCGCAAAAATAATTTAATTGTGGAAAAAGAGCCTGAAAAGATATTATCAAGCCTGTCTTTGCCTGCAGATTTGAGACAGCTGCCAGTGGAGAAACTGCCACAGGTATGCGACGAACTGCGACAGACCATCATAACGGAACTGGCTGACAATCCCGGCCATTTTGCCAGCAGCTTGGGTGTGGTGGAACTCACCGTTGCCCTTCACTATGTATTCAATACTCCCTACGACCGTATCGTATGGGACGTGGGTCATCAAGCCTGCGGACACAAGATATTGACGGGAAGGCGCGAACAGTTTTCCTCCTACCGCCACCTGCACGGATTGCGTCCCTTCCCCTCGCCCGAGGAAAGCGAGTATGACACCTTTGCCTGCGGACATGCCTCAAACAGTATTTCAGCAGCATTGGGCATGGCTGTGGCCGCCCACCAACATGGCGAAACGGACAGGCAAGTAGTAGCCGTCATCGGAGACGGCAGTATGAGCGGCGGACTGGCCTTTGAAGGACTGAACAACGTCAGTGGAACACCCAACAACCTGCTCATCATCCTCAACGACAACAACATGAGCATAGACCGCAGCGTGGGCGGTATGAAACACTACCTGCACCATCTGCATACCAGTAAGACATATAACGACCTGCGTTTCCGTGCAGCGCAGAAACTGACACGATGGGGACTGCTCAACGACAACAGGCGAAAGAAGATTCTTCGCTTCAACAACTCCATGAAGTCTCTGCTTACCAATCAGAACAATATCTTTGAAGGTCTGGACATCCGCTACTTTGGTCCTACAGACGGGCACAACGTCATTGAGTTGGTCGACACATTGCGTAGCATCAAGGACATGAAGGGTCCCAAACTGCTGCATCTGCACACCATTAAAGGTAAAGGCTTTGCTGCTGCAGAAGAGAATCCGACGGTATTCCACGCTCCCGGAAAGTTTGACCCTCAAACCGGCGAGCAAATCAAGACAGATACCGGGAGTCTGCCGCTCAAGTACCAGGATGTTTTCGGGAAGACCCTGATAGAACTTGCCAAGATGAACGAGAACATTGTAGGCGTCACACCTGCAATGCCTACAGGATGCAGCATGAGCATGATGATGAAGGAAATGCCCGACCGGGCCTTTGATGTAGGCATCGCCGAGGGACACGCCGTAACCTTCTCGGGCGGCATGGCCAAGGAAGGATTGCTCCCCTTCTGCAATATATACTCGGCATTCTCGCAAAGAGCATACGACAACATCATCCACGACGTCGCCCTTTACCGGCTAAACGTAGTGTTCTGTCTGGACCGGGCAGGCCTTGTCGGAGAGGATGGCCCTACCCATCACGGAGCTTTCGACCTGGCTGCCCTGCGCCCCATCCCGCATCTGACCATATCCTCACCCATGAACGAGCATGAACTGCGGCACATGATGTACACAGCCCAACTGCCCAATCAGGGGCCATTCGTCATCCGCTATCCCAGGGGGCGCGGCGTCATGCCTCAGTGGAAATGCCAAATGGAAGCCATTCCCGTAGGCAAGGGGCGTTGCCTGCATGAAGGAACAGACGCAGCCATCCTAAGCCTTGGCCCCGTCGGTAACACCGCAGCTGAAGCCGTACAAGAGCTGGAGACTGAGGGCATTAGCGTGGCTCACTACGACATGCGTTTCCTGAAGCCTATCGATGAAGAGATACTGGACTATGTGGGCCGCCACTTCGCACGTATCATCACCATAGAGGACGGTGTCATACGCGGAGGCCTGGGCAGTGCCGTACTGGAATACATGGCCGACCACGACCTTCATCCCAGGGTGAAACGCCTTGGTCTGCCAGATGAATTTGTGGAACATGGCAAGCCACAAGAACTCTACCATATCGTGGGCATCGACAAGGAAGGCATAAAAGACGCCGTCAAAGCCCTCACCTCCCATAGTTCCCATTAATCCCATAGTCCCCATTAATCCCATTAAGCCCATACGAACATGAAGATAATCATTGCCGGTGCCGGCGCCGTAGGAACCCACTTGGCTGCACTGCTGTCAAAGGAGAATCAAGACATCGTCCTTATTGACGAGAGCCCTGAGAAGACTGCCAAACTGAACAATGCAGGCAACTACGACCTACTTACCCTGAATGTACCACCCACCAGTATCAGAGGCCTAAAGGAAGCCGGTGTGCCTCATGCCGACCTGTTCATCGCCGTAACCCCTGAGGAAACGCGCAATATCACTTGCTGTATGCTGGCCCATACACTTGGGGCACGAAAGACTGTAGCCCGGGTGGACAACTCGGAATACATGCAGACACAATACCAGGAGTTCTTCGCCAAAATGGGTATCGACTCCCTCATCTACCCCGAAAGTCTGGCAGCCCAGGAAATCGTGGAAGGCCTAAAACGCTCATGGGCCCGGCAATACTGGGAAGTTCACGATGGAGCCCTCATCATGCTGGGCATTAAACTGCGCGACAGAGCGAACATCCTGAACGCTCCGCTGAAGGAGCTCTGCCGCCCTGGAACACCCTACCATATCGTTGCCATCAAGCGAGGCTACAACACCATTATCCCCGGCGGTAACGACGAGCTGAAGCTGGGCGACATTGCCTACTTCATGACCACCAAGAAATACATCTCCTATATCCGCGAGATAGTAGGCAAGGAGACGTATGCCGACGTCAAGAACGTCATGATTATGGGCGGCGGACGCACCAGTGTCCATGTAGCAAACCTGAAGCCTGACTACATGACGATGAAGATCATCGAGCAAAGCGAAGAGAGGTGCCTGCGCCTGAATGAGCTGCTGGAAGATGATGACATTCGCATTGTGCAAGGAGACGGGCGCGACACGGGCTTGCTCATCGATGAAGGAATCAGGGACATGCAGGCTTTTGCCGCCTTGACACCCGAGACGGAAACGAACATCCTGGCCTGCCTGACAGCAAAGCGCATGGGTGTAAGAAAAACGGTGGCAATGGTGGAGAACATGGACTACATCACGATGGCCGAGAAACTGGACATCGGTACCATCATAAACAAGAAGATGATCGCTGCCAGTCATATCTACCAGATGATGCTGGACACAGACGTGGCTAACGTGAAATGCCTGACAATAGCCAGCGCCGACGTCGCTGAGTTTATAGCCGGAGAGGGAAGCCTCGTCACAAAAAGCATCGTCAGGGACCTGCGGCTGCCGCAGGGCGTCACATTGGGCGGGCTGGTGCGCGACGGTGTGGGACACCTCATCTATGGTAATACGCAGATTCAGGCCGGGGACAGCGTGGTGGTCTTCAGCATGAGTTCTCTCATCAAGAATCTTGAACGTTATTTCTGTCGCTCAACTTCGCCAATCAACCGCATAATATCTTCCTTCAGCCATTGATAGGGCGGGCATTCCTTATAGCCCGTACCCTTGCGCAACATCTCATCGACCGGACTTTGGCTGTGCTGGTAGCTGGAGAGTTCATTCTGGCGCTGCGTGGCATGACCGGCAAGGCTGTTAATTTCCTTTTCCCGCTCTTTCCGCAAGAGGGTGCAGATTGGTGAGAGCACGGACATCACGACGTTTTCGAAGAGCGTATGGCCCTGCATATAGAGATAGCAGGTTTCAGGCGTCAGCCCCATGCCAAGAAGCTGGTCGCGGAGAGGAGCGTATGTCTTCTTGCCCTGAGGAAAGTGCTGATGCAGCCAATTTATCTTACGGTTCACATGGCGGCGCACATATTCCAGGGAATCCTGCGGATGATACGGATTTATGTCGCGGAAACTTACCGTATCGCAAAAATCGGTGAGGCGGAAGTCTTTATAGAAGTCATAGCGGTAGGCCCAGATGCTCCACACGAAAAGCGGCCAGATAATGCGTGAATACTCCGTCATGAAAGCCTCCAGGTCGACGATTTCACGGTCGTTCAGCGTACTCATCACGCAAACGGTATGAAGCCCGGGGGCATAGCACTGGTAGTTCTCGATAGCGTAGGCATAAGTGTGCAGGATGTAGGGGCTGCTGCACAACAGTCTGCTCACCTCGGTATGACCTTGCAGAAGCCAGTCGTAGTCGGCATCCACGCAGGCTATCATATATTGCCCCAGTCCTGCGCCAAGCTGGTTCATCAGAGCCGTCTTCTTGCCCTTGCCAAGGGTGGTGCGGCTGGGCAGCATCACCTGGAAGTATAGTTTGTCCGTCTCAAAGTCCTCCAGGATACTGCGCCAGAAGAAGACATCGTCGTAGCTTTCCACATAAGCCACGATTTTACGTCTTGCCGTCTTCGGCTTCAGCCTGTTTGCCGATTCGACGTATGCGCTGTTGAGGTTATCTTGAAGGCGTCTCAAAGTCAACTCACGATATCTTCCACATCCGTTACGCAGTCGGCCCATCCGTCCATGATGACCGCAGGGCTATGGGTCGTCAGGATGACCTGTGCATTGGGGTTCAGTTCGCGCACAAGGCCGATTAGGCGCTGCTGCCATTCGATGTGCAGGCTCACCTCGGGTTCGTCCATGAAAAGGACGTATGGCTTATTGTTCTGCACCAGGACGGAAAGCAGGATGATGAGCATCTGCTTCTCTCCGCTGGACAGTTTCGAGGGTGAGATGGTCTCGCCGAAGGACTCAAAGAATATCTCGTTCTTATCGCGCCGTATCTTCTTTCCCGTATCGCGGAAGAGGTCGTCCACGAGGTCCTGGAAGTGGGCCTTCTCCTGCGCAATCTCCTTTGCCTTCTGCTGGGCATCGGGAGCCTGGCGGGTAAAGAGCTCGACCATGCGGTTGCTCAGGTTGACCTGATAGTCGAGATACTTACGCTGCAACTGGTAGAGATGAAAGTCCAGTTCCGTCTGCAGGCTGGTGTCCGTCACCTTGTTCAGGAACTCGCCCGAGAGCAGCGGCCTGTCGAACGAGCGGATCACGTCGAAGTCCACACTGGTTGCCTCCTCGGGATAGAAGGTAAGCGTGACGCCGTCCATCGTACGGTCAAGCCTGTCGATGGTAAGCAGGCGCTTTACGACACGGTTCAGGATGGTGCTCTTCCCCACTCCGTTCACACCGCTCAGGATATTCACATCGGGACGCAGCGTCCACTCTACATGCCGCTGACCGCTCCAGAGCGCGTCAATCTCAATCCGCTGTATATATTTTCCCTGCATAGTTCATATGAAAATTCATAATTCATAATTCATAATTGAGCTGCGCCTTGCTCGCTGCTCCAGGAGTTGACCTTTGGTCGACTCCCTTCACGACTCGGCCATTCGTAAGCGAGCTTCCGATGGCTCTCGCTGCTCCAGGAGTTCATAATTCATAATTATTTGCTGGCGCCCTTGCTCATTGTCCATTTTCCATTTTACATTGTCCATTTTACATTTTACATTTTCCATTGTCCATTTTCCATTGTCCATTTTCCATTGTCCATTGTCCATTTTACATTGTCCATTTTCCATTGTCCATTTTCCATTGTCAAAAGATCGTGGTGGAGTTCCAGGGGTATGTGCCGTTGTTCACGGAGAAGGCACCCAGGGCTCGCTCCAGCTTATCCTTCGTCAGGGGGATGTGGCACATCCGCGCACTGTCGCGCCCGATATATTTCCTTATCTTGTTAGGCAACCAGGCCCAGAAGTTCCGGATGGTC
>JAILKU010000152.1 GCA_024693505.1 Bacteroidaceae bacterium | reverse complement strand
TAAGTTTTCATGTTAATATGGAGTTAAAGTGGATTAGAGTTGTACGTGTTAGTATGTATCAGTTGGTTTCGGGCATTCAGGAAGCAATCCGAGGAGCCAGTGGTAGAAATGGAGGAATGCGTACTATACAGTAGTATCTGTCCTTCGGAGCGCTCGGCTAGCCACAGGTACTTCAGCTGTTTCTGTTCGTCTTTCAATTCGAAGAAGAACTGATGGGGTGAGAAGGTCAGATAGTAGCCAGGTGTCTCATCATCATAGCAACAGGCTGCCTGCAAGAGTTTATCCAGAACACTTTCCTCCTCCGTATCTGGAAAGACATAGACGGTGCTCAGGGCGTTGCTGTCCTCGGCCATTATACAATCCACAGGCAGCTGGTCCACCTTGTAATAGGCTGCGAGCTGGGCAATGAAGTCATCCATCTGGCTTGGAGCGGGAAGACTCTTTTCTGTTTGGGGAGCAGATTCTTTCTCCTTTGGAAGAGAGGGCTTGGGTGAGGTTTTCTTAACCTTTGCGGGTTCAGGAGAATGCGTGCTTTCCTCTGCTATTACTTCCTTTGAAGGGGGGAGGTCGGATGGGCTCGGAGCTGGGGTTGGTTCCACCTGTATTGTCTCTGCCAATTGCACATCCTCTTTCTTCTGTTCTTTGGACTCCGTATTTATATATAAGGTATAGGAGATTAGAACTGCTGTTATCAGACAGGCAGCTGCGGCCAGAATTGCTACTCTCCGCCAAAGTGGACGTACCACAACAGGTTTCCGCTCCGTCTTTGATGCCACAGCTGCGTATGCTCTGAACATCTCCTGATATGCCTTCAACTCCTCGGGCACATCATCCTGACTGAAGTACGCATAAAGCCGGCGTTCCTCCTGTAATGTGGTTTCTCCGTCCAGGAAACGCTCTAACAGTTTGTTTATGTCTTTCTGTTTCATCTTTTCAGTCCTTTCTTTGTAAATTGAGCAAATATCTTGCGGCGTGCCCTGCTAAGGGTCTGTCTGACTGCTACCTCGGTCATGCCAATCATCGTTGCTATCTTGTCGATCTCCATCTCTTCTACGTGGCGCAGGCGGAGTATTGTCTGTTGCATCATGGGCAGTTGCGCGATGTGTACCATCATCCGTTCCTCCTCATCATTAAGCCCTTCCGGAGGTGAGACATCGGCAAAGTCATCCTCATGGATAGAGACCGTTTTGTGCCGTCGGCGCAGGGTATCAACAGAGAGATGCTGCACCACCACCCTGGCCAGATTCTCCATATTGAGGATGGGCTCATCGCGCAGTTGCCACAGACGCAGCAGGGCTTCCTGCACCACGTCCTCAGCCTCAGTCTCGTTCCCCAGTATTTCCCGGGCAACCTCCACCAGCATTGGACGCATGGAATGGACCTTCTCCTTGAATGTCTCTGCTGTCATGATACTATTCTTCTGCTCTCATTATGACCTGCTTTTGGGCATTTTCACCTCTATGACGCAAAAGAGTGCATTTTTGTGACACAAAACTGGCAAAAAATGCACTAATTGCGAAAAAAAGTAATTTTATTGCCCCTGAATGATGTCGGCGAGTTCATTGGTGATGTTCTGCTGGTGCTGCTTGTTGTACTTTTTTTCTTCCTGTCCTTACGCTTTTTCCTTTTCTCCCTTATTAATTTTACATTCAAAGGGCGCGAATGTAAAATCTACAGTATTGTAGGGGTATTTACTATTAGCAGATGCTTGTCCTGTTCCATTGTCTTAAAGGTTTACTCGTGTCTTGATGACCACACAAGAATTGCCAGCAAAGTTATTTTACATTCCTGAACTCCCTGGGTGTCATGCCCTTCATCCTTGTGAAGAAGCGGGTGAACGAGGCGGTCTCTGAGAAGTGCAGGCGGTCGGCTATACCGACGATGGGGAGCGAGGTCTGCAGCAGGAGGTAGGAGGCCTCCATCAGGAGCATCTGGTTGATGTAGTCGACGACGGTGCGGCCTGAGACGTCGCGCACGATCTGCGAGAGATAGCGGGGCGTGATGCAGAGCCGCGAGGCATAGAAACCGATGTCGTGGTGCTCGGCGAAGTGGATGGTCACGAGGCGGAGGAAGTCGAAGAACAGTTCTTCGATGCGCTTGGGGAACCTGCGGTCGCGGATGGTACGCTCCTGTATGGCTGTCAGTTCGAGCAGGAAGAGGCCGTATGTGGTGCGCAGGCTCTCGCTGCGGAAGGGATGGTCGGGCGAGAGGAGGTAGCGGCGGATGATGCCCATCAGTTCCATGAGGTGGCGGATATCGTCTTCTGCAAGGGTCAATCGCGGTTCCCTGAGTTCCACTGCAGGCAGGTAGGCGGCTCGGATGGCATCGCGCATAGTGGGCGACTCGAAGGCAAAATCCTTGTCGGCAACGAGGCAGATGCCGCGATAATCGTCCGAGATGGCCAGAACGCTTATCGTAATCCCCGGAGTATATATTATAAGGTCATTCTTGGTGAAATGAACCTCGCGACCGCTATAAAGCATCGTCATCCACCCCTGCAGCACGATAGTGTAGCCATAGACGGCAACGGTTCCAGGC
Organism: Bacteroidaceae bacterium; assembly: GCA_024693505.1. Lineage (GTDB taxonomy): Bacteria > Bacteroidota > Bacteroidia > Bacteroidales > Bacteroidaceae > Physcousia. The sequence continues at coordinate 17,905 of JAILKU010000152.1, read as the reverse complement.
AATGCATTTGTCTCCACCAGGGAGTTGTGCGCATCGGTATCGAGAATAAGCAGCTTCCCGTCCCAGTCGGGGATGGTGTCGTGGCCGTAATGCCACATCCAGGTGGCTTCTAATGTGAACATATCGCAGATGCATGACGGTTTGCGGATGCAAATATACGAAGAATATTCGGGCTATTTCCGTTTCGGTCAATTTTTCTTCCGTTTAGGTTTACAATTATATGAGAATTATATGTATCTTTGCAGCCAGATAACTATCCAACATAACTATTCACATAAATAACATGGAAATCAAAGCAGTAAAATTCAGAAAAGACGGATTCTATTCCCAGCCGTTTGTATTTGGCGGCGAGGAAGGAGCCGAGAAGTTTGACAAGAACGTGCGCTATCGCGGCAGTCTGCAGAACTATCTCATCGACACGGGCCGAGAGGTCATCTTGGTAGATACCGGCCTGCCAGCAGGCTTTCCCGACGGGGCACCGGAGGAGACGGCGCCCATCTATATCGGCAGGAGCATCTGCGAATATATGGAGGCGTTGGCAGCATTGGGATACAAACCGGAGCAGGTCACAAAGATACTGCTAACCCACAAGCATGCCGACCATTCAGGTGAGCTGCGTTCCTTCCCCAATGCAAAGATCTATGTCGGTGCTGAAGAGATTGGAGCAGACGAGCTAAAGGACATCCCTAATATAGTGCCTGTCGGATTCTCGGACGGCGCTTATCACAACTTCCCGGAGAGTCAGAAGATTGCCGATGGCGTTTACTTTATCAAGGCCAAGGGACATACGAACGGCAACAGCCTTGTCGTTGCAGAGGACGAGGGGCTGTTCTATATGTTCGAGGGAGACATCACTTATGTTGACGAGGCGCTTTATGCGAACAAGCTGTCTGTTGTCTTCGACGACTTGTCGGCAGCCCGCGAAACGATGGACCGCGTACGCGAATTCGTTCGCAATCAACCTACTGTCTATTGTGGTACCCACACGCCCCAGGGCTATGAGAATCTGGAGGCCAAGCGCGTGATGGATCTCGACAATCCCGTGCCGACAATCCTGGCCGACGTAGATTTCTCGGAACAGAAGGCCAGCGGTAAGTATGTCTGCTCCGTCTGCGGCTATGTCTATGACCCTGCCGAGCACGACGGTGTGGCATTCGAGGACCTGCCCGACGACTGGCGCTGTCCCCGCTGCAAGCAGCCGAAGGGGAAATTCAATTAAGCGTAATGCAAGAGGCCTTCGGCTCTCCTTTTGCATATCATCAGATATGAGTATTGCATAACTTAGGGAAAAGTATTAATTTTGCACCCGATGACAACGACATTGCTTATAGGACTGCTGCTTCCGCTGCTGGGCACAATACTTGGCTCGGCTTTCGTGTTCTTCATGAAGGACGAGATGTCGGCTCGGCTGCAAAAATCGTTGCTGGGCTTCGCATCGGGTGTGATGGTGGCTGCATCGGTGTGGTCGCTGCTGATTCCTGCTATGGAGATGGAGGCCGATAGTGGTAAATGGAGTGTGATGCCCGCTGCTATAGGATTCCTGTTGGGCATGGGCTTCCTGTTGCTGATTGATGAGTTGACGCCACACCTGCATATCGGCACAGATAAGCCCGAGGGAGTGAAGTCGCATCTCTCGAAGACCGCTATGCTTACGCTTGCCGTCACCATCCATAACCTGCCCGAAGGCATGGCTGTAGGTGTGGTCTTAGCAGGAGCAGACAGCGGGGCGACGAACATTTCTGTAGCCAGTGCCCTCGCTGTTTCACTGGGTATCGCTATCCAGAACATTCCCGAGGGAGCTATCATCTCCATGCCGATGCGGGCCGAGGGCAACTCGAAATGGCGCTCGTTCATCTTAGGCAGTCTAAGTGGTGCTGTCGAACCTGTCGGAGCACTTGCTGTCATGCTACTGGCCTCGCTGCTGATACCAGTCATGCCCTACATGCTCGCCTTTGCTGCCGGCGCCATGTTCTATGTTGTGGTCGAGGAACTCATTCCTGAAGCCTCCAACGGTCAGCACTCCAACCTCAGCACCATCGGCTTTGCCATTGGCTTTGTCCTGATGATGATGCTCGATGTGGTGATGGGGTAACGGGATCTATGCCAGGGTCTTCCGGACGGCGTCTTTCCATCCGGCAATGAGGCGCTCCACGTCTTCGGGGGGTGCGGAGGGCAGGAACTCGCGTTCGACATGCCACTGGGAGCGGATGGTGTCTATGCTTTCCCAGAAGCCTACGGCCAGTCCGGCCAGGTAGGCGGCTCCGCGAGCCGTGGTCTCCACGCACGAGGGACGTATGACGCGGGTGCCCAGTATGTCGGCCTGGAATTGCATCAGGTAGTCGTTGCGCGACGCACCGCCGTCCACGCGCAGGTCGCCTCCCTCCAGATGGGCATCCTGCCTCATGCAGTTGACGATGTCCATGGTCTGAAAGGCGATTCCCTCGAGTGCGGCGCGTGCGATATGGGCCGCTGTGGTGCCACGCGTGATGCCGGTTATCGTGCCGCGGGCGTAGGGGTTCCAGTAGGGTGCGCCCAATCCGGTCAGGGCGGGCACGAAATAGACGCCTCCGTTGTCGGGCACGCTGCGTGCCATCGCCTCTGAGTCGGCTGCGGAGCGCATGACCTGCAGACCGTCGCGCAGCCACTGGATGGCGCTCCCGCCCACGAAGATGCTGCCCTCGAGGGCATAGCTGACCTGGCTGCCTATCTTCCAGGCAACGGTGGTGAGCAGGTTATGCGCCGAGCGGACGGCCTCGTTGCCCGTGTTCATCAGGAGGAAGCATCCCGTGCCGTAGGTGTTCTTGACGTCGCCGGGGCGCGTGCACATCTGTCCGAAGAGGGCTGCCTGCTGGTCGCCCGCCACTCCGGCCAGCGGCAGGGCGTGCTGACCGAAGGGGTACTCGCCCGTCTCGGCGATAATGCCCGAGGAGTCCAGGACGCAGGGCATCATGGCGCGCGGTATCTCCATGAGGCGGAGCAGGTCGTCGTCCCAGTCGAGCGTGTGTATGTTATATAGTAATGTGCGCGAGGCGTTGGTGACGTCCGTGGCATGCACTTTTCCGCCGGTCAGTTTCCAGATGAGCCACGAATCGACCGTGCCGAAGCGCAGCTCGCCGCGGCGGGCACGCTCCAGGGCACCCGGCACAGAGCGCAGGATCCACCGCACCTTGGTGGCACTGAAATAGGAATCGGGGATAAGACCGGTGCGCTCGCGTATCATCCCGGTCAGCCCGTCGCGCTGCAGCTCGCTGCAGAAGTCGGCGGTGCGCCTGTCCTGCCATACGATAGCATTATAGACGGGCTCGCCGGTACGGGCATCCCATACGATGGTCGTCTCGCGCTGGTTGGCAATGCCCAGAGCTGCCACCTGCTGGAGGGAGATGCCGGTCTGCGTAATGACCTGCGCCACGGTAGCTGCCTGCGAGGACCATATCTCGCGCGGGTCCTGTTCCACCCATCCCGGTTGCGGGAAGTACTGGCGAAACTCCATCTGTGCTGTTCCGCACACCTCGCCCTCCTTGTCGAAGACAATGGTTCGCGAGCTTGTCGTGCCCTGGTCCAGGGCAAGGATGTATTGTTTCATAAATTCAAATTCTTTGTTTAATTCATAATTCACAATTCACAATTCATAATTAGGCTCCGCTCGCTGCTCAATTGTGAACTCCTGGAGCAGCGAGTGCCATTGAAAGCCTGCTTTCATTTGGCCAAGTCGTGACAGGAGTCGAGCGAAGCTCAATTATGAATGTCTCTTTGGATGAGATCCAAAAGGCGCTGGACGGCTTCTTCCTCGGGGATGTTACGTTCGACACATTCCTTGCGCCGGTAGAGCGAGACGCGGCCGCGGGCTGCGCCTACGTAGCCATAGTCGGCATCTGCCATTTCGCCCGGACCGTTCACGATACAGCCCATGATGGCTATCTTCAGGCCCTTGAGATGTGAGGTGGCAGCCTTCACCCGGGCGATTGTGCCCTCGAGATCGTACAGGGTACGGCCGCAGCCCGGACAGCTGATGTACTCTGTTCGCGTAAAGCGGGCCCGGGCAGCCTGCAGGATGGCATAGGCCAGTTCCTCGCCCTGCCGGGCCTCAACATCCTGCGGAACAACCAGTCCGTCGGCAAGGGCATCGATGAAGAGTATGCCCGTCTCGATGGCGCAGAGCAGCTGGTAATGCGCCCAGTCGCGGGCACCCAGTTCGGCAGGCGAAGGCATGGCGACGAGCATGGGGTTGCTGAGGCCCAGGTTCATGAGGGCAAAGGCCAGGGCGCGATGCTCGCCCAGACGGTTCTGTGTGCGGGGGCGACTCACCACGATGATCTCGGGATGGTTCCTCAGCAGCTCCGCCGTGCCGGCATTGAAGGTGAAGGGGTTGAACACCACAGCTTTCTCGACAGGTATGTCGCGCAGGACCACAGGCACCTGACCGTCCCCTATCTCCCCGACGCGCGTTGTCTGGCGCCGCCGGGGGTGCAGCCAGTCGTAAAGGGAGGGTATCTGCAGATCGTCGGGAAGAAGCAGGTCGTGCCCCTGGCGGCAGGAAGTCACGTAATCAACGATATCGCGGGCTACGGGTATCTCACGCTCGGGGGCCTCGGAGAGCGAGACGCGTATGGTGTCGCCTATGCCATCCAGCAGCAGGGCACCAATGCCCACGGCACTCTTGATGCGCCCGTCCTCACCCTCGCCGGCCTCTGTGACGCCCAGATGAAGGGGAAAGGTCATCCCCTCTTTCTGCATCGCACGGACCAGGAGCCTCATGCTCTGCACCATCACCACCGTATTCGAGGCCTTGATGCTGATGACCACATTCCGGAAATCCACCCTCTGGCAGATGCGCAGGAACTCCATGCAGCTCTCCACGATTCCCTCGGGCGTATCGCCATAGCGGCTCATGATACGGTCTGAGAGACTGCCGTGGTTCACACCTATACGAACAGCTGTGTAATGTTCCCGGCAGGTCTGCAGGAAGGGTATCAGGCGTGCCTCTATCTTCTGAAGCTCGGCCGCATATTCCTCGTCGGTATATTCCAGCTGCTTGAACTGACGGGCTGCATCAACATAGTTCCCGGGATTGATGCGCACCTTTTCGCAATAGAGGGCAGCAACGTCTGCTACCCGGGGATTGAAGTGCACATCGGCCACAAGGGGCACCATACAGCCGGCCTGTCGCACACCGGCATTGATGAGTCGCATATTCTCGGCTTCGCGCACACCCTGAGTCGTCAGCCGGACGTATTCGCCCCCGGCCTCGGCGATGCGCAGAACCTGCTGAACGCATGCCTCAGTGTCCATTGTCACCGTATTGGTCATGCTCTGCACCCTGATGGGCTGGTTCCCGCCCATTGGGGTATTGCCAACCTGAACGACATGAGAGGGTCGGCGTCTATAATTGAATAAATTCATAATTTCAAATTCAAAATTATTAAATTGACCTATGGTCTACTCCTGTCACGACTGATTGCATCGAGCCTGCTTTCGCTCGGAAAAGCTGATGCGAGCATCGCTTTCCTCTCGCTTAATCGCAGCCTTCGGCAAAGCTCAAACGAGTTTAACTTTGTTGACTTTGCTTACGCTCGGCATCGCTCAAGCAAGCTTGGCGTGCTCTCGCTCAATCGCAAAGGTGGCTCTGCTCTCGCTGCTCCGGGAGTTCAAAATTCAAAATTGAGCTTTCAATGGCTCTCGCTGCTCCAGGAGTTAAAAAGGAGTTATGAATTGTTATTGCCCTAATTTTTCTTGAACTTATATTTAATCTGGGCAAGCTCTTCGTTGGCCTTCACGATTTTCTGCTTCAGGCCCTCCTTGTATGCCTTGAGGCGGGCAGCCAGAGCCTCATCACTCAGAGCCAGCATCTCGGAGGCCAGGATAGCTGCGTTCTGCCCACCGTTCACACCTACCGTTGCCACAGGAATGCCCGGAGGCATCTGTATGATGCTTAGCATGGCATCCAGTCCGTCGAGCATTCCCTTGATGGGCACACCGATAACGGGCAATGTCGTACCTGCGGCAATCACGCCGGGCAGGGCCGCAGCCATACCGGCCCCGGCAATGATGACGCGCACGCCACGTTCCTCGGCATGGCGGGCAAACTGTTCCACCTCCTGGGGCGTTCGATGAGCGCTCAGCGCGTTCATCTCGAAGGGAATCTCCATCTCGTCCAGGAACTTAGCGGCTTTTTCCATTACGGGCAGGTCGCTGGTGCTGCCCATGATAATGCTTACCATTTTTCTCTATTTTAGTTTATGTCCTTTTTCTATATATCTATATAAGTATGATGCCGTAATAACCGCAAAGGATGCCCACAGCTGTTCCGCTTAGGACCTGCCATAGCGAATGCTGACGCAAAAGCATACGACTTGTCATGACCAATCCTGAGACGAAGATGGCTAAGCAGAGCCACCACACGGGATTGAAGGAGAAAATGGTCGAGTATGCCAACAATGCGCCTATGACGCCTCCCGAACCTGCCGAATGCGTGCTTATTTTCCACTTCATATTGATAAGGATGCAGGAACATTGGATTAGGGCCGAGACGGCAATTATATTTATCATGAAGCGAGGCAGGCGCAGAGCCATCATCAGCTGCATGCATGCTATGTAGCAAATAAGGTAGACGATATATGGAACCCATCGCTTTTGCTGATGCCGCAATTCATGCCGGCTCCATTTCTGGATACGCCGATAAATGTAAATAGTACCGGCTGGTAAAGCTATGGTAAAGACATAGACCATAGCCAGGATAGCCAATTTGAACGACCAGGGCAATAGTGTTAGGTAGGTTGCATTCATTAGAATTATGAACCCAATCATGGGATAATAGGTTGGCCGGAAAACGGTTGAAAGTATTTGGGCTAAAACGATAAAGAATCTCATTTCTCTTTCCAAGGAACTTTAATGTTTCCTCAATCTGGCGGGCGGTATGCCCATTTGTTCTCTGTATTTGGCTATTGTCCTCCGTGCCATGGAATAACCCTTCTCCTCCATCATCTGAACCAGCTGTTCATCGTTCAGGGGGTTCTGCGTATCCTCGCTCTCAATGATTTTCTTGAGCGTAATCATCAGCTTCCGGTTTGAGACCTCGCCACCCTGAGCCTGCACTGCCTTATGGGTGAAGAACCACTTCAAGGGGTATGTGCCAAATGAAGTCTGCACGTATTTGCTATTGCAAACACGGCTCACCACGCTGATACTGATGCCGGAGAGTCGCGCCACATCTTCCAAAATCATCGGCTTAAGCAGCGTTTCGTCACCTTCAATAAAGAAGGGACGCTGCAGGCGTATAATGGCCTCCATAGTACGAGTCATACTTTCGCGTCGCATAGCCAGGGCGTTGATAAATATTTGACCCCGTTCCACATAGCTCCGTGTAAAACGCATGTCTTCCATCTCAGCACGAGTGATGTTGTCCTTCTCTCTCTCGTAACGTTTCAACTTCTCCCGGGCATCCGGACTAACGACCAGGTCTGGAAGGTTACCCTGGTTCAAGGTCATAGTGATGTGCCCTTCAGCATCGGTCTCAACGAAGAAGTCAGGCCTTATCAGAATGCTTCCATGAGCCTCTGTTTCATGAGCTGCCGAACCCGGACGCGGATTGAGTTTCATGATTTCCCGCTGTAAGGCCTCCACCTGTGTCTTCGAGAGCTTCATGCGCCGCTGAATGCGTTCCCAATGCTTATGGATGAAGTCATCGTATGATTCTTCAAGAACCTGAATGAGCTGTGCTCTAAGCGGGTTGTCTTTATCCCTGCGTACTTGAATGAGCAGACACTCTTGCAGGGAGCGTGCTCCGACGCCTGGCGGGTCAAATTGCTGCAGGACCTTCAAGGCTTTCTCCATCTCTTCTTCCGAGGTGTTTACAGCATGGTAAATCTCCATTTCATCGGCCAGCTGCCATAGTTCTTTCTTCAGAAAGCCATTGTCGTCAAGCGAGCCTACAAGGTATTCAACCAGTTTCTGTTCATGTTCCGTCAGATTGTACTCTCCGACCTGACTCATCAACATATCATAGAAGGTCTGCGTTTCGCCTATCTCCATTTGGTCGTTAACCTCAGGATCGTTTCTGGTCTGCAAGAGGTATTCGGGTATGTCGTCCTCGGTGCGGTAGTCCTTTTTCATGTCATCCACGCCGCCAGCATTGTCCCATCCGCCTTCATCACCATCCGTTTCGTCTCGCTCGCCTGAAAGGGGGATATCTTCTGTGGGAAGACTTTCCTTTTCAAGCCAGGGGTTCTCCATACACTCATTCTCCACCCTCTGCTCCAGGGCCTCCAGCGAAAGTTCGGTTAGGCGTATGGCAATAACCTGCTGAGCCGATAGATTCTGCTGTTGTGTCTGCAACAGCAGTTCTTGCTGAATCTGTTCGTTTCTCTGCTTCATAGACCGGATACCTTGGACGTATATATGATAATGGTTTGCTCCCTTTCGGGAAATCCAGGACAAAGGTATGTTTTTTTTTTCATTTGTGGAATCTATGTCTTGTTTTTTATATCCTTGAGTGCGAAAAAATCACATGAAGCTGTCTTTTCCCTCAAATTAGGATATTCGAAGGGTTCAGATATTTGCATAATCCGATGAAAAGACGTACTTTTGCAGCACTATATCGTTTAACACATAAATACTCTTTTTAACTATGACAACAGAAAACAAGAACACTCGTCTGCAATCCCTGGATGCACTTAGGGGTTTCGACATGTTATTCATCATGGGTGGCGCAGGCCTGCTGGTAGCCCTTGCACAATGGTTCCCCTGCGCCCTGACCGAAGCCATTGCCCGCCAGATGGAACACGTAGAATGGCACGGACTGGCGCACCACGACACGATTTTCCCCCTTTTCCTGTTCATTGCAGGTATCTCCTTCCCCTTCTCGCTCGAGAAGCAACGCCTGAACGGGCGTTCAGAGGGAGCCATCCACGCCAAGGTTATCCGCCGCGGCATCGTACTATTTGTACTGGGTCTGCTCTACAACGGCCTGCTTAGCAACTTCGACTTTGTCAATCTGCGCTATGCCAGCGTACTGGCCCGCATAGGTTTTGCCTGGATGTTTGCCGCCCTCATCTTCATGCACACAAACTGGCGTTCACGCGCTGCCATCACCACAGCCCTGTTGGTAGGCTACTATCTGGTGGTGCGGTTCATCCCCGCTCCCGACGGCATGGGCGAAGACGTCTTCAGCGCACAGGGCTCCTTTGTCGGTTACGTAGATCGCATCCTGCTGCCTGGGCGAGTACTCTATGAAAATATTGACCCCGAAGGAATCCTCAGTATCTTCCCTTCTATCGGAACGGCCCTGCTGGGTATGTTTACCGGTGAATGGGTGAAGCGTACTGACCTTACTCCTGGCCGCAAAGTATGGGGTATGGTTCTGGCTGGAGTCATTATGCTGGCAGTAGGTCTTCTGTGGAGCCTTGACTTCCCTATTAATAAGAAGATGTGGACGAGCACGTTCGTTCTTGTGGTAGGTGCCTATTCCATCCTGATGTTTGCCCTTTTCTATTATATCATCGATGTGCTGGGGTGGCGCCGCTGGACACTCTTCTTCACCGTCATCGGCATGAACTCTATCACGATCTATCTGGGGCAGCGCTTCATCAACTTCTCCTACACAGCCGACAAGCTGTTCAGCGGGCTCGTTCACTTGATGCCCGAGTCATCGCAGGGATTCTTCAGCAGCCTGGCTTACATTGCCGTATGTTGGCTCTTCCTCTATTTCCTCTATCGCAAGCGTGTTTTCCTGAAGGTGTGACACATCCTCAGAATCCCGACCAAGTCTGGCGCCAGATGTAGCGTGCCATCTCGTCCCATCGGGCAATCGTGGCACCAAAGAAATCGGCGGTATAATCGTTCAGCAGGGCCTCGGCTTTTTCGGGGTCCTGTTTATTTTCCTCCTGCCAGCTCTGCTCCAGGATAGGCAGTTCGCGCAATCCCTTCTCTAAGAAATGGTCACGCAGCGGTTCCAATGTCTTGCGATAGACACCCCATTTCACAGTAGCCAGTCGGTTTGCCTTGCGATAGTGCCAAAGGGCGGCATCATCGCGGTCTGAATGCTGGCCGCAGACGCGCAGGGGCTGGGGAAGCTTCGTCGTTCCGCTGAAAATAGGGAAGCGGGGACTCTGTCCTGGGTTATCCAAAGCCATCCAAACCACACCGCCTACTTCGTCGGGAAGCCAGGCACGCAACTGGATGAGCGTGCTATAGGCGCACCAGGGAACACTTACCGTGCGAATGTTCTTCATCGCGGAGTCTCCCATCGCGTAATACATCTTTATCTCATCGGGCCTCATCCAGGGGTTCGATACGGGCGAGACGATGCTGTCGGGCTCTCCCTCCTTCCCTGCTTTGGGATTTGGGATGCGATGGCGCCCGCTCAGGTTTTTATCTGTGCCCTCGTAATAGCAGCCCAGCAAGCGCGATATTTCTTCAGGGCTTACCTTATGGTCGGGCCTGACGCTGATGGGCAGTTCCTCAACCGTATCGCTCAGGTCCAGCGACGGTGCAAGGGTAGAGAGGATGAAATGCTCGCGAACGCTGTAGTTCTTCAGCTCGTTGTTATAGTTACCGCCGCCATAGGCCTTCCAGAAACAGAACTCCTCCTTGCCGTCCCACAGCTTCAGGCGACGCGCCACATCAAAGACGTTTTCCGATGCCATATAGCGGTCGGGGCTGCTCAGGTCCAGGGCGCCGATGCGAGGATTATTGGCCGAAACGCCCACTTCATCATCAGGAATGCGCACAGCGGCCCATACGCCACCCACCTTCTTCGGTCCCTCTCCGAAGATCTCGAATATCCACACCTCGTTCTTGTCTGCTATCGTCAGGCATTCTCCATTGTCGCCATATCCGTATTCCTTCACCAGTTCGCCCATCAGGCGTATAGCTTCGCGAGCAGTAGTGCAACGCTCCAGGGCCACGCGCTGGAGTTCTTCTATCATGAACATTCCATTACGGTTCCGCAACGTGTCGCGCCCCTCGATAGTGGTCTCTCCCATAGCCAGCTGCTTCTCGTTGATGCAGGGGTAGGCCGTATCCAGATAGCGGTAGGTATGAGCCACCTGCGGAATCTCGCCCGTACATTTCACATTTGTGCTGTCCTCGGGAGTCTGAGTGTGCATACGCCCCTTGAAGATGGATGTCTTCTCGACCTTCTTGTGGTCTTTTGCGGGAATGATGTTCATCCAGGTACGATACCATGAGTCGCAAGTATGCGAAGTCATTACGGAGCCGTCGGTCGAGGCTGCGCGCCCAACCATAATGCTGGTACAGGACATCCGTTCGGGTGCCACATCCTCCTGAGCTGAGACATAAAAGGGGAGGAGGAAAAGAAATAATGTGCAGATTGAAGTCGCTTTCATTCGTTTTGGATTTAGGATTGGGTAATAGGGATTCGATTAGCGCAGATTAAAAATAGCACTAAAGCTGGGCTTTAATGCTATTTGCGATTTCAGTAAACTCCTCGGGTGTGAGTTGCAGATGCGGGTTGGTGAAGCGAAGGTCCTTCTCGGTCTGCATAGGTACCAGGTGGATGTGAGCATGGGGCACTTCCAGTCCCAGTACGCATTGACCGACCTTCACACACGGAATGGCCTTTTTGATTGCTACAGCCACCTTCTTTGCGAAGACCTGCAAGCCAGCCAGTTCGTCGTCGTCCAAGTCAAAGATATAGTCAACTTCGCGCTTGGGAATTACCAGAGTATGGCCCTTCTGAAGCGGACTTATGTCGAGGAAAGCGTAGTAACGCTCATCTTCTGCTATCTTGTAGCTGGGAATCTCGCCCGCCACGATACGTGAGAAAATTGATGCCATAGAGTTCTAAGATTAAAAGGGGTGAAAATTTTGTTATACCCGCCTCGCGCAAAAATTGGAGGCGGGTTTATCATTCTTCATAACTGATGCCAAGGACCTCCAGCTGGATGGTTCCCTGAGGCACCTTGATATTAGCCACTTCGCCCACCTTCTTTCCCAGCAGGCCCTGTGCTATAGGCGTGCTAACAGCAATCTTACCCTCGCGCAGGTTGGCTTCCGTATCGCTTACGATACGATACTTCATCTTCATGCCCGTCTTCACATTCTTCAGTTCCACGCAAGCCAGAATCTGCACGGTGCTGGCGTCCATGTGAGTCATGTCGATAATTTTAGCCTCCATGATGCTCTTCTTCAGCAGGGCTATTTTTGTTTCCAGTTTTCCCTGCGCCTCCTTAGCTGCATCATACTCAGCGTTCTCGCTCAGGTCGCCCTTGTCGCGGGCTTCTGCGATAGCAGCACTGGCGGCAGGTCGTTCCACACTCTCCAGGTGCTGCAGTTCGGCCACCAATTTGTCGTAGCCGCTTTGTGACATGTATGCCATTTTCTTTCTTCGTTTTTTTGGGGGCCTTTTCCCCGGCTTAACGCCAGGGGAGCCCGGTTAGCAATAGTTTAGTTCTTCTCTTCGCGGAATTACAAAAAGAAAGAATCCCAGCATATTATAGCCGGAACCCTCGTTTCTTTTTTGCTATTTTCCTATGTTTCGAGCGCAAAGGTACTGCTTTCCACCTAAACTGCCAAACTTTTCGACCTTTTTTTTCTTAAAAGAATATGTTATGCACTAATTCACTTATATTTAGAAGGCTGGCCGCCTGCCCCAAACACCATTTCCGGAATCTCAGGTGGCATAAAAAGCAGACAGACTCTGCAATCTTATCTCGACCCAGTACAATAGTCGGCCTGATTATTCTTCTGGCAACATCCGTTGCACTGGCAAGAGCCACAACCACCTGTCCGGCGCTGGCGGCGCAAGTAGCGTACCAGCACAAAAAGTGCTACGCATACGATGAGAAGAAGGAGGAGTATACTTTGCAGATTCATGACAGGATGAGACTAAAGAGGAGGGAAACGAACCAGGCCACACTGCACTGGAAGACGACTACCAGCAGGGCCCACCGGCCACCAAGTTCACGCCGAACGGTTGCGATGGCAGCCACGCAGGGCGTATAGAGCAGGCAGAAGACGAGCAGGCAGTAGGCGGTGCCGGCTGAGAAGACTTGGGTCAGGCTGACTCCGGCAAAGAGGGTGCTGAGGGTGCTGACCACGACTTCCTTGGCCAGGAAACCACTTACCAGGGCAGTCACTACGCGCCAGTCGCCGAAACCAAGGGGTGCAAAGATGGGTGCCACAAGACTGGCTGTGCGGGCCAGAATGCTCTGCTGTTCAGAACCGGGCTGCACCATCTGGAGCTGGAAGTCGAAAGTCTGCAGGAACCAGATGACGATGGAAGCCAGGAAGATGACGGTGAAGGCGCGTTGCAGGAAATCGCGTGCCTTCTCCCAAAGCAAGCGCACCACATTGCGCAGGATAGGCAGGCGGTAGTTGGGCAGTTCCATCACGAAGGGCACGGCCTCGCCGCGCAGCAGGGTATGCTTGAAGCAGAGGGCGGTCAAGATACCTACGAGGATGCCCAGCACATAAAGGCTGGTCATGACTAGCCCTGCATGACGGGGGAAGAAGGCGGCCGAGAAGAAGGCATAGATGGGAATCTTGGCCGTACAGCTCATGAAGGGAGTGAGCAGGATAGTGAGCCTGCGGTCGCGTTCGCTGGGCAGGGTACGGCTGGCCATAATGCTGGGCACACTGCATCCGAAGCCCAGGAGCAGGGAAACGATACTGCGACCGGATAGACCCAGGCGGCGCAGGGAACGATCCATGACAAAGGCGATGCGTGCCATATAGCCGCTGTCCTCGAGGAGGCTCAGGAAGAAGAAGAGGAAGACGATGAGGGGCAGGAAGACAAGTACGGTGCCCACACCGCTGTAAATGCCGTCGATGACAAGCGAATGAACAGCGGGTGCGATATCCCATCGGGTGAGGGCCTGATCGCTAACCTCGGTGAACCAGTCAATGCCTGCCTGCATAAGGTCCTGTAGCCAAAGGCCCACCGTATTGAAGGTAAGCCAAAAGATGAGACCCATAATGAGAAGGAAGGCGGGAATGGCTGTCCATCGCCCGGTAAGTATGCGGTCTATGCGCCGGCTGCGAATGCGTTCGCGGCTTTCACGGGGCTTTACCACCGTTCGCTTGCAGACGCGCCTTATATAGCTGAATCGCATATCGGCCATAGCAGCCTGACGGTCCAGGCCGCGCTCCTCCTCCATCTGGCAGAGGATATGCTCGACGGTCTCCATCTCGTTCTGGGTAAGGCCGAGTGCCCGGGCCACAAGAGGATCGCCTTCGATAAGCTTGCCGGCGGCAAAGCGTACGGGGATACCAGCGCGCTGGGCATGATCCTCGACGAAATGCATGATGCTATGCAGGCAGCGATGAACAGCTCCGCCATGATCGGCCACATCGCAAAAGTCCTGACGGGCAGGCGGTTCCTGGTAGTGAGCCACATGAATTGCATGACGTACGAGCTCATCGACACCCTCGTTCTTCATAGCGCTGATAGGAACGACAGGGATGCCCAGCAACTGTTCCATCTCGTTGATGCGGATGGTACCGCCATTACTCTTCACTTCGTCCATCATATTGAGGGCCAGAACCATAGGGATGCCCAACTCCATGAGTTGCATCGTCAGGTAGAGGTTGCGCTCAATATTGGTAGCATCCACGATATTGATGATACCCGAGGGATGACTGTCGAGGATGAACTGGCGACTGACAACCTCCTCGCTCGTATAGGGTGACAGGCTGTAGATGCCTGGCAGGTCGGTGACTACCGTATCAGGATGTCCTTTGATGGCTCCATCCTTGCGATCGACTGTTACGCCGGGAAAGTTACCAACGTGCTGGTTGCTGCCCGTAAGCTGGTTGAAGAGAGTTGTCTTTCCGCAGTTCTGATTGCCCACCAGGGCAAAGGAAAGCCGGCTGCTGCGGGGGCGGGCCTCGCCTTCGTGATACCTGGGTCCGTCTTCACCCAGACCCGGGTGTTCTATGGGATAGTGAATGTCTACGGGTTCTATGTCCAGTTCCATTGACTCATCGGGCTGGGACTGAAGGTCGGTGTCTATCTCTATCTGCTGTGCATCGGCCAGGCGAAGGGTAAGCTGATAGTCATGCAGACGAAGTTCCATCGGATCGCCCAGAGGGGCGTATTTCTCGAGGGTAACCCGCACACCGGGTATCATGCCCATATCCAGGAAGTGTTGGCGCAGTGCACCCTCGCCTCCTACCTGGGTGATGACTGCTGTTTGGCCTATTTGTAGTTCTTTGAGTGTTTTCACGTGTCCAAAGGTTTAAGAGTTCAAAAGGAAATGGTCAATTATGAATTGAATTATGAATTAGCATAGCTGTGCATGCCCCCTAACAGGTAGTTGACACCGAAGTAGGTCATCAGCAGGCAGCACAGGGCCATCAGGGAATAGATGCGGTAATTACGCGTACTGCGGAACCAGGGCAGACTCTCGCTGTGAAGCGGCACACTATAGACAAGCAAGGTGATGAGAGCCCAGCTCTCCTTGGGATCCCAGCTCCAGTAGGTACCCCACGAGACATTGGCCCAAATGGCACCCAGGAAAATACCAGCAGCTAAAAAGAAGACGGCCAGGCGAAGCAGGCGACGTTCGACGATACTGAGCACCAGCAGGGCGTAGCTCATCATGATGATACTGACGTGCGCACTGAGCCATGGGCTGTGCAGGACTGGCATCAACGGAGTGATGCGGGGATTCACCTCGCCCAGATGGGATACCAGCAGGACGAAGGCGGCTGCGAAGACCGAGATGAAGAAGGTGCGGCGCACGAAGAGAGGCACGGCCAAAAGGCAAATAGCTACGAAGTACATGGTCTCGAAACCATTGCTCAGCGGGATGAATCCGGATATGTACCAGCGCAGGCACCAGCCAACAAGAAGGAAGATAAGAGAGATTAAATGGAATAGGTATAATGTATAATGCAAGATAGAGGATTTGAAATGGAAAAACTCCTTCAATCCAGCCAGGATAGCCAGCAAGAAGCAGGCTATCATGGCCCAGAGCGTCCAGTCGATATGGTTATAGAGCAGCTCGGCACTGACACGTTGCTGGGATAGAGGAGTGGCCTCGGCGGGTAATGCCTTGACGAGTGTGCCTTGCATGAGCATCAGGATGAGACCTACTTTCTCGTCGGTCTTGGGATCCTGACCCATATTTCTAAGACGGGGTACGTCGCCTGAGTAATCTACAAAGTCAGACAAAGCCTTGTATGTCCCACGCTTCACCTTGATGATGGGCTCATCGCTCCAGGCACGAGGTTCCAGCAACATGCTGCTTACCACCTGAGTGCCGCTGAGTCCGTGGTAGGAACGCTTGCCGTATAGCTTCAGGAGCAGTTCCTGAGACATTGTGCCCATAGGTGCTATGCGTCCGTTCCACACCACCTGCTCGCGCTCCATTGCGGCTGCCTTCTCGGCAGGAACCACGGGAATGGCCTGCGAGGAGAATGCATACCCGGCCAGCAAGGCAATCATGAGCAACCGCTTACGGGAAGCCAGCAGAACCCACATCATGCTGAGGCCCAGTAAGGCATAACCCAGATAGGTAATCGGTGTGCCGAATGGATCGTAGTTCAAGGCAAGCACAGAGCCCTGCATATCCTCATCGAAAGAGGACTGGAAGAAGCGGTAGCCCTGCAGCTTAGCCACGTGGTTCATGGAGATGGTATAGGACTGATCCTGCATCGTGACCTGGCTGATATAGTCCTGAGGTGCTTCGGTACCCGGATAGTAGGCAATCTGGAAGGAGTCCAGACGTACATAGAAGGGCAGCTTTTCCACGCTGTTCCATTCACTGTTTATGTACTCCTTGGCGGGTATGCCCTGCCTCAGATGGAGAGTACCCTTCTTACCAGTGAGGGATGTCATCAGTGCGCCCAGAAGGATGATGATGAAGCTTAGATGGAGCATGAATACCGGGAAGCGGCGCCATAGGCGACGAACATAGAGCCAGTAGGCTCCTGAAACGGCTATGGCAGCCCAAAGCAACTTAAACCACAATGCACCATAGATGAGGTGGCGGGCTGTCTCGCTGCCGTGAATATCCTCGATTACCGTAGCTGCGGCAATGGCTACAACAGCCAGGCCTGTCAGGACAAAAGGTGTATAGGCCAGGCGGCTCTCTCCCATTAACGTCTTACATCTCCTCAACATGCAGATCTCGTATTATGAATTAGAAGTCTCGGAACTGCGGATTTCTTCGCGACGGAACTGCGATGCACTCCATCTCGATGAGCCAGGTGGGCCGACATACAGGAGCCAGGGCTATAACGCAAGGTGTCTGGGGGAAGCGTTTCTCGAACATCTCGCGCACAATCTCATAATCAGCTGTGTCGCGCAGATAGACCACGATTTGCATGACATCGTCATAAGTGGCATTTCCTTCGGCCAGAAGGGTCTCTACGTTCTCCCACATACGACAGGTCTGCTTGACGATATCGCCTACGTGAACTACGTTCCCCTTGTTGTCAATGCTGGCTGTACCACTGATGAAGACATGTGCTCGGTCGCCATACTCCATCACCGTACCGCGCTCGAACGTCACCCCATACTCGTAGGTGGGGTTCAGGTGAGTGGGCGCATAGAGATAGCGCTGCTGACTGGGTTCGAAGCCGATGAGGGCATAGGTGCCCAACTGTATAAGAGCACGCGGATCGGCCGGCACACCGCCAATTCCAGTGCTACTCACATAGTGCGTATTCTCCGTCAGACCCTGCTCGATGAAGTTCTCTTTCCGGGCCTTCACCATACCGGCATACTGGGTATCTACGTCGCGCACGAAGAACCATGTACGAATGCAGTTGTCGGCCAGAGTGGCACCGAAGTTCTGCAGTGCTTCCTCATATTCGATAAGAACGCTCTCGGTTTGCCAGGCGCTGTCGCCCTTATGCTGGTGCATGCCCATCTTCCAAAGGTGGCGGTAACCGTTGTGACTGCTTACCACCATACCGTTCTCGTTCTGAACAGTAGTGCCAC
>JAILKU010000061.1 GCA_024693505.1 Bacteroidaceae bacterium | reverse complement strand
CGGGCGACTATATGGGCGCAGACCTGAAGGTGCATCGTGGTGCTGACTACCAGACGTTGACCACCTGGAGCCTTTGGGACACTTATCGTGCAGCTCATCCCTTAGCCACTCTCATCATGCCCGACCGTATGCGTGACTATGCTAAGACGATGATGGCCATCTATCATGAGTGGGGCGAACTGCCCGTTTGGCACTTGGTAAGCAACGATACCTATTGTATGGTAGGCGAGCCGGCTGTGCCCGTTCTGGCTGATATGATTCTGAAGAACGAGTGCCCCGACCTGGATAAGGAAGATGCCTTCCAGGCCATTAAGGCAAGTCTTCTGCCTACTGAGTTTGGCAACCGTCTGACGCGTCGTCTCCCCCTGCGCGGAAAGGACTATCTGGCTGAGTTGGGCTACCTGCCTTACGATGGTCGCGAGGGTGAGGTTGTAGCCAAGAGTATGGAGTACTACCTGGCTTGCTGGAGTGCGGCCCGTGTGGCCGGTATGCTGGGCCATACCGAGGACAGCATCCGTTTCTATAACCTGAGTATGAACTACAAGAAACTTTGGGACGCCCGTGCCAGAGTAATGCGTGCTTTGGATAGTGAGGGTAAGTTCCGTCCCCTGCCAGCCGACTTCAATCCCTGCCTGCCTTCGCGTGACTATACGGAGGGAAATCCCTGGCAATACAGTTTCCTCGTGCCTCATGACGTTAACGGATTGGTAGAGTTGATGGGCGGACAGAAGGCCTTTACTGCCCGTCTGGACAGCCTATTCACGGCTGATACCGACCTGGGCGATCATGCTGCACCGGACATCTCTGGCCTTATCGGACAGTATGCTCATGGCAATGAACCCAGTCACCACGTGCTTTACATGTATAACTACGTCGGTCAGCCCCAGAAGACGCAGAAGATGGTTCGCCAGGTGATGGACGAACTCTATACTGATAAGCCAGCCGGTCTTTGCGGTAACGAAGACGTAGGTCAGATGTCAGCTTGGTATATCCTGTCCGCAATGGGTCTTTATCAGGTAGAACCTTGTGGCGGTATCTATCAGCTGGGCTCCCCGATTGTTCAGGATGCTGTGATACCCCTGCCTGGCGACAAGACCTTCACCATTCGCACAAAAGGTGGCGATGCCAAGAAGGTGGTTGTGAAGAAGTTTATCCTGAACGGCCAACCACTGAAGCAAACCTTTATCACACACGACCAGATTATGGCCGGCGGTACGCTGGAAGTGGTATTCTGATAGTTAAGAGTCCATAGTTCATAGTTAAGAGTCCATAATACAATATCAAAATGAAGAAAATTATTTGCGCCCTGTTTCTGAGTGCTTCAATGGTGGCTCAGGGCACCACCCTAAGTGAAATGCCTGAACCAGCCAAAAAGAAGGAAGTGGCTGTGCAGAGTTCAATTCCCGACCTTCGTCCTGCCGAGAAGGACCGTCTGTTCCGCAGCGATGCCGTTGAGCGTCAGATTGAAGCACTTCGCTCCAAACTGACGGCCATCAATCCCAAGCTTTTCTGGATGTTTCAGAATTGTTTCCCCAACACACTCGACACTACCGTCCATTACAGTAATGCCGAGGGTGATGATGATACTTTCGTCTATACGGGCGACATCCACGCTATGTGGTTGCGCGACAGCGCTGCTCAGGTATGGCCCTACCTGCGTTATGTGAAAGAGGACGAGCCCCTGCGCCATCTCATTCGCGGCGTCATTCGTCGTCAGTTGGCATGCATCCTCATCGACCCCTACGCCAACGCCTTCAACATGGGACCTACTGGTGGCGAGTGGCAGAAGGATAATACGGACATGAAGTTGGAGCTCCACGAACGTAAGTATGAGATTGATTCGCTCTGCTATCCCCTCCGACTGGCTTACGCCTACTGGCAGAAGACGGGCGATGACAGCATTTTCGACGAGAAGTGGATAAAGGCTATTCGCGAAATACTTCGCGTCTTCCAAGACCAGCAGAACTGGAACGGCCCTATAACCAACTATCGCTTCACACGCAGAACGGAGGCCTTGCACGATACCCGTTCCAATCGCGGCTACGGACATCCCGGCAAGCCTTGTGGCTTGATAGCCAGCGCCTTCCGTCCCTCGGACGACAGCACCATCTTCCCCTATCTGGTGCCCAGTAACTTCTTTGCCGTTAGTGTGCTGCGTAAGGCTGCCATCATCCTGAACGACGTGAACAAGGAGTACGGCCTGGCTAGCGACTGTCGCCGTATGGCCACTCAGGTCGAGGAGGCATTGGAGAAGTACGCTATTGTGGAGCATCCCAAGGATGGTAAGAGATATGCTTTCGAAGTGGACGGCTACGGCTCAGCCCTGATGATGGACGACAGCAACGCGCCCAGTTTGCTCTGCCTGCCCTATCTGACCGATGTCAAGATTGACGACCCCATCTACCAGAATACCCGCAACTTCGTCTGGAGCGAGGATAATCCCTATTTCTTCCGCGGTAAGGCAGGCGAGGGCATTGGCGGTCCTCACTGCGGACTTAACAATCCCTGGCCGATGAGTCTGGTGATGAAGGCCTTCACGACCAACGACCGTGCCGAAAAGGAATGGTGTGTGGATCAGATTCTGAAGACCGATGGCGACACTGGTTTCATGCACGAGTCTTTCAATAAGGACGATGCCAAGAAGTTCACTCGCGAATGGTTCGCTTGGGCAAACACCCTCTTTGGCGAACTTATCGTGGATATGTACGCTGAATAATGAAAAAGATTCTCTTCTCCCTCCTTCTGTTCCCCCTCTTGGGGGCATGTACCTCATCGTCTGACGACGCTGCCGGTTACCTGGCTTTCCTCTATCGCTATATGCCATTGCCCGACAGTGTGGATTATTCTCGTGAGTTCTGGAAGCGCAATGTAGAGACTTCCCTCAGGGCGCGAATGGAGATGCCTTGGGGACCTGCTATCCCCGAGCGCGAGTGGCGTCACTTTGTGCTGCCCGTTCGCGTGAACAATGAGAACCTTGACGATGCGCGTACCATAATATATAATGAGTTGAAGGAACGGGTGAAGTTGATGCCGATGCGCGACGCTATCCTTTGGGTCAACCACTGGTGCCACGAGCACGTCACCTACCAGCCTTCCGACTCGCGCACCTCGTCACCTTTGGCCACGATGCGCTCAGCAATCGGTCGTTGTGGCGAGGAGAGTACCTTTACCGTGGCGGCGCTCCGAGCTGTGGGCATCCCCGCGCGCCAGGTCTATACGCCTCGCTGGGCACACACCGACGACAACCACGCATGGGTCGAGGCATGGGCTGACGGACAGTGGTACTTTATGGGTGCCTGCGAGCCGGAGCCCGTGCTCAACCTGGGATGGTTCAACGCACCTGCCAGCCGCGCTATACTGATGCATACCAAGGCGTTCGGTAATTACGACGGTCCTGAGGAGGTGATGTCGCGCACACGATGCTATACGGAGATCAATGTCACATCCAACTACTGTCCCGTCAGCCCCCTGCGCGTCCTCGTAACGGACACCGACGGCAAGCCCGTGCCCGGAGCGAGGGTGGACTTCCGCATCTATAACTATGCCGAGTTCTACAAGCTGCTGAGCAAGCAGACAGACGACGCGGGCCGCTGCAGCCTTTCCTGCGGACGTGGCGATTTACTCGTGTGGGCCGCGCACAACGGTCGCTACGGGTTCTCGAAGGCCAGTGTGGGGAAGGACGAGGAGATAGTACTGGTGCTCCACAAGTCAAGGGACTACACAGCCTCGCTCGACCTCGACCTGATACCTCCCACCGAGAACCCCGTACTTCCCGAGGTAAGCGACGTCGAGAGGAACCTCTGCAATCTGGAGCTTCAGCGTGAGGACAGCGTCAGGAATGCATATATGGACTGCGCCTTCTGGCACCCCGCATCAGCGGAGAGTGCCGGCACATACAGCGAGCTGTTCCAGGACCTTTCGCCTGAAGACTCAGCCAGCGTAGCGGACTTCCTCATCAAGTCCCGCGCCAACCACGAGGTCATCGCCTCGTTCCTCCAGTCGCATCCCGGCGCCAAGGCCGTCGCCCTCCTGCGCAGCCTACGCAGCAAGGACTACCGCGACGTCTCTGCCGAAGTGCTCGAGGACCACTGGCAGAACACGCCTGACGAAGCTAATAATATTAGCGACGCCTACTCCCGCACCTGGATACATTATATATTATGCCCGCGCGTGAGTAACGAGATGCTCACCCCGTGGCGCGCACCCCTGGCCCGCGTATTCGGCCGGATGAGTGCAGGGGACATCATACGATGGACGCGCGATAGTATCCACATCGATGAGGCGTGCAATCCGCAGCACCTCTGCATGAGTCCCGCCGGCGTACTGAGGCACCGTGCATGCGATGCACACAGCAGGGACATCTTCTTCGTCGCCGCCATGCGCACCGCAGGTATCTCGGCACGTATTGACGAGGTTACGGGCAAGGTTCAGTTCATTGCCCAATGCCCCTCGTCAGCATGGACCGACGTGGATTTCTCCAAGACCACGGCGAAGCATCCCCAGCGGGGTACGCTGTGCCTGAAGATTGAACCCGGGCAGTCGCGGCCCGACTACTTCTCGCACTTCTCAATCGCCCGCCTCACGGATGACTTCGACCTTGCGCTGCAGGACTATGAGATGAACCCCCGTGCCGTGGATGCATTCTTCGCGGAGGGCATGACCATGGACTTCGGCACCTATCTGCTCACCACCGGCACTCGTCTGGCCAACGGAGGCGTGCTGGCCCACATCGAGATCTTCCGCATCTGCCACGACAGTCCCTCGAACCCCGCAATCATCTCCCGCACTCTTCTTCCCGACGGAAGCGTGAAGGGTAAACTCGAGCTCGGTTGCCTCGACGCGGACAACGTAACGATTCCCCTGCGCATCCGTACCGAGACCGACGAGCTGAAGGTACTGGGATCGTTCAACAGCGAGCTGCGCTACCTGCCACAGGGTGCTGACGCCGTGCGCAGTATCCTTTCCACTTCGGGCCGCGGCTACTTCGTAGTCGGCTTCCTCCGTCCGGGCGACGAACCGACCAACCATGCCCTGCGCGACCTGTCAGCCGTCCGTGCGAAGCTTGAGGAGTGGGGGCGTAGCATTATCCTCTTGGTACCCGAGGGAACCGACTTCGCTTCTTTCTTGCAACGTCCCGAATGTCAGGGCTTGCCTGCGAACGTGTCCTTTGGCACACTTGCACCGGAAACCATCGATGATGTGCTCAGCCAGTCGCGTTTGCCCCTCACTTCCGCCCGTCCTGTCTTCTTTGTGGCGGACACGTTCAACCGCATCGTCTGGTACAGCCAGGGCTACACCATAGGCCTGGGCGAACAGCTGCTGGGCGTCTCCGGCAAGTTATAGTTCAAGGCTGCGATTAAGCGAGGGGAGAGTGATGCTCGCATCAACTTTCCCGAGCGTGAGCAGGCTCGACCGAAGTTCAAGGTTCAAGACAGACACACTATGAAACGTATTATGCTTTTGGCGATGGCCCTTCTGCTCTCCCTGCCCATCATGTGGGGACAGGGCAAGAGGGTACTCTTCATCGGCGACTCCATCACCGACGGGGCATGGGGGGCCAACAACGGACGTCCCTCGAAGGAAAGAAACCACTGGGACTGGAACCACATCTTCGGGCACGGATACATGGCCGACTGTGCATCCTACTACATGAGCCGCCGGCCGATGCAGGACTACGAGTTCCTTAACCGCGGCATCAGCGGCAACGAGCTCGGCGACCTGGAGGCGCGCTGGCAGGAAGATGTGGTGGACATGAAGCCCGACGTGCTCTCGGTGCTCATCGGCACCAACGATGCCGGGCACTACCTGCGCAGCCTTTCCCAAAAGCCCGGTCAGCCGTTCGACTTTGCGGCCTGGGATGCCCGCTACCGCCGCCTGCTGGATCGCGTAAGGGAGCAGAACCCCAATGTCCTGTTCGTGCTGTGTGCGCCCTTCGTGGAAAGGGTGGGAGAGGTTGGCAAGGCTCCCGATTACGACCAGCGCCGCCAGATTGTCTGCCAGCTGTCGGCCCTCGTCAGGCAGATGGCCAGGGACTACGATGCCGTCTTCCTCCCCTTCGACAAGATGTTCGACAAGCTCGTCAGGAAAGAGCCCCGCCCCGATTACTGGATATGGGACGGCATTCACCCCACACCCGCCGGCCACCGCCGCATGGCCGAAATGTGGATATCGAAGGTGAACCTTAAACCTTAAACTTTAAACTTTTGAACCTTAAACTTTAAACTTTGAACCATTATGAAGAAGACATCCCCTTTCCTTGTATCATCCCTGTTTCTGCTGCTTGCCTGTTCCGAGCAGAAGAGTGTGAGCACCCTGCCCGAGCTGCCTCCCATGCCCGAGATACCCCAACCGTTGCCTAAGGGCAGCGTTCCCATGGGCTCCTCGGCCGACTTTCCCGAGGTGCAGCTGGACATCCCCATTATGCCAGGCCCCTTCCAGCCCTCCTGGGAGAGCATAGAGGCCAACCATCCCGGCACGCCCCAGTGGCTGCGCGATGCCAAGGTGGGCTTCTGGGTACACTTCGGGCCCCAGTCGGCCGGAGAGAGCGGCGACTGGTATGCGCGGCGCCTCTACGTGGAGACGGATGGGGAAGCCTACCCCAACCACCTGCGCCGTTTCGGTCATCCCTCGGAGGTCGGATACAAGGATGTGCTCAGGACCTGGAACCCCGACAAGCTGGACCCCGCCCGCCTGACGAAGCTCTACAAGAAGGCCGGTGCCCGCTTCCTGATGATTATGGGAGTCCACCACGACAACTTCGACCTTTGGGACTCGCACTACCAGCCCTGGAACGCGAAGAACATAGGCCCCAAGCGCGACCTGCTGGGCGAGTGGTCCAAGGCCTGCCACAAGGCGGGAATGCGGTTCGGCGTAACCTTCCACCACGAATATACCTGGTGGTGGTGGCAGACTGCCTTCTGGAGCGACTCGCAGGGGCCCAAGGCCGGTGTGCCATACGACGGACACCTGACCCTGGAGGACGGAAAGGGCAAGTGGTGGGAAGGCTACGACCCGCGTCGCCTCTACGGCATAGACCTGAGCGAGTATGAGACGGTGGGCATCCCGCAGCACCACCAGCCGGCCAACGGCATCTTCTGGCGCCATCTCGACTATGCCCGCTGGTACGCCACCCAATGGGCTCTGCGCATGATGGACGTCACCCGGCACTACGACCCCGACTTCATCTATACCGACGGCACCGGCCAGGGGCCCTTCTCCGGCTTCGACACGGGCACGGGCTACAAGTGCAACGCCATGCCCATCGTGATGGCCGACTTCTACAACCGCCAGCTGAAGCAGCGGGGGCGGGTGGAGGCCTTCAGCGTCGTAAAGTTCCGCCGCCCCACAAACGGCACGGTCAACACGGCCGAGTTCGACTTCCCCGACAATATCGATACCACCCAGACCTGGATACGCGAGACGCCCGTGGGCGACTGGTACTACCGCCCCGGAATCGTCTATGACGCAGGCAGCATGGAACGTTTCATCATAGAGTCGGTATGCCGCGACGGCTGCGTAGCCCTTAACATCCCCCTGCGCCCCGATGGCTCGCTGGAGGCGGCCTGCGAGGAGATGCTCGGAGAGGTGGGCAAATGGATGGAGGTGAACGGGCAGGGCATATACGGCAGCCGGGCCTGGCAGATTCCGGCCGAGGGCATTCCCGACGAGAGCGGCCGTCCGCGCAAGTTCCCCGCCGGCGCCCTGGGGCAGACGCAAAAGGACTTCCCCTTCACGCCCCAGGACATCCGATTCACCCAGGGAAAGGATGGCAAGATCTATGCCTTCTGCATGAAGTCGCCCGAGCCGGGCCAGACGGTGAGCATACGCTCGCTGGGCCGTCGGGCAGGACGTATGGGAGAAATACGCCGGGTGAAGATGCTGGGCACGAAGGGCGACCTGAAGTGGCAACAGACCGACGAGGCCCTGGAGATCGCCTGCCCGGAGAAGATTCCCTTCCCGACGGCTGTGGCATTCCAGATAGAGTGAAGGTTCAATAGTTCAAAAACCGTGCCATATATTTGGCGAGATGATAATATCTTCGTACTTTTGTCCCCGTATTCCTTGCATTCCATAGCTATGGAGCAGCAATAATTTCTGGAACCGTAGTTGTTTGCTATATACAATAAAGACCTTTTAAGCTTTGAAACTGAACGTATTAAGAATAATTAGGATTGCCTTCTTCCTGCTGGCCTTCGGGGCTGGCATAGGGATGGCTTGTGCCGCAGACACGCTTTCGCTGAATGGCTCGTGGACCCTGAGTTTCTGGCCTCAGTCATCCCGTCCTGTCACTTCTCCCTGCGAGATGAAGGGGCTGAAGGTCAGGCGCGTGCCAGCTATGGTGCCCGGTAATGTGGAAATAGACTTGCAGAGGGCCGGACTGATTGAGGACCCGATGAAGGGGAGCAACGTTGACGGCCTGCGTCCGTGGGAATCTTTTCAGTGGTGCTATAGCCGTTTGTTCAAAGCTCCCTCCGGGGTAGGAGGTAAGCGGGTCATTCTCCATTTTGGCGGCATCGACTGCCTGGCCGATGTCTGGCTGAACGGGAGATTCGTTGGCCGGGCGGAGAATATGCTCATCGCGCACGACTTCGACGTGACGTCGCTCCTGCGTTCTGGCCGTAACCGTCTGGAGGTGATCCTGCGCTCTGCCGTCCTGGAGGCTCAGCAGGAGATGCTGGGCACCTTCAGTATGGCGGGCTTTGCATCCAGCGAGAGTATTGGCGTGCGCAAGGCACCTCACATGTACGGATGGGACATCTTGCCCCGTCTGGTGAGTGCCGGCCTGTGGCGCGAGGTGGAGCTTCGCGTACAGGACGAGACGGAGATACGCAACGTGCATTATTGGGTGAATGCTTTGGATGTGCCGAATCGCAAGGCAGGCCTGCAGGCTGATGTCCAGCTGCGCCTTCCGCCTCAGCATCTCGGCAAGGCCCGTGCCCGTCTCATCCTCTCATTGAGGGGGCGGGAAGTGGCTCGCAGCGAGCAGGTGGTCAATACGCCTGCTTTCCGCCAGCGGATGGAGGTCGCCGATGCTGAACTCTGGTGGCCTCGTGGCTTGGGCCGTCCGACCCTATACGATGCCGAGCTCCAAGTCGTGGATTCTGCCGGCCTTGTGCTGACAAGCCACAGGGAACGTATCGGGCTGCGGCAGATACGCCTTGAGCGGACGGATATTAACCTGCCCGATGCGCCCGGACGTTTCCGCTTCTATGTGAACGGCGAGCCAGTCTTCATCCACGGTACGAACTGGGTGCCGCTTGACGCTCTACATAGTCGCGACGCAGAGCACTACGAACGTAGCATAGCGATGGCCGCTGATTTGAACTGCAATATGATTCGCTGCTGGGGCGGCAATGTCTATGAGGCTGACCGTTTCTACGAGCTCTGCGACGAAAATGGTATCTTGGTCTGGCAGGACTTCTCGATGGCCTGTGCCTTTTATCCCCAGCGCGACCGCTTTGCCCGTGCGATAGAGGACGAGGTGACCCAGGTGGTTCTCCGCCTGCGCAATCATCCGTGCATCGCGCTGTGGGCGGGCAATAACGAGGACGACTGTGTAAGTGTATGGAACGGAAAGGCCTGGGACCCCAATCGCGACCGCATCAGCCGCGAGGTCATTCCGCGAGTACTCTACGAGTTCGACCTGACGCGTCCATACCTGCCCAGCTCGCCCTACCTGAGTGCCGAGGTCATACGTCGCGGCTTCAACGAGAACGAGCTTCCCGAGGCCCATTTGTGGGGGCCGCGCGGATACTACAAGGCACCCTACTACAAGGCTGCTGCCAATGTCTTCGTCAGCGAGATAGGCTACCACGGCTGCCCCAACCGACAGAGTCTGGAGCGGATGATGACTGCCGGTCATGTCTATCCCTGGGAGCGCGACTTCGAGTGGAACGAGGAGTGGCTTACCAAGAGCGTGCGCCGTTTCCCCTCAGAGGGTAAGACCTTCGACCGTAACAACCTGATGATAAACCAGGTGCGGCTGGTCTTCGGTCAGGTGCCCCGCGACCTGGACGACTTCATCTTCGCCTCGCAGAGCGTTCAGGCGGAAGCCATGAAGTACTTCATCGAGATGTGGCGCGGGCGTAAGTTCGACAATCATAGCGGACTTATCTGGTGGAACCTGCGCGACGGCTGGCCTCTCATCTCCGATGCCGTCGTCGATTATTACTATAGCAAGAAGCGGGCCTACTGGTACATCCGCAATGCCCAGCGCGATGTCTGCCTCTTCATAAACGATGCGCGCAACGGAGCATACCCCCTGATGGCAGCCAACGAGACGCTCAGCGAGGCGTCGGGCCAGGTTGTGGTCAGCGATGTGGCATCGGGCAAAAAGGTTTACGAGGGCACTTTCTGCGTACCGGCCAATACTAAGGCGCAGGTGGCCCTCCTGCCCGAACAGAAGGGGCAGGGCATGTACATTATAGATTATAGGGTGGGGGACCTGGCGCTTCGTAACCATTACCTCTACGGCGAACCGCCCTACGACCTGGGGCAGTACCGTTTGTGGGCCGAGCAGGCAGGACTTGTTCCACGCGAGTAGGGGCGCTCGGTGTCTCAGGATACTCTCTCTGGAACAAGGCTTTCTGGGCGCATAACCGCCTGAAGTCCGGTTTTGGCTCAAAAAAACAACGGCAATTATCCGACTTTCTATCATAAAGATTTTTTTCTGTATGGAAAAATAATTATTGCTGTCCGCCAAAGTTCAAAAGTGCCAGCACTCCCCATCTTCAGTGCCGATAGACAGGCATTGTGGATTCATTTTTCAAATAGTAAGCCCCCTCCGTTCTTCCAGCCCCTCTTTTTTTAGCGGACAGCCGTTCTTGATGCCGAAATAGAGCTCTATATGTGGGCTGTTCGCCTCCATCGTTAGCTGTTAGAAGCTTCCAGAGGCTAATACAAGGTTGTCTTCCTTCCCAGGGCGATGCCCAGGGCTAAGTGCTGGTGGCCCTTCAGGCCGTTTCTACGCTGGGGTTTCATTACTTCCGAAAGTTCGGTTAAATATCTTTGATGCTCAGTTGCCGGAGGTCTTAGAGCTAAGAGTTAGAGAAGCACAGAAAGCAGAGAAAACTGTCTGTGAGCTCACAGATGAAATCCTATAATTACATCTACCTCTACTTGATACTTGCAATTTTACAGCGAAATCACTGATCTACATTCATTTATCAAGTACTTTATTGTGTTTTATCCTCTATTTATCCTCTACTTATCCTCTACTTATCCTCTACTTATCCTCTATTTTGCCTCTACAATTCATCTATCTCATCCCTACAGTTCATCAGTCTGTCCATACAAACCGGATAGGCCTTTTCTTGATTCAGGAATAAGAGGTACATACTTGTCAATAGGGGAATCACATCATCTACGATAGGCATCTCCTATTCGCTGTCCCTATGCTCGACATTTATTCCCAATCTGGGAATGTTTCGTTCCCAGGCTGGGAATGTTTTGTTCCCAGGCTGGGAATAATTACATTCCTTAACGGAATTGGGCGCAACCTCCTTTCTGTGTTGTAGATGAGCGGTAGAGGTAAAGTAGAGGTAAAGTAGAGGTTTTGTAGAAGGAAAATAGATGTAGGGTAATATTCAAGTATCTAACACACAAGGATTTATGAGCATAAAGTAGAGGTAAACTGCGATTTGGAACATATTTTCAAGTTTATTCTCACGGAATTTGTGCCGTAGCCTAACAAATCTCGGATAATTAGCGGACAGCAATAAACCCAATCGGTCATTAGCTTTATGATGATAATAGACCTCTTCATTTGGCTTTAGACATTTAATCGTTTGCCTTTAGCCAAATGATAGTGCGCCTTTAGGCAAACGATTGTATGCCTAAAGGCACTGTCCTTATGAACTCGACAAAATGCCCCGATTGACTTATGTGAATCTTCCGATTCACTCGGCTGGTTGCTCCTCTCATTTACTTGAACCCGAACCGATCATCATAACGCTAATGCCGATTTCCTCTATAAATAGCATCTTTTTATTCTACTGGTGTAAAGGAAATGCTTTATATGGGTTTGGGATAAATTACATTCGAGCTTTACCCCAAAAGTCGTTTTATCCGTGATTTCTGGGGACAGATAAAAAGGCCGCC